>NZ_JBBMQY010000010.1:0-144596 GCF_038900255.1 Pseudoalteromonas sp. AS84 | reverse complement strand
CCGACACTTGTACTTACCAGCCCAGGTTCAAGTAACGACATCACCCCGACACTCAGCGGAACAAGCGATGCCGTTGAAGGCACGGTTATTAACTTCATCGTTGTGGACGATCAAGGCAATACACAAACGTTTACTACCACTGTTGATGCCGATGGCACCTTCTCAGTCGAAGTGCCAACAGCACTTGCAGAAGGACCGTATAGTATTGAAGCCAGCATCAGCGATGTTACCGGTAATAGCACGGACATTATAGGTAACGGCACAATAGACACCGCTGCACCAAGTATTACTGTGGATGCGCCAGTATTAACAAACGACAGCACGCCAACCGTTACTGGCACCAGTGATGCACCTAACAGCACGATTACGGTTACGTTTACAGATGCAGCAAATGCCATCCAAAGCATTGATGTACAAACCGATGTTAATGGTAACTGGAGTGCGACACCAACAGGTACATTAGCTGAAGGTAATTATAGCGTCAGCGCCAGCATCACTGATGCTGCAGGCAATACAGGCACTGGCACAGATAATGGTGAACTAGATGTAACCGCTCCGGAGCTTGAAATTATTCCATCGTTTTTATTAGGAAATTTGGTTTCTCTTTCGGGGGATTCTGATCTACCAGAGGGTTCTGTGATCACTATCACAGAGTACCTAGTTGGTGGGTTAATTGGCGCAACTTACACCGCAACAACAAATCCTGATGGTACGTGGGGGCTTGCAAACATAACAGTACCTTTACTAAGTCTTGCCTATGTAACTGCCAGTGCAACGGATGCCGCTGGTAATGTTAGAACAATCAATACACTTGATTTTGATAACGTAGCACCAGAATTAACAGTTAGTGTCGATGCTTTATCTAATGACAGTACGCCAGTAATTAGCGGCACCACCGATATGGGGCAAGGCACAGTAATTAATGTGACGGTTATCGATAGTGCAGGGCAAAGCCAAGCGTTTACTGCGACAGTTCAAGCCGGTGGTGGGTGGTCTGTTGCTGTACCTGCAGAGCTAGCGCAAGGTCAATATACCGTTGTTGCAGAGGTTAGAGACAGTGTTGGTAACTTAACAACGCAGCAGGCTCAAGGTGAAATAGACAGTGTTGATCCTACATTAATTGTGAACGAAGTTAACGCGACAATAGATACAACACCTACAATTTCAGGCACAAGTAATGAGATAGGTGCAGATGTAAGCATTATTATTGGTGGTCAAACACTAACAGCAACTGTGGGTACTGATGGCAATTGGCAAGTAGATGTCCCCGTAGCACTTGTTGATGGTGATTATACGGCGCAAGTAAGTATTACCGATGACGCTAATAATATCAGCAGCACGACTATTGATTTAACAATTGATACCCAAGTACCTGTTATTGTACTTAATGATATAACTGTATTTAACACTAATACACCAATTGTAAGTGGTACTTCAACTGAACCACAGAATACGGTGGTCGATATAGTCATTACAGATAGCAACGGTGATATACATACTTTAACCGCAATAGTTGATGCTAGCGGCGATTGGCAAGTTACAGCGCCAAGCTTGCCAGATGGCGATTATGATGTAGAGGTAAGTATTACCGATGATGCTGGTAATACAGGCTCTGATACAGGTTCGAGTTTTGTTGATACTCAAGCACCAAGTATTACTATAAATGCATTAGGTACAATTAATAACAGCACGCCAACTATTTCAGGCACATCCAATGAACCTGAAAACACGAGTATTACAGTAACTGTGACCGATGGAGATAGTACCGAGACTTACACAACTGTTGTTGGCGCAGGAGGTGCTTGGAGTGTAGATATAACCGACGCACTGACTGATGGTGAAGTTACAGTTTCTGCAACTATTGTCGATACCGCAGGTAATAGTGCTTCAGCAAATACTACCGCAACGTTAAATACCAATGCGCCAACAATTAATATTAATACAATTGTTGATACGAATGATCAAACACCAGCAATATCAGGCACAAGTAGTGCGGCAGATAATACAGAAATCACGGTTGTCATAACTGACGTTAATAACGTTTCACATACTGTAACTACTTCGGTAGTAGGCGGTATTTGGGGTGTTGATGCGACAAGTATTCTTCCTGAGGGGGAGTTTACTGTTTCGGCAAGTGTGACTGAAGGAGGCTTAACGAGTAATGCAACGGGCAGTGGTGTTATAGATTTAACAGCACCTGCACTTAGTATTACACCGCTTGTAACTTTAAATGATACAACGCCAACTATTTCAGGCACAACCACTGCACCACAGGGCGCATTAGTTATTATTTTAATTACGGATAGCTTAGGTGCAGAGCAAACGGTTAATGCTACTGTTGGTGCAAATGGCACATGGTCAGTCGCTGCAAGTACAGAGTTGAGTGAGGGCGCTTACACGGTTTCAGCTTCAACCACAGATACTGCCGGTAACCCTGTAAACACAAGTACTACAGGGGGAGTTGATATAACTGCGCCAGTTGTAACTATTAATAATATTGTTGGAAGTACAGACCTAACCCCAGGTATTTCAGGAAGCGTGACAGGTGCCATGGTAGGTGATGCAGTTGCTGTGGTATTTACCGATGCACTAGGGAATAAGCATACTGTAAATACAACAGTTCAAACTGGTGGTGTATGGTCTGTAGAGGCAAGTAGTTCTCTTTCACAAGGGAATTATTCAGTTGAAGTATTTGTTACTGATAGCGCGGGTAATACCGGCGACGCAACAAATACAGCAACCATTGATACAATTGCACCAGAGATTAGTATTAATCAAAGTTCATTAATACTAACTCAAGATAGCACTCCATTGATTACAGGTACGTCTAACGAGGAAAATACAAACGTTATTGTTACCTTTACTGATTCTGCTGGAGTTTCTCATCAAATGACCGTTCAAACCGATGGCAATGGAGACTGGCAAGCGGCTGCTAATAATATTTTAGCTGACGGTGTTTACAGTGTTAGTGCAACTATTAGCGATGCTGCGGGCAATACTTCGGTCGACAATAAAACCGGTGGTGAGGTTGATACCGTGGGACCAGAGCTAACAATTGTGCCTTCGTTCCTATTAGGTCAGTTGGTTTCTTTATCTGGTACATCTGATTTGGGCGAAGGTAAAACCGTTACGGTTACTCTAGAGCTTGCAGGTGATTCACTCGATTTAACATACGATGTAACCACAGATGCAAATGGTGATTGGGAGCTATTAGGCCTAGCCGTTAATGTTATTGGCTTATCAGTTATTGAAGCCTCTGCAACCGATGATGCGGGTAACACCACCACTATTACGACTGCTGATGTAGATGCTTCAACCCCAGTACTAAATGCAGTAGTTGACTTTGCTACTGGTGAGGGCGATTTACCAATAATTAGTGGTACGACCGACCAAGCACCAGGCACTGAAGTGCTAGTTAAAGTGGTAGATAGCGGAAATGTAGTACAAGAGCTTACGGCTATAGTGCAAGCCGATAATACGTGGGCTGTGCAGGTTCCTCAATCATTAGCTGAGGGGACATTTAGCGTAACAGTTGACGTGTTAAGTGAGGTCGGTATTACTACCACGCAACTACTTACTGGAATGGTGGATACAATATCGCCAACACTTGGCTTACAGGTTATTGGCACAACATCAGACTCCACGCCAATAATCCAAGGTACCAGTGATTTAATTAATGGTGTTGTTGAAATACAACTAGATGGCGGTTCAGTTTTAACCACCACGGTTAATGCAGCTGGGTTATTTTCACTCGAGGTAGATGCACTAACTGAAGGGCAGCATGTTGCGAATGTGAGTATTACTGATGATGCAGGTAATGTAGTTACCGATACGCTTGAATTCGTCGTTGATACGCTAGTACCAGTGGTTGGAATTTTACCACTGAGCATTAGCAATACAGATATATTAGAGCTTTCAGGTACATCACCAGAAGCGGAAGGCACAAATATTGATGTAACTGTTATTGGTAGTAATGGTGAAAAAACGGTATTTAATACCTTAATTGGTAGCGATGGCAAGTGGTCTTTAGTAACTACTAGCTTATCAGATGGTGTATATACTGTTTCTGCAAGTATAACTGACGCGGCAGGTAATACAGGGCTGTCGGCCATTGAGCAAGTAACCATAGATACTATAGCGCCAGCGCTAGGAATTGATGCGTTTGGTGTACTTAATACGCTAACACCTACTATTGAAGGGACAAGCGATGAAGAGGTAGGAAGTTTAATTACCGTAAATATTACTGACTCTACAGATACATTATATTTAGTTACCACTTCGGTATTAGGAGACGGAACATGGCTTATTGTTACTCCTTTACTTGCTGAAGGTGACTTAACAATTGAGGCAATAAGTACAGATGATGCTGGGAATATAACAACAGTTACGCAAACGGGCACTATTAGTACAACCTTACCAGGTTTGTTAATTAATCAAATTGTAGATACAAGCGATACAACGCCAACAATTACAGGTACCACAGATATATTAGCAGGTGACGTACAGGTAGTTATTACCGATAGTAGCGGTACAGCAACGACATATAACACCCAAGCTATTGCAGGTGTATGGACTCTAATACCTACAACACCATTAGCTGAAGGTGCCTTTACTGTAAGTGCTACAGTTGAAAACTTAGGGCTTACAAGTTCTACAAGCCTAGGTGGCATTATTGATTTAACACCACCAACAGTTGAAGTTAACCAGTTACCTGTTACTAATAACCCGTTACCAACAATTACAGGTACAAGTGATGCACCAGCAGGTACAAATGTGAGTGTTGTTATTACCGATGCTAATAATGATTCACAAATTATTACCGCTCAAGTTTCGGGCAATGGCACATGGTCAGTAACAGCTACCACCGCGCTTAGTGAAGGTAGCTTTAATGCAACAGCATCGATAAGCGATACAGCGGGTAACTCTGCTAGCGATACTATGGTGTCAAGCACCGATTATACTGCACCAACTGTAGTGATAGACCCAATTACAGTAGGGCAAGATACAACGCCTACCATTACGGGTTCTGTAACTGGAAGCTTTGCAGGTGCGGCTGTAATAGTTATGTTTACTGATTCAGCTGGTGCCACTCACAATGTTGACACAACCGTTGGCACTGATGGAACTTGGAGCGTGATATCGGCAGAAGTACTTAGTGAAGGTAACTACACTGTAGATGTTGGCATTGCTGATGGTGCAGGTAATACTGGTACGCAATCATCAAGTAGCGCAATTGACTCAGGTATCACAATTGACTCGGGACTAGAACTAACAGCAGAACAAAGCCCAGTTATAACAGGTACAGCTGCTCCAGGTGAGTCTGTAACTGTTACCTTTAGTGGTCCAACTGAAAGTATTGTATTAATAGAAACTGTTAATGCATCGGGTGTATGGAGTGCTACAGCTAATACTGCCCTAGCTGATGGGGAGTACACAGTAACAGCCGTAGCAACTGATACATCAGGCAATACAACTTCAAGCGGTAGTTTATCTGGATTGGTTATTGATACTACACCAATAAGTTTTGAAATCACTGATTTTGACTCTGGGATATTAGGTGTTTTATTACCGTCAGTTGAAGGAACAACAGAACCAGATACTGAAGTGTATATTATTGGCTCTTCATTATTGGGTGTTAACTTACTCGGTCTAGATTTAGATGTACTAGATAATGCAGGAAGTTTTACTTCTGATAGCAATGGAGATTGGGGAGGCTTTCTAAATTTACTCAATCTAAACATAGGTGGAGGAGAGCAATTCTACTTTGTAACTGTTGATGAAGCAGGAAACTATTTAATCAAAAATACTGGAAACACAATAGAGGATACGGGAAATATTTACGATAATGGAGCAAGCGCTGCTTCTGGCGATACAATCCCTGCATCATTTAGCGAAGAGTCGGCTCTAGGCGATACAAACCCTAATGAAATTTCAAGCAGCAACGTATTAAGCACTGAAACGATTGATTTAGGTAACTTGAGTGGTCTATCAACACCTGAGCAAACGGTGCAAATGAGTTCGGCGGAGCCGCTTAATATTGATGATGTAATCATTAACGAAGATGCAGAGCAGCTTATAGCGCTAAATACACTGGTTGAAGACGAAGGTTCTGCAATTGCTTATACCCCAGCCCAAAGCGGGGGAAGCATTGATACAGCAGCACCTGCAGTTGATGTACAAAATCAATCGGAGGAAATGATTAAACACTTAATTGAAAGTAGTAATAATCAAACGGATATTTAATACCAATAAAGCCCCCTAATTATTTATTAAGGGGGCTTACATAATTAAGTGAATTGGTATTATTTATAACTAAATTTAAGAATAAAGGACATTAAAAAAGTCTTATTGATAAGTCAATAAGACTTTTTTAATGTAAAATTTTGGGCTTAAGCTTTTAAGTTACGAACCAGTTTACTTTCGGTATTTACAGACTTACCGGCTTGGTCGTAGGTCATTGACGTTGGTGCGCCAATTAATATCTCTTTTAATTGTTTAACACTTAGTTGCGCTTGGCGGGCAGCATGAGCATTAACATTATTTTGTTTTTGGCATTGCGCAAGTTGAGTTTTAACTTGGCTTATTAGCTCAGATATTTCAGGATTTTGTGTATCGTTACTGGCAATAAGCTTACTTAGCTCTTTATCAAGAGTGCTTAGCTTAGTTAAAAAAGACATTTTTTGTTGGGTAATTTCTTTTAAACCAGCACCACGTCGTGAAGCAATAGCAGTAAGCTCGTCGTTTAATAGCGTATGCAAAGAATCTAAACAACTTACTTGTTGGTTTAGTTTTACGCTAATTAAACTATTATGATCAGCCATACACGTTAAACTCAAAATCAGCTAAGTTTTTAGCAAGCTTCTCACTGTCCACTTGATATTTACCTTCGGTTATTGCTTTTTTAAGCTCAGCAACTTTATCGCTATCAAAGCCAGACGATTGCTGTGCTTTATCTTGAAGCGTTTTTAATTGCTGTGCCTGCGGCGTCAAGCTTACAGAGTCACTTGCTGCTTTAGGCGAAGGAGTCTGCGTCGCTTGTGTATTTGCGTTATCTTTTTTTAAATCAACTTGTTGCTGCTTTGCATTTGTTAATGCATTAGCTTGTTGATTACTGCCATTAACTTGATTAACCATAATAATAAACCCGTATATTACCCAACTTATGCCATGTTATCGGCATATACGTAGGATACTTTAGTATAAATCTAAATTAAATATTCACCTGAACAGACTCTACACCATCTACTCGCGCATTTAAAACTTTACCTGATTTTTTGTTTTTTATTTGTATCTGTTCGCCCAAAGTACCGTCTTCTAAAGCAATACCTGTGGTTTTAATTCTAAGGCCTCTGAGATTAGCGTAAATATTAACAGAGTCACCTTTACACACCATACAAATTTGGTTTAGTAATACTGGCATACCACTTCTAATATTTCGTTTACTTCTGCTGCCTATTAGCATTGTAGGGTCATCTAAGTACTGAATTCGTACAAAGTGAGTTGGTTTCATTTCAATACTTAAATGCGATTTAGTTATTACTTCACCACGAGTTAAATTAGCAGTGGCAACAACAACTGGAGCCATTTCAACAACTCTTACATGAACGTATTGAGTCCACGTTTGCACATCATTGCACTTGGCTTGTAAGGTTACTTGGCGGTTAAATGGTGGCTCATCGGATGTTGATAATTCAAGCTCAGTATTACAGACACGATCAGGGATGCGACTATCTAAAGGCAGTGCACTTAATTGAATATTAGTATTTTGTAATGTACCAACCTGCTTACCTATGTAAGTGACGGCCATGTCTTGTAATAAATCTTTACTAAACACTTTAGCGTGCAAAGGGAATGCAAAGCACAAGCTAGTAACAAAATAAAAAACACTGTATCTTCTGATTTTTTTTAACAAACTCATAATGTTTCGACTATGCTTATGGTTTCAAACAGGGTATAAATATTTTGCGTCAAAAAGTAGACGCACCCGCGATGTTATGTAGCTTTATAAATAGAAAGCAATTATCGTTCCGTATTATTTGTTTTCTTTAGGAGATTTGAATGGCAGGCATTTTAGACTCAGTAAACCAACGCACACAGTTGGTTGGGCAGAACCGCCTAGAATTACTTTTATTTAAGCTCAGAGGGCGTCAGCGTTTTGGTATTAATGTATTTAAAGTGAGAGAAGTGCTGCAATGCCCTCCACTAACAAGCATGCCAAAATCTAATCCGTATATTCGTGGTGTTGCACATATTCGTGGTCAAACTATTTCAGTAATCGACTTATCGATGGCTGTAGGTGGGCGCCCAATCGACAACATTAAAGACAGCTTCATAATCATTGCTGAATACAATCGCTCTGTACAAGGGTTTTTAGTGGGCGGAGTTGAACGTATTGTAAATATGAATTGGGAAAAAATAATGCCACCGCCATCAGGCGCCGGACGTTATTCATATTTAACGGCAGTGACCGAAATCGAAAATGAATTAGTCGAAATTCTCGATGTAGAAAAAATTCTCAACGAAATTTGCCCAGTAAACACAGAAGTAAGTGCTGAAGTTGCACAAAGTGGCGATATTCAAAAAGATTTAGGCGAACGTATCGTATTTATTGCAGATGACTCTGCTGTTGCGCGTAATCAAGTTAAACGTGCCCTAGAGCCCTTAGGCGTGCAAACAGAGCTTGCCAAAAATGGTAAAGAAGCACTTATAAGATTAAAAGAAATAGCAGAGCTTGATTGTAAAAACGATATTACTGAGCGGGTAGCATTACTCATCTCAGACGTTGAAATGCCAGAAATGGACGGCTATACCTTAACAGCTGAAATAAAAGCAGATCCCAAACTTGCACCTTTGCATGTTATTTTGCATACCTCTCTGAGTGGTGTTTTTAACCAAGCGATGATTGAAAAAGTAGGGGCTGATGACTTTATTGCTAAATTTAACCCAGACGAATTAGCAACAGCGGTTAAAAAGTGGGTTCATTGTGATTAACAAAAATAGGTGCTACTAACTTGAATAATAAAGATTTGCAGCAAAGTGAATACGACCAGTTTCGTTCGTTTTTAGAGCAGCAATGCGGCATTGTTTTAGGTGAAAATAAACAGTATTTAGTTAAAAGCCGACTTGCTCCGTTAATGACTCGATTTAATGTGGGATCTTTATCGGAGTTGGTTAGTAAAACACTTGGGCCTCACGAGCGGCAATTAAGAGCCGCTGTAGTTGATGCAATGACCACAAACGAAACGTTGTGGTTTAGAGATCAATACCCATTTGAGTTGCTCCAAAATAAGCTTTTTCCTGAGTTTAAAGACTTAAGGAGGCCTTTAAAAATTTGGTCTGCTGCCAGCTCGTCAGGACAAGAACCCTATTCAATAGCTATGTCAGTAGCTGAATTTAACGCCAAGCAACCAGGTGTGCTTCGTATGGGGGCACAAATTATTGGTACCGATATATCTAATACCATGCTTGATATGTGTAAAAATGCAGAATATGACGCGCTTGCACTTGCCAGAGGGTTATCTGCAGAGCGTCGTAAAAAGTTTTTTAAAGACAGCGGCAATGGTATGGCACAAGTAAACGATACAATAAAAAAACAAGTTAGTTTTAGGCACCTAAACCTGCTTGATTCTTACGCGTTAATGGGCAAGTTTGATATTATTTTTTGCCGTAATGTACTTATTTACTTTGCGCCTGAAATAAAAGCTAAAATTATTAATCAGTTTGCACAAGCATTAAACCCAAAAGGGTATTTATTTTTAGGCGCGTCAGAGTCCCTAACTGGGCTAAGTACTGAATATGATATGGTTAGATGCAACCCCGGTATCATTTACCAAAAGAAATAACTAAGTTAATTCATTTCCCTTAAACGACGCCCTCAGCGTCGTTTTTCTATTTAGATACATAACCTTATAAAAATATAACACTTCCTAATATTAATGGCTTATTTTTTGCTTTATTCATGGGTAAGTCAATTTTTTGGAGAAGGTTATGGCTATCAGTTTTGATAAAGCATTAGGTGTGCATCCGCAAGCCATGTTGATACGTTCACAGCGAGCAGAATTAATTGCAACTAATATAGCTAACGCTGATACGCCTGGCTATAAAGCAAAAGATATAGACTTTGCCTCAGCTTTAAAAGCGGCAAGGTCAACCCAGCAAAGCGGCAATACTATGGTAAGAACTAATGATAAACACATTGGTGGAGGTACTCATAGTATGGGCAGCTCTGAATCATTTCGTTTGCCAAATCAATCAGATACAGGCGATGGTAACTCGGTTGATATACAAGTGGAACGAAACTTGTATACACAGAATGCTATGGAGTATCAGGCCAGCTTGCAATTTTTAAGCGGCAGATTCAAAGGTCTGAATAAAGCTCTCGGTAGTCAAGGATAAAAATTATGAGTTTATATAATGTTTTCGATATTGCAGGTTCGGGTATGAGCGCACAAAATGTTCGCTTAAATACCACCGCTAGTAATATTTCTAATGCTAATACCATTAGTTCATCTCAAGACAAAACGTACCGAGCGCGCCAACCTGTATTTGCGGCTGAGCTAACAAAAGCTTCAGCATCAGCAAGTAACCAGCAGGGCTCCGCAGTTGGTGTTAAAGTTTTGGGCATTGTTGAAAGCGATGCTCCATTACAAATTGAATATAACCCAAATCATCCAAGTGCGGATGAAAATGGCTATATCTATAAACCCAACGTTAATGTTGTAGAGGAGATGGCAAATATGATTTCTGCCTCTCGTTCTTACCAAACAAACGTGCAAGTTGCTGATGCAGCAAAGCAAATGCTAAGTAAAACACTGTTGCTAGGGCAGCGGTAACCGAGGGTAGGTTATGAGTAACGATATTAGTACATCTTCATCCTATTTAGACTCTATACGCTGGCAAGAGCAACAAGTTGCTACCAGTGATACTGAGAGTGATGCGTTAACACAAGAAGACTTTTTCTCTTTGTTAACTCAGCAATTATCGTTTCAAGATCCCAGTAACCCTGCGGATAACGATCAAATGATTGCTCAAATGACGAGCTTTACAATGGCGCAAGGGATCAGCGATTTAAATTCAAATTTTGATAGCTTAGCTTCATCTATGACATCAAATTCAGCTTTGCAAGCATCAACACTTGTTGGCAAGCAAGCTTTACTTGAGTCAAACACCTTAGATTTAAATGAAACGGGTGATGCCAGAGGCTCGGCAGTGGCAGAAGAAGCCGTTGATAACTTAAAAATTAAAGTGACAGATGCATCAGGTCAGCTAGTGAGAACTATTGATATGGGTTCTCAATCAGCAGGTGCAGTTCGCTTTGCGTGGGATGGCAAAAATGAAGCCGGTGAGCGTTTACCTGAAGGTGAATATTCAGTAACCGCTGAAGGAAGCACTGACGGTGAATTTTCAAGCTTGCCCATTGCTACATTTAAAAACATTGAAAGCGTTAATATTAATGGCTCAAGTGGCATTATTATTAACACTAAAGAAGGTGCGGTTAGGCTGACAGATGTAGCTGAAATCGCGTAATAAATTTTAGTATTTTTCGCCTGCTAGCAGGCCACAGACTAACAGGTTAGAGGTGAATTATGAGCTTCAATATTGCATTAACCGGCCTTGCTGCCGCGCAAAAAGATTTAGACGTAACGGCAAATAATATTGCAAACGTTAATACCACAGGTTTTAAAGAGTCACGCGCTGAGTTTGCCGATGTTTACGCTTCATCAGTATTTAGCTCTGGTAAGACTAAAAATGGTGACGGTGTGCAAACAACCATGGTTGCGCAGCAGTTTCACCAAGGCTCACTGCAATTTACAAATAACTCACTTGATTTAGCAATCACTGGTGAAGGTTATTTTGCGATGACCGATGATTTATCTTCGCAAGATTTAACATATACACGTGCAGGTGCATTTAAGCTTAACCAAGATAACTTTATGGTTGACGCAAAAGGTAACTTTTTACAAGCATTCCCAGTTGATTCATCTACAGGTGATACAACGTCGGTAAGTTTGAGCACAACTGATCCAATTCAAATCCCTGACTCGTCTGGTTCTCCTCGCGCAACCGAAAATGTATTTTTGTCGTTTAACTTAGATGCAACGGCGGATCCAACAGGTCTAGATTTTGACCCTACATCCAGTGGTACTTATAACTCATCTACGTCAACAACAGTATATGATTCACTAGGTGAACCTCACATTTTACAATACTTTTTTGCCAAAGAAGATGATGCCGCAGCAGGTGGTACAGATAACAGTTGGAAAGTATATGCAACTCTCGATGGCAAAGTAGTTGATGGCACAACTGGTGGAGAACAAACAACGACACCTTATACACCATTGACCACCCTAGGTTTTGACTCAAGTGGTTTACCATCAACAACAGGTGGTGTGGCAAATACAAATACAACTACTTTTGATGAAATACTACTACCAGCGGGTTCTGGTGCTGGTTTATCAACATTACTAGACAATGGTGCAACTTTCCCAGGTACTGGTATTGAGCTTAACTGGCGCGATGAAAATAACACGGCAGGACGTATCCCAACTCAGTATTCAAGTGGTTTTGAAGTAAAAGCACTCGATCAAGATGGCTCAACAGTTGGTCGTTTAGCCGGAATTGATATTGGCACAGACGGTAAAATTGTTGCCTCTTACAGTAATGGCGACTCAACATTTTTAGGCCAAGTGGCTATGGTACGTTTTCCAAACTCACAAGGGTTATCACAAGTGGGTGATACAAGTTGGAAGCAAAGTATTGATTCAGGCGAACCTGTAGCAGGTGAAGCTGGTTCGGGTACGTTTGGTGGAATTAACTCATCAGCACTTGAGCAATCAAATACTAACCTTACTAATGAGCTTGTAGACTTAATTACTGCACAGCGTAATTATCAAGCAAACTCACGTGCGCTTGAAGTTAACTCAACAATTCAGCAAAGTATTTTGCAGATTCGATAAGTTAAACCCCATTGAATATATTAGGCTGCATTTTTGCAGCCTTTTTTATAAGTCCTCTTTGTAAGCCCTTCTAAATACCTCTCAATGTTGCGTCAAATTTAATCTGGCACCTATTTTGCATTTATAAGTTCAGAGATTTTTTATGTGAGTCGATACTATGGACAAAATGGTCTACATTGCGGCCTCTGGCGCTAAGCAAAGCCTACAAGGGCTTGCGCTTAAAGCCAATAATTTGGCGAATGCAAATACAACAGGATTTAAAGCCGACTTTGCGCAGGCGCGTTCTATGCAAGCGTTTGGCGAAGGTTTGCCTACCCGTGTATTTTCAATGCAAGAGCGTCCGGGTTCTAACATGGTATCGGGTGGCATTGTTCAAACCGGGCGCGACTTAGATATCGCGATGAGCGATAACGCATGGCTTGCTGTGCAAGATGCCTCCGGTAATGAAGCTTACACAAAAGTGGGTACGTTAAACGTTACAGCTCAAGGTATGCTCGTAACCAGCCACGGTCGTCAAGTTATTGGCGAAGGGGGACCTGTTATTTTACCCGTCCCAGTCGAAAAAATAGGGTTTAGCCAAGATGGCGCTATTCAAGTTCGACCACAAGGCGCTCCCGCTAACTTTTTAGAAGAAATAGACACGCTTAGAGTGGTAGAAGCAAATAGCTCACAGCTCGAAAAAGGTAACGATGGTTTATTTAGACCAAAAGCAAATGTAACAGTAGATACCTCTGCCAATGTAAAAGTTTTAAGTGGTTCGCTTGAAATGTCGAATGTGAATCCTGTTCACGAAATGGTCGACATGATAAGCCACCAGCGCCAATTTGAATTACAAGTGAAATTAATGAAAACAGCTGAAGAAATTGACGAGCGTCAAGATCAGTTATTACGCATAGTTTAACTTTAAAGTGAGGACACGATTATGAATCCAGCATTGTGGATCAGTAAAACTGGGCTAGACGCTCAACAAACCGATATATCGGTTATTTCAAATAACTTAGCGAATGCGAGTACCGTAGGTTACAAAAAAAGCCGCGCTATATTTGAAGATTTACTTTATCAAAATATTAATCAACCAGGTGGTCGTTCATCGCAAGATACCGAAATGCCGTCGGGTTTAATGTTAGGTGCGGGTGCTAAAGTTGTAGCTAACCAAAAAGAGTTTACGCAAGGCAACATGTTGACCACCGAAAACTCACTAGATTGGATGATTTCTGGTGAAGGCTTTTTTGAAGTACTGCAACCAGATGGAAATATTGCTTACTCGCGCAATGGTCAGTTTACTACTGATGGCGATGGACGCATCGTAACATCGGGCGCTGGTTACGTTATTCAGCCAGAAATGAATGTACCTGATGACGCGCAATCAATTACGGTTTCGCAAGACGGCGAAGTATCTGTACGTGTTGCAGGGCAAGCCGATAACGTTGTAATTGGTCAGCTAACAATTAGTGACTTTATTAATCCATCAGGCCTTGAGCCAATTGGTCAAAACCTTTATACCGAAACCGCTGTAAGTGGTGCACCTGTACAAGGTAACCCGGGTGTTGAAGGGTTAGGTAGCATTATTCAAGGCTCTCTTGAAACTTCAAACGTAAATGTAACTGAAGAGCTCGTAAATCTAATCGAAACTCAGCGTATTTACGAAATGAACTCAAAAGTAATTTCGGCCGTTGACGAAATGATGAGTTACATCAATCAACAGCTTTAATAGAGTAGGGGGAATTATGCGTAATATTATTTTATTTGCAGCGGGCACATTATTTTTAAGTGGCTGTATGTCTACGCAAAATAGTGAAGTAGTGCAGGACGACCCTTACTACGCACCTATGTACCCCGAGCCTATTTTAGAGCCGCTGGTAGCCACAGGTTCATTATTTAATACTCACACATCAAACGACTTATATTCCGATAAAAAAGCGCTACGTACTGGCGATATAATCACGGTTAAGTTGCAAGAGTCTACTCAAGCAACAAAAGCCGCCAAAACAGAAACAGACAAAGAAACTGAGGCAAGCTTAGACCCCGTTATTGGATTAGGTGGCCTACCTGTCAATATAGGTGGCGATAGCATTCAGTTTGGTATTGGCAGCGATTCGTCGTTTACAGGCGATTCAAAGTCAAACCAGTCAAACAGCTTAGTGGGCGATATTTCGGTTAATGTAATGCGCGTTTTACCTAACGGTAATTTAGTTATACGCGGCGAAAAATGGCTAACGCTTAATACCGGCGAAGAGTTTATCCGTTTAGAAGGTCTCGTACGCCCTCAAGATGTAAGCGCCGATAATACGGTGGAATCAAACCGTATTGCTAATGCACGTATTCAATACTCAGGTAAAGGGCAAACGCAAGAAGCGCAAAGTCCTGGTTGGCTTACACGTTTCTTTAGCAGTTCGCTGTTTCCATTTTAGAGGGTAACAACATGAATAGCCTTAAAGCTTTATGTTTAGTTGTGTTATTAGGTTGGCATTTTACTGCCAGTGCTGAGCGCATAAAAGATGTGTCTATGGTTGAAGGCGTACGCTCTAACCAGCTAGTTGGTTATGGCTTAGTGGTTGGTTTACCGGGCACTGGCGAGCAAAACTCATATACACAACAAAGTTTTAGAGGCATGTTGAACAGCTTTGGTATTACGCTACCTTCAACTCAAAGTCCTAAAATTAAAAATGTTGCCGCTGTGGCGGTGCATGCAGAACTACCTGCATTTAGAAAGCCTGGGCAAGCAATTGATATTACGGTTTCTTCTATTGGTAGTGCAGGCAGCTTACGTGGCGGTACTTTACTACAAACTTTTTTAAAAGGTGTAGACGGTAACGTGTACGCAATTGCACAAGGTAGTTTAATTGTCGGTGGCTTAGGCGCACAAGGCCTTGATGGTAGTAGAGTTGTAATTAACACCCCTACAGTTGGTCGTATACCAAATGGCGCTACAGTTGAGCGCGCCGTGGAAAGCCCATTTATGCAAGGCGATTACATTACTTTTAATTTAAACCGCCCAGACTTTACAACGGCAAAACGCCTAGAAAAAACAATTAATGACTTAGTTGGCCCAAATAGCGCACAGGCAATTGATTCTGTTTCTATTCGTGTTATAGCTCCACGCGATGCATCCCAACGTGTATCGTACTTATCGACACTCGAAAACTTAGAATTTAAGCCAGCTGATATGGCCGCTAAAATTATAGTTAACTCGCGCACTGGTACAATTGTAATTGGTAAAAACGTTAAGCTTCAGCCTGCCGCTATAACTCACGGTGGCTTAACAGTAACAATTGCAGAACAACAAAACGTGTCACAACCAAACCCGCTAGCAAACGGTGATACTGTTGTCACGCAGCAGAGCATTATTGATGTAAATCAAGATGACTCGCGCGCCTTTGTATTTAATCCAGGTGTAAGCCTTGACGATTTAGTTCGCGCAATTAATGAAGTAGGCGCAGCGCCTGGTGATCTAATGGCTATTTTAGAAGCACTAAAAGAAGCCGGCGCAATTAACGGACAGTTAGTTGTTATATAAATAACTCAAGCCAATAAATAACGTATTACTTAAGCCCTATATTTTTGAAACAAGATATAGGGCTTTTTATTTACAGCAACTTAAGTTTATTATTTTTATCTTCCTTGTTTTATCGGTAGTGGCTCAATTTTTGCATTTTTAACTGCATTATTCATTTTGTGTCAAAAAGCCGATGGAAACTAATCACCTCGATAAACAAAACTTTTTTGATTTAGGCAACTTAGATTCACTTCGTAAAGAAGCCTTAACCAGTGGCGATGCATCAACTGATGCCTCTAAAGCTGCGCTCAAAAAAGCGGCCGCACAATTTGAAGCTATTTTTACGCAAATGCTGCTCAAAGGAATGCGCAAAGCCAACGAAGCATTTGAAGACAAAGACAGCCCATTTAATTCAAGTGGCGTAAAGTTTTTTGAAGAAATGCACGACCAGCAACTTTCAACAGAGCTTTCTTCAAATGGCTCGTTAGGCCTTGCCGATTTAATTGTTCAGCAGTTATCGCCTGAGTCTAAAAACTTTATGCCAGGCTCTGTACTTAGAACAACCAACGATATCTTTAGCGATACACAAGTGGGATCTGCTCTTCCTCATGAGCAAAAAAATAAGCAATCCGATCTTATCGTTAATAACACTAAAGCCGATATTGCTGAGCCTAAAGTCGATACTGCAGGGTCTAAAACCGATAGCCCAACATTTAAAAATGCAGAAGAGTTTGTAAGTTCAGTGTGGGAACACGCTAAAACTGCAGCGCAAAAAATTGGTTTAAACCCAGCTGTAATGGTTGCACAAGCGGCACTTGAAACCGGTTGGGGTAAACACATTATTAATAAAAGTGACGGTGGCAGCTCAAACAACTTATTTAATATTAAGTCAGATAAAAGCTGGGAAGGCGACAAAGCAAGCAAAGTAACGCTTGAGTTTGAGCAAGGTACACCCGTTAAAAAACAAGCCAGCTTTAGAGCCTACGATTCAATTAAAGATAGCGTGAACGACTTCGTTGATTTTTTAACGCAAAACCCACGCTACAAAGAAGCATTACAAAATACAGCAAAACCAAACGACTTTTTAGATTCATTACAAAAAGCAGGTTATGCAACCGATCCAAATTATGCCAGCAAAATAAAAAAAGTGCTCAATAGCAGCCAGTTAAAAGACATTGCGGCAAACGTGATCCGCCAAGGAGTAGAGTAACATGTCGTTTAATTTATTAAACATTGCCAGTTCTGGGGTTAGAGCAAGTTCGGAGCTACTGCAAACGACAAGTAAAAATATCGCCAATGTTAATACCGAAGGCTATGTGCGCGAGCGTACAGAGTTTACTACTATGGTTGATAACCAAGTAGGGCGAGGCGAAACATACCGATTATTAAACGAGTTTGCTCAGTCACAGCTAAATCGTGACACCTCTAATAAATCGTTTTTCGATCAGTTTATTACTGAGGCTAATCGAGTTGATACTATTTTTTCTGAAGAGTCGAATAACCTTTCGACTGGTATTAACTCTTTATTTAATAATGTGCAAGAAGCGCTAAATCAGCCGTCGTCTACCGTTGCTCGCTCATTAGTAATGACAGATGCGCAAAGTTTAATTGATCAAATGGATAGGCTTTCAGGCATAGTGCTTGATCAAAAAAGTATAGTAAACGAGCAGCTCGAAATATTTTCAGATGAAGCAAACTCACTCATTCAAAGCATTAGTACGCTAAATCAAAATATTGCAGCAGTTAATGGCACTAATAACGCCGCAGATGCGAGCTCTACCTATAACGAACGCGATAAAGCAATACGCGACTTATCAGAGCTAATAGACATAGAAACGCTTGATGGTCCAAATGGCGAAAAACTCGTTTTTATGGGCACAGGCGAAGCGGTTGTTATGCAAAATGGCGCATTTAACTTATTTTCGATGACAGGGGATCCTGATCCTAACTTTAAAGAATTCACGCTTGACGTTAATGGTGGCAAAGCAGTGCCGCTTGAAGTTGATGTAAGTAAGCTTAAAGGCAAAATTGGCGGCTTACTTGCTTTTAGAGATGACATATTAGTCCCTGCGCAAAACCAAATTGGTCAAATGGGCTTAGCGATAGCTGATGCATTTAACGAACAAAACAAATTGGGTATGGATGCAACAGGTCAGCTAGGGGGTAATATTTTTAATATTCCTACCGTTGGCGCTTATGCGTATCAAGCTAACACAGGTACTGCCGGTATGACTGCAACGGTAGAGCCAGGTAAGGGCAGTGAACTTCCTGCCAGTGACTTTATTATTACTTATACAGCTAATGCTAATGAAGTAAGTATTCAGCCTATAGATAACAAAGGCGATCCGTTAGGGCAGCCTTCACTTGCTGATATATCGACAGGTGTTATTGATTCATCGACTATAACCTCAGGCGAATCATTTGGTCTTCAAGTAAATGTATCTGGGGCAGGTGTTGAGGGTGATCAGTTTCAAATAAAGCTTAATTCAGATGCTGCTTCAAGTATTACACTTGCAACAGGGCGCGCAGAAGATTTAGCACTAGCATCGCCAATCCGTACTGCTAACGATTTAAATAATATAGGCACCGCTACTATTTCAGCGGGAGAAGTAACAAGTGTTACCTCCGGTGGATTTACTTCAACACCAAGCTTAACAAACGGTGAAATAACGCTTGTTAAAACAGGTAATGCTAACGAATATCAAATTACTGATAATAGCGGAACGAGTACTTTTACTATTACGCCTCCTGCAAAAGGAATGTTATCGCAAGCGGGTGCTCCATTTGATACCTACGGATTCGATTTTGATATAGAAGGTACACCAGCAACAGGCGACACCTTTACACTTGAGTTTAACGAAGGCGGCTTTGATGATAACCGTAATGGTTTAAAATTAGCTGATTTACAAAATGGTGAGTTAGTCCGTTTAAATGTAGAAACAACAGCAACTGCCGATAACCACAAAACTTTTAACCAAGCTTATTCAGGATTAGTGAGTGATATAGGTGTTATAACTGGCCAAGCAATCACAAGTGGGGCTGCATTTGACGCACTAGCACAGCAATCTGAGGCATGGTATGAATCACTATCGGGTGTAAACCTTGATGAAGAGGCCGCGAATTTACTGCGTTTTCAACAATCATATTCAGCATCAGCTCAAGTTTTAGCAGCAGCTCAAGAAATTTTTGACACCTTATTAAATGCGGCGAGGTAATTATGCGTTTATCTAATAATTTAATGTACCAAAACAACATAAATAAAATACTCGACAACCAACAAGGTGTTGTAAATGCTCAAGAGCGAGTAACAACAGGTGAAAAGTATTTAACCACCTCAGAAGCGCCAGCTGCTATTTCGCAAGCTATGCTGTATTCAAATAAAATACAAACGAATGAGCAATACACTAAAAATATCGACCAGCTTACCGGCAGGCTAGAAACTGAAGAAAGCGTATTACAAAGCATAAATAGTAATATACAACAAGCGCAAGAGCTCACTATTCAGGCTGGTAATGGTGTTTACACCAAAGACGATTTAAAATCGATTGCATCAGAGCTTAGTGGCATTCAACAAACGTTAGCTAATTTAATGAACACCCGATCAGAAGACGGAAAATTCATATTTTCAGGATACCAAGACAGCACGCAGCCGTATCAGTTTGATTCTGCAGCGGGTGAGTACACCTATAATGGCGACCAGGGCCAGCACCAGATAACTATAGCTGAAGGTGTATCAATTAAAGCGAGTGATAACGGCTTTGATACGTTTGAAAAAACTAACGCGCGATTAAATGTAGAATCTAACACGGCAAGTGTTTCAGGCTCTATTACAGCGGCAAGTGTATATGTTGACGGCCAAGCTGAGTTTGACAAGTTTCATCAAGCAAATTACAACGCAGACCCAACAGCTCTAGCAACTGCAAATACATATAGTGTATTAGTAAGCCCAGGTGCTACAGCAACAGACCCACAAACCTACGAAATATACCGAGATGGCGCTGCACTAACCCCCGCAGTAACAGGTGAAGTTACTGATGAGCCTATCGATTTTGCAGGTATGAAAATTGAATTTGAAGGCACAGCACCAGGTCAACTCGATTTTAGCCTTGAAAAGCCAGGCAAAGAAAACGTACTTAATACATTGCAAGCACTTATTACAGGTTTAAATGACGGTACACTTGAAGGTGATGACTTTCAGCAAGTACTTGCTGATGGCTTAGTGCAATTACAAAACGCCAGTGAGCAAGTGGTGTTTACCCAAGCAAGTTTAGGTGGGCGTATGAACGCACTTGAAAGAGTAAGTGATTCAAACTTAGCACTCGATATTCAAAATAAAAGTAATCGCTCTAACTTAGTTGAAGTTGATATGGCAGAAGCTATTAGCGAACTGACTAAACAAGAAACGGCACTGCAAGCATCGCAAGCAACTTTTGGCCGTTTAACTAACCTTTCTTTATTCGACTATTTGTAAGCAGATTATAAGCAGAAATACCTTGCCGCTTTACCTACTTTAAAGCGGCAATACTTTGCGGCAAAAATTGGCTACAAAATCGCGGCAAAAAAATGTCACTTCCTTCTAAACAACTTCACTCTTTATTTACAATTCAATGAATTATATATTTTCATTTAAAAACAACAACTTAAAAACAAGTCAAAGTTGGCACAGTAAATGCTTTTCTTATTATAAGAAATTATCGAACAGTGGTTCCTGTTAAATCGTGTTGAACCACACTCTGTTTAAACCTAGGAGATGGTAAAATGGCATTAACAGTAAATACTAATGTGTCGTCACTAAACGCACAACGTAACTTATCTAAATCAGGCGAAGGCTTAGCAACTTCGATGGAGCGTTTATCATCAGGTATGCGTATCAATAGCGCAAAAGATGATGCCGCAGGTCTACAAATTTCAAACAGATTGACGTCACAAATTAATGGCCTAGCCGTTGCTCAGCGAAATGCTAATGATGGTATTTCAATGGCGCAAACAGCTGAAGGTGCAATGAGTGAATCAACAAGTATTTTACAACGTATGCGTGAACTAGCACTTCAATCAGCAAACGGGTCTAATTCACCAGAAGATCGTGAAGCGCTGCAAAAAGAAGTATCAGCTTTACAGGTTGAATTGACACGTATAGCCGATACCACCTCATTTGGTGGACAACAATTATTAGATGGCAGTTACGGTAGTAAAACATTTCAGGTTGGCGCTAACGCAAATGAAACAATAAATGTATCGCTTTCAAGTGTTGCAGCAGAAAAAATCGGTGCAAATCAAACTAACCTGCAATCTGCAGCTGGTGTCGATGGTTTTGGTCAAGTAAATGAAGTTTCTGGTACTGGGAGTACGTTAGCTGATAGTACAGTTGCATATGGTAACTTGGTTATTTCAGGTAGGGAAGACTCTACTGTTGTTATCCCAAATGGCGCTAGTGCTGAAGAAGCTGCTAATTTAATAAACCAAGTAACGGGTGCTACTGGTGTTGAGGCTCAAGCAAGGACAGAAGCACAGCTGGATGTTACGGGTACTCAAACAACAGCGGGTGAATCTGTAAGTTTTGAATTGAACGGTGAAAAAGTATCATTTGTTGCTACAGGTACAGCAACAGGCGACGAACAAGCCATGGCTGAAGCTATTAATAGCAGAACAGACGAGCATGGTGTTACAGCAATACTTGATAATGGTGTTTTATCTGTTTCAAATAATACTGGTGCTGATATTGAGATTGTTGAGTTTACAGGAGGTGCTGCTTCAGGGTTAAGTATAACACCTCAAGGTTATGATGAGGATTCTGCTGGTGATATTGTTACACTCACAACAGGTAGTGCTACTCTAGCTTCTGCCAGAATAGCCGGTGCTATACAATTAAATTCATCAGATACATTTGCAACAACAGCTACTACTTTTGTTGATGCAGTTGCGACAAAGGTAACAAGCTCTCTAGAGAACGCAGCAGATATTGACGTTACAAGCCAAAAAGGCTCTCAAGATGCACTATCGGTAATTGATAAAGCAATAGCTAATATTGACTCTCAACGTGCAGGTTTGGGTGCGGTACAAAACCGCTTTAGTCATACAATTAGTAACCTTGCTAATATTGCTGAAAATGTATCTGCATCACGCAGTCGCATTCAAGATACTGACTTCGCGGTAGAGACAGCACAAATGACGAAAAACCAAATTTTGCAGCAAGCGGGAACTTCAATACTCTCGCAAGCTAACCAAGTACCTCAAGCAGCAATTAGTCTATTAGGTGGCTAATTATTGATTCAACATATGATTGAATATAAAAACGCACTTTATTTTGAAGTGCGTTTTTGTTCTTCGATGTTAACAAATTAATCTCTTTTAGTTTTTATTTATTTTTATTATAAAACATAGTGTTAGTTTGATGCTTTTAAATAATTCAATTTATTTCTAAAATATTTCTAAAGATAATAAACCTTCTGCCGTTAACTTAAACAGTAAGGAGCTGAGCATACATTTGTGACAGCTCTTGGTTAAACTTAAACAGCAATATTACGAAAGTAATCAGGAGTTTTATTATGATTTCAGTAAATACAAATGTATCTTCATTAAACGCTCAACGTAACTTATCTCAATCAGGTTCTGACTTAGCTACTTCGATGGAGCGTTTATCATCAGGTATGCGTATCAACAGCGCAAAAGATGATGCGGCAGGCCTGCAAATTTCGAATCGTTTAACGTCTCAAATCGACGGTTTATCAGTAGCGCAAAGTAATGCAAATAACGGCATTTCAATGGCGCAAACAGCTGAAGGTGCGATGAGCGAATCAACCAGTATTTTACAGCGTATGCGTGAACTTGCGCTACAATCTGCAAATGGTTCAAACTCAACTGAAGATCGTGAAGCATTACAAAAAGAAGTATCAGCTCTACAAGTTGAAATGACACGTATTGCTGAAACGACATCATTTGGTGGCCAGCAATTATTAAATGGTAGCTTTGGTTCTAAGTCATTCCAAGTTGGTTCAAATGCAAACGAAACTATTAATGTATCACTTTCAAGTGTAGCTGCTAACAAAATTGGCACTAACCAAGTTAACCTTCAAGGTGCTACAGCTGGTTTGGGTGAAACGCAGGCAGCTACTTCAACGGGTACCTCTAATGGAGTTGGTACTGGTACTTATACTATTTCAGGGCGTGAAGAGGCAACAGTGACTATTGCCGGTGAGGCAACAGCAGAAGAGATTGCAAATTCTATAAATAGTTATAATAGCTCGACAGGTGTATCTGCTCAAGCAAGAACAGAGGCAACCATTGATATCGGTACACCAGGTGAGTTAGATGAGACTATCAGTTTTAAATTAGATGGCGCAGGCTTAGATGCTGGCAAAGAATCAACTATTTCATACGTTGGGACGGGTACTGAAGAAGGTGATAAGCAAGCAATGGCTGAAGCCATAAACGCTAAAACAGATGATCATGGTGTAACAGCTACAGTTGAAAATGGTGAACTTACAATTTCAAATAATACTGGTGCAGATATTGAGTTAACAGATTTAGCTGAAAGTAGCTCAACTTCAGCTGTTGGTATAACACTTACAGGCCAATCTTACGATGGCAACGATACCACAACAGCTACTGCACTGGCTGCAGGTGGTGGTGCTGCTGTAACAGGTACCGTACAACTAAATTCTTCAGAGGTATTTAGCGTTGCAGGAAGTGATGCTACTTTGGCTGCGGTAGCGACAACAGAGGAAGTAAGCACACTTGTAAATGTAGAAGATGTTGATATTACAAGTCAGAAAGGTTCACAAGATGCATTAGCAATTATTGATAACGCGATTGCAAGTATTGATTCGCAGCGAGCTAGTCTAGGTGCGGTTCAAAACCGTTTTGACCACACTATTAGTAACTTGGCTAACATCTCTGAAAATGTATCTGCATCACGAAGCCGTATTCAAGATACAGACTTTGCAACTGAAACTGCAGAGATGACAAAGAACCAAATCTTGCAACAAGCAGGTACGTCAATCTTGTCGCAAGCGAACCAGTTACCACAAACAGCACTTAGCTTATTAGGTTAATAAGTTAAAAGTAATAGCTTAATAGTAGCAAGCTAGTACATAAAGTCAGTATTAGTTGTAAAAAAGGAGGTGGCTTTAGCTACCTCCTTTTGTGGTTTAAGAATTTAAACTAAGCTATTGTTGGTTTAATTAAGTGAAAAATAGGAATCTGTTATGAATACAATTACTTCAAACGCAGAGGTTACTACATCAGCGGTTCCCATTGCTGGTGATAATAAGCAAACAGGACAAGCTGCTCACTCTTTAACTGAGCGAGCGGTTGATGATGTAAAGCAGGTGGATGCACAAAATCAACAAAAGTTACAGAAAAATCAATATAACAATAATAACCAAGATGAAAAAGCTCAGCCGTTAGAGCGCGAACAGCTAGAACAAATGGCGCAACAATTGCAGGACTTTATGGGCGAAATGAACCGAAGTTTGCAATTTAAAGTTGATGAAGATTCAGGCCGCGATGTAATTAAAGTGCTTGATAAAAACAGTGGCGAAGTTATTAAACAATATCCTTCTGAGGAAGTATTGAGCTTAGTATCTAAATTATCTGAATCAGCTGGTATTTTAATTGATCAAACAGTTTAATGAGTAGTTCTAATTACTAATACTAAGTTAGTTTATTTTTGAGTATTTAAGGGGTAAGTATGTCTATTTCGTTCAATGGTTTAGGCTCTGGTTTAGCTGTATCAGATATTGTTGATGCGCTAGTTAATGCTGAGCAAGCTCCTGCTGAAGCTCGTTTAAATACTAAAGAAGCTAATTTAACAACGGATATTTCTGCTGTGGGCGCTTTAAAGTCTGCGTTACAGCAGGTTCAAACCGCTATGGAAGTATTAGGTGACGCAGACAATTATCAAAAGCGTAGTTCATCTGGTAGTGATAGCTTTGTACAATTAAGTGCTAATGAAGATGCACAACCTGGGGGTTATTCCGTAGAGGTTAACAACCTTGCTACAAAGCATAAAATACTCTCAGTGGCACTTGATGCGGACACAGCTGTAGGGGAGGGCACCATAACTCTTAGCTCTGGTGATGGTAGCTTTGATATTGAAGTATCGGATTCTGCAACATTAAGTGAAATTAGAGATGCAATTAATGATAGTAATGATAACGATAGCATCAACGCAACAATAATAACTGACGATACCGGCCAGCATTTAGTACTTGCTGCCAAAAATAGCGGCCTTGCAAATGAAATTAAAGTAGAAGTAACAGATATTGATGGTGACAATACTGATACAAACGGCTTATCTCGTCTTGCTTTCGACTCTGCTGGAGTTCAAAATTCATCTGAAATTATTGCTGCAACAGATGCTTCAATTACTATAGATGGCTCCCTTACGGTTAGTAGTTCATCCAATGAGTTTTCTGATGTAATTGACGGTATTACAATAACAGCTAAAAAAGCACATGGTGTTGATGACGATATCAGCGATATAGTAGTTACTGAAAACAATAATAATATACAAGCAGGCTTAAATAGTTTTATATCAAGCTACAATGAGCTTTTAGAGTTAAGTAATAATCTAGGTACTTCAGCTGATGGTGCAGGTGTTATGGCTGGTGACTCGTTACTACGTGGTGTAATGTCTAAATTACGAGAACAGATTACCGATTCCGTGGATTTAGGTAATAGCAACTCATTATCACTTTCGCAATTAGGTGTCGAAACAGACCGCTACGGTGTTTTAACGCTAAATACAGAAACACTAGATGAGCAAATAGATGCAAACGTAGATTTAGTGCAGCAATTTTTTGTAGGTGATGACGATGATGGCTTTGCACAGTCGTTTGATGAGCTAATGAGTTTTTATACAGATTCCGATGGTATTATTCAAAACCGAATAGACAGTAAAACAAATCAGCTAGATGATTTAGATGATGATCGCTTGGACCTTGCCAGTAAAATGGAGTCGCTATCGTCTCGTTTATACGCTCAATATAATGCGATGGATTTATTAGTGGCTAGCCTTAATAACACCAGCAGTTATGTTCAAGCTCAATTAGAAAACATGCCAGGCGTAGTTAGGCAATCAAATTAATAACTGAGTTAAATATATTATAGATTTAATAAAAAACCGCTAAGTTTAAATTTAGCGGTTTTTTTGTGTATTATTCTTTGATTCAAATAGTAAGCTATAGCCATGTATTTAGTTAGAATAAAGGTAGTTTATTAGGTCTGTTTACTAGGTGTTTTTATAAGCTTTTATCGCCTTTCCTGACTTTTTATGTTTAATAATAGCTTTTGATGATTCGTTTTTGGCACTATTCGCTTTAACTAAAATGGTATTTATACGAAGCTGAATTAATTCTAATTGCTCTGTACTTGGACCTTCGCTACTTTCGCACCATTGCTTTAGTTTAGTATTTAAAGTGTCTAAAAAAGGCTGAGCTTCGTCTGCATTATCATCATTTACTAACACTTCAATTTTACTAAGTAATGCTTGTATCTGCTCAGCATTGCTTACTGGTGTTTGCGAATCCATAATTTAAATTAAACCGCAGGGTTACGTTGATCTAATGGGATATTATCCCAGCCTTCTTTAATTTCTTTAACAATACTTGATACTTCAATAATTGCTTCAATATCGTTATGTAAGTTAGCTTGTGTTAAACGGCGTTGGCAGTAATCGTAAAGTGCCAATAAATTGTTAGAAATACTAGGATCTTGCTCTACTTCTAAATTAAGAGCGTCTTGTAGGGCACCAAATAGTAAAACACAGGCTGAAATGTTTTCACCTTTCTTTTGTATTTCCTTGCGCTCAATAAATCCCTTTGTTGCAGCTAAGCGGCCGATAATATTACTAAATATAAGGTTTATTTGTTCGTATGGCGCCATTTCGGCAATACTACTAGCACGAACTTGACCGTATTTTTTTACTGAGATATGAGCCATGGGGGAATCCTAAAATTTATATTACTAAAATTGTGTGATGCAATACCCAAATAGAGCAAAAATAATGCCAAGTACTTTGGTGGTATTTAGTAATCGGCACATAAGTAACTTAATATAATTATAAACATCGTCAAATAAAAATTGGCGCATAAATTGCGTGAGGTTATATAGATACTATTATATCAGACCTATTCTTAAGGTATTAAACATTTATTTAAAATAAAGCATAATGCTTTAAATAGGTAGTGAACTGTCAGTTTACAGTCATATCAAATTTTTAGCTTAGTGATAAAATTTGATAAAAGCTCAACAAATCAAATGAAAAACTGGAGTGTATTTTGAACACAGTAGAAAGTGAATTAAAAAAAATGATGCTCAAAGCAACTTTGTTAGCAAACTTAGAATTACTAAAAGAAAAAATGCCACAGATCTTTGATATGTTTAAAAATTTCCAACCGACTGATACGGGAGTAGTTATTGACGATGAAGGGAATGAAAACTTGTACAATAATGGTAGATTTTCTTACACTGAAAATCCGCGTGAATTTGCAAAAAAACAAGTTAGTAAGTTTTTAAAAAGTCCTGTCTATTCTCACTACAGGATAAAGCATTCGAATGACGAAAATATTGTTTTTAAGCATGCAGCCTTACTTAAATCTATTAATAATGTGAGATTAGAACATGGTGGGGAGAAATTAGATAATCCTGCAAACGAGCAGCAATTAGACTTTGTATGTTTTTTAGGAGCTGGGTTAGGCTACCACATTAAAGAGCTCTTGAATAAAAAAAATGTATTGAATGTTTTTTTATACGAACAAACACCTAGTACTTTTTATGCTTTATTACATTGTATTGAGTTAAGACCGCTGTTTAATAAGTGCCTTAATAATGGAGGGGTATTTAGAATTCAAGTGGGGGGGACAAAGCATGATGTTGTTAATGAAATTGGCTCTATGCTTTCTATGCAAGGTTTCTTTAATACAAGTGTAATTCACTACTTTAAACATTATAATAGCGATTCAATAGATGAGGCAATAAAAAAAATCAAAGAGGTTGGGCACCGTTGGCATGGTGGTTGGGGCTTTTTTGAAGATGAAATTATAGGAGTTTCCCATACAATAGCTAATTTAACAGCGCAATTTCCAGTGATAAAAAAAGCCGGTAGCTTTAAAAACAAACTAAAAGATACTCCCGTATTTATTGTGGCCAACGGACCTTCTTTGGACTTGGCGATTGATTTTTTAAAAGAAAATCAAAAAAATATTATTATTATATCTTGTGGTACAGCATTAAAAGCTTTACTAGTGAATAATATTAAACCCGATATACATGTTGAAATGGAACGAACTGCACAGCTATTAGATTGGGTTGAAGTCGTTGAACGAACAAAAGGGATAAACATTAAGTTAAGCGATTTAAATATAATTGCTCTCAATACTGTTTTTGACCAGATTTTGAAACGCTTTAAATCTGCATTTTTACTTAATAAACTGAACGATGCTGGGGGGCTTTTAATACGGCGCCTAGATGAAAAGTTGAAATATTCTTATCCAATGTATACTAACCCTTCTGTTTCTAATACTGGGTTGGCTATTGCTACTGAATTAGGGTTCGAAAAAGTATATTTAGTAGGAACAGATTTTGGTTTTGCTTCTCAAGACTATCACCATTCGAAGCATAGTATTTATTTTGATAAAAACTTTAAGTACAAAGATAAAGTGATTGAAAAAATGCAAACTAATATGACTGTAAAAGGTAACTTCAAAGAAGAAGTGTTTACTACAGGTATATTTGACTTGTCCAAGTCAAGTGTTGAATTTTTACTGCAAAACAAACCACATATTAAAGCTTTTAATACTTCGGATGGGGTCTTTATAAGAAATGCTAAGCCTGAGCATATTTCTAATATAAAAATAAAAAATAAAATGGTTAATAAAGAGAAAACAATAACGACACTGCTTAAAGCTGCATCTTCTAGCGAACAGTTATTTGAAAGTAATATCAATAGTCATATTGACGATGTTAAAACAAAATTAAAGGTTTTTTTACAACAGTTACTAGAGTTAGTCCCCCCTCATTTTCATACCCGAGAGCAGTTGGCACAAGCTTTTTCTGAACAAAACAAAATGTTATTAGAGATGCAACGTGAAGATGAGACCGTTTTTATTTTGGTTCAAGGGACATTTAAATACTTTCAAACATATATAATGGCGAGTTCTTACTATTATAGAAATCTGGAGATGCGTGCTGATTTTATAAATTCTTGTATTAACGCGTTTAATGAACATATAAATGATATTTATATAGAGTTTATTAAATATTATAATAAGCCTGCTAAAGTTTAAAGTTATCCTAAATTTTTTAGGCCTGCTCTGTAATTACTTCCTTATTATGTTATGGCTTATAACACTTACTAATCAGTTTATTAGAAGTTCACATCCTATGGGAGAAAAAAGAATGAGAGCTTATAAAGTTGGGGTAAGAAAGTGATTACAATTTCTCATTATTGAGATAGTGACCTGTCTATTCTTAGATATAGCTTTTAAAATTGAATAACCAAGATTGAGGGGTCACTTTAATTTTATTGCAATTATGCATTTTAGTTTGTAGGGGAGGTATAGACTGTAATTATAGGGAGGTGTTTGACTTGTTCTTGAAAAAAACAAACTTGCACTAAATCACATGGTTGATTTTTAAAAATATAATGATTTCTCAATACACCATCTCGGGTGTAGCCTGCGTTCAAAAAGGCTTTTGTACTTGCAACGTTTTGTTTATATGCACCAGCATTTAGCTTTCTGAGCTTTAATTTATTTATGCTAAAACTAGAAATTAGTTGTATAGCTTGAGTTGCAATGCTTTTACCCCAAACAGTTTTATCTCCAATAAACAGGCTAATATCAGCGATATTGTAGTGAGTATTAATATTACCAACTTTGATGTTACCTATATGTTTATTGTTTTCTTTCAAGCGTATAGTGAATAAATGTTCGTTGGGATTATCTTGAATATGGACAACATAAGCTAATATTGATTGCAGATCTTGAGTAGAGTGGCGAGTTTCCAAATATTGGTTGATGATAGGATCATTGAGCCATCTTACGTATTCATCGCTCACGTCGTCTTCTTCAATTGATTGAAGGTAGATTAAAGGCACTTCTTCTGATGTTACCGTTATTTTATTGTTACTTTTCATACAGGTCTTTTCCAATAGTTAGCTGGAATTAGTAGCTTGTTTTCTACCCATTCTCTGAGGTATTCGTATATTTCTTGGCGAGGTAGGTCATACTTTATTGATAAATCATTGACTGTCATATCGTCATCTATCTCTCTAGGCAAGCAGTTCATTAATTTATTCCAACGGCCATTGATACTATTGTAATCAACACCGGTATTACTGACTTCAGGGATCGATTTATAAAGGCCATAAGCCGATAAACAGACTAAACCATTAAAGTTTATTTTGTAGCATTGATTGAACTTATCGTTTGAAATTTCTTTACTATAAAAAAGTGAATTATTACGCCTTATATTTTTATTAGGTAAAGTGTTATTGTCAATTGCTTCGTAGTTCTCAATTATATCTATTACCGTATCAACACAGTCTTGTAAGTGTTGCTCAGATAATAGTTCAGGGGTGTCTAAATCACTATGATATTCGCTAAAAGGCCAGCGAGTTAATGAAATACATGGAATGTTATAGGGCGGAGCCTCAAATACCGTTTCGTCATTACCGTAGATACTTCTAAATCCACCTTGTTCGAAAGTAATATATTTATTTTTAAATGCAGATTCTGCAGCAGCATCTAATGGCTGGTTACCTAAGTAGCTATGTTGCAGTCGCATGGCTGCCTTATTACCTACAGATTTAAGTAAAATACATCCCTTTATTTTTGATTGCTCTTCTTGATTCATATCGTTTAACCAAAACATTGGGCCATGTAGCTCTGGAGCTATTAATAATCTATAGCTATATTTGAATGGTTTTAAAGTCGCTTTTTTTTGTAATGCTTGCATAACTCTTATAGCAACCGCGCAGCCAGAGATATCATCATTAGCTTGGAATGGGTGACAATTATGGCCATTAATAACCAATGTTTCTTTACTTTCACCGGGTAATAAATAGTCGAGCACTTTCATTGTGCTAGGAGTAGATTTGGTTTCAATCTCAATGCGATACTCAACGTCCTCCAGTTTTATTCTTTCTTTGTGAGGTATAGATATTCCCCAGGTAACCTCTCTTGGGCGGTATAAATTTTTCCATTGGTATAACACCGCATCAGGTAATTCCTTACTACTGGTTAAGTGCGCTTGTAGTTCATTGAGTGATAATTTTGCTGTATAGCTCGGTGATAGAGTCGCTAAGCCAAGCGGAGATAACCCCGCATCATAAACTATTTTATTTTCGTGATATATTTTTGCTTTTTTTACGTGCCAGCTATGCGGAATAAACCAACCATTAAGCGATTGGCCTGAGGCATACTCATGTACATCAAAATCCAATTCACTTAAGTATTGAGGAATAGCATTGTCGTTGCCTTGTCCTGTAATTGAATAGCTAAAAGGAAAAAGTTTTTTGACCAAGGGCAGCACATTCATTTGAGTTAATCCTTAAATCCTAGTCCATCGATTGTTACTTCATATGACATAGCGTCGTCAATAATATTTTGTGGGGTATGAATACGCATACCTTCCTTCAGATAAGACTTGTAGCACTTCTCTTCACAAGAGACCTCTTCAAGCGCAATAAAGCCATTACGAGCAGCGACGATAATACTGTTATTTGCTTCAGAATTAGTGATCCGAATAATTAATCCTGAACAAAAAGGATGCATAGGAGGGGTTTCATTATTGTATTCATCGGTCAGAGTGATTAATCTCACTTTTTTAAATCGTAACTTTATTCCTTGGATAAAGCTGGCAGCACCTGAATATGGCTCATCAAAACCTTGGCAAAAGCTGACGATTTCTTGTGCTGTCCAGTGCCAATTTATATAAGCTTGTCTATCTGTTCTCAGTCGAGGGAAATAAAGCCTGTGCTTATTTAATTCTGAATAGGGCACAGGAATAAACTCACTTCCTTCGATAAATTTTGTTGCTAGTTTATGGATGAAACATGTTCCATGTTTAACATTTTCTGCAAAATATTGGTTTGGTGTATTTACTTCTGAGCTAATATTAAAGCGTAGCTGATCAAAAATATCTCCTTGATCCACTTTGTTGGTTATTTGTTGGAAAAAACACCCGCCATCCATATTTTTATTTAATAGTTGCCATGTATAGTGTGCGCCCCCAAGATAATGCGGAATAGGAATCGCATTTATATTAAACATACCGTAGAAAAATTGTGACAAAACTTGATTATTAAAAACCCAAGCAGGTCCAAAACACAGGGCTAGAGAGTGTTTAGGGATAATAGCGCTAAATTGTTTTTTTGTGAGTAGGTTAATGTCAGTAATTACATGTGGATTAATGTTCAGCTCTTTACAATAGTCAGCAAGTGTATTATTAGAAAGTGTAAGCTTTTCGTCTATGTGGCGAGTAGCAACAATCATAGTAACGTTAAAATCTAATTCTTTAAAAATTTTTGCGCTAACTGCCATCAAATCTCCGCCTCCAATTAAGACGATATTTTTTAATGATAAAAAGTTAACTTTTTTTCCTATCGATGATGACATTACTAAACCTTTTTAAATGCAATACCGTAATTTGTTAGATAGCTTTTAGCTCGGATAGGGTTACTGTCAGAAAAGTTGAATAAACTACCACATCCTAGAGCACTTATATTGGTTTTAGTAAACGCTTCATGAAGATGCTGGTAGGTCCCCGAACCACTACAGCCAATAATAGGGATATGAGCAAATTCCATAACTTGTTGTAATAACGGAATGTTAAATCCATCCATCATGCCATCATGTTCAATAGACTGGATCATAAATTCCCCAGCTCCAGATGCTTGACATTGTGCAATGTGGCTTGCTAATGAACTCTCTTCTTGCTTCTTCCCACATTGTGAATAGAGTCGATAGCTACCATTCTCGTCAATTTTTATATCAATACTAATAATTATCGCCTGTTGGCCAAGTTCACTTGCTATTTGATTAATCAGGTCTGGGTTTTTATAAGCGCTGGAGTTTATAATGACCTTATCAGCGCCTTGATTTATTAGGTAAGCTGCATCGCTAAAACTACGTATACCACCTCCTACAGATAATGGCATGAAGCTCACTTTAGCAATTTCAGGTATTAGCCGAGCGAGTTGTTCTATACTTCTATTTTTTCTATTTATGTTTAATAAAACCAACTCATCTGTGTATTGCGAGTTATAGACACTTGCACTTTTTATTGGGTCGCCTACCGCACGCCATGTGTCAAATTGCCTAGTCTTTACAAGTTTATCGTCAATTAGTTGCATAATAGGGATAATGCGTTTTTTGAGCATACTCTGCATCCATAAAGATTTTAATTTTACATATGTAACTATGTTTTTGTTAGAGCGAACCATCCCACTCGCAAAAGTTTTCTAGGAGTTTCATCCCATTTTTTTGACTCTTTTCAGGATGAAATTGAACACCTATAATATTTTTATTCGCAACGGCACAAACAAAATCACTACCGTAATTAGTAGTTGCTATTACATTGGCCGCATCTTTACATGACATATGGTAACTATGGACAAAATAAAAATCTCTCTTATCTTTGATTTGGTCAAATATAGGATGTGCTTGAGTAAAGTGCACTTCATTCCAACCAACATGCGGAACTCGATAACTTTCTGTGGGAATCATTGCCGATACGTTGGCATTAATAGCATTTAAGCCATTAATATTCCCTCCCTCTGAGCCAGTAGTAGCAAGTAATTGCATACCCAAACAAATACCTAAAGTAGGAGTGCCTCGCTCTATTAAATCATCGATAGCAGTTAAAAAGCCCATCTGATCTAAGCGTTGAGTTACTGCTTTAAAATTACCAACTCCTGGTAATATAAAGTGACTTAAGTCGATTAGCATTTCTGGCTTGTTTACGAAAATGGGATCATACCCATTTTCATAAATTGCATTGTATACCGACTGAACGTTACCTAGACCTATATTCAAAATTCCGATCATAATAATTTCTTAACGATGATACCTCTATCTTCAGGATCTTCTCGATACCAGCGTTCAAAGTCGCTAGTCTTTGGTGCGTATTCCATTCCTTTAAAGTCTGGCTGAAAAGGTGGGACAACTGTTTTTGCAACTATGTGGTTAAATTGATCCTCGGTGATCCCTAGATACTCTAAGAACAAATCTAGTGAGGGGGGTTTACGCCCTTCATAATCTGCGATGAGTTTATCTGCATGTTCTTTGGCTATACGACCATTACGTAAATCAAGCGCAGTCATTTGACTTACACGGCTATAACCTCGCTTTAGATATTTTATATAATCACGCATACCTTGCATTGAACATTCAATTTTTTCATATGGGTACTCTTCCCATGGCATGCCCTCAACTTGATCACCACGCCAACCTAACTCTTTTTCTATTATTTTTGTATTAGCTTTCACATCCCATGGTATGTAGGAACCTAAACACACTGATTGGTATTTTAGTTTTTTTAAATCTCTTAGACTAGGGTAAGTATATGGTGTCAACTCTCGGGGATCGCATTGATAATCATCTTTTATCATAGAGTACATATCTTCAGCTGTAATCCCTAAATTAATAAACCGATTAAAGCGTGTTTCATCAACTTGCTCTATCTCATCATCTTCATAGTCATAATAAGCAGTATATTCTGAGGATGGTTCTCCCCAAAAAATAAGTGGGACATTGTATTTAAGCGCAATGTGCATAGGATAAGCAAAAATACCGGTATGACAATGCCAACAAAAGTCACCTTTTCGTACTAAAGCTTCAAGCATTAACCGTTTGACTAGCTTCCAATTTGGTGTAAATGAAATAACGTCAACACCGAGTTTTTTAAATGTTCGGCGATTATTTTCTAATAAAGTATCTCGCATGAAGCCATGGTTAAACTGCACAACAAGAGGACGAATATTAAAGTGTTTTACTAAATACCATAAAGTGTAAGTTGAGTCTTTCCCACCTGAAAATGGTAAAATACAGTCGTATTCATATTGCCCACGATGTTTTTCTATCACTCGCGATAGCATTTCAGCTCGTCTTTTCCAATCAATTTTTTCATCTTTGAATACTTTTTGTCGACAAATATTACAAACACCTTCGTCATCAAACTCTATTGTTTCATAAGTTTCAGGTAGATTGCAGGCTACACATTTTTGCATGTTAACTCCGGTATGGTTAGCAGTTATAAAATTCCAGTGCGTTCTAGTTTTTCTATTATGGGCTGGATTTCTGACGCTTGCTGGCTGAGTAAGTCACTGCTTATTTGCAACTTATTCTTTTTTTGATTTATAGGTTTTGCAAAGGAGGTTACAAATTTACTTTCACTAATATCATCAATAGGCATTAGCGATTGTAATATTTTAAACTTAGTGATATCGCCTGTAAATAAGTCTTCACTTTTCATAGATGACATTCGGTTTTCTATTAATGTTTCTTTGAATGCTAAAGAGTACTCCCTGGTGAAAAATAAATACCAAGCAATTTGTTGCTGCATAGTTAAATCTGAATCAAAAAAGCAAGTGAATTGCCCTTGAGTAAAATCATTATCAAAAAAACAGTGACGTAGTTGCTCGTTTTGAAATTGATTTTTTCCATGAATAGATTTAAAAACATCTTCATCAGCTCTCCAAATGTGTAAAAATTTACTTGATGGAAATAGCTCACAGAGAAATGGCGCAAAAATAGTATCCCAATGATTAATAATTACTGGTGTGCGTTGCTTAGTATAGGCATAACAAATTTCAGACACCCTATTTGTTAAATAAGCAGAGAGAAGTGTCGAAATAATATCTTTATCAAAGTTGCCAGATAAAATTCGATACATTAAGTGGTTTCTATCTGGTGGGATAAGTTGAGATTGCATTGTATGGTATGGAATGACTTTATCTGATTTCTTAAGAAATTCATATAAAGCTAAAGTACCGCAACGGCCTGTAGACATTACTTGAACAAAGTCAGGTATATTTGGAGCATATTGTTTTTTGATAGTACTAATATTTTCGCGGAAATGGTCAAAAGCGCCTTCATTGATTAGTGTTTTACACAAACTTTTAAATATTTTTATGTTTTTTTGTAATGAACCGCGATCAATAACTGGTTGTATAAAAGTTGATTTTGCTACTGCGATTTTTTTATCGTCGAATAATATATTACTTTTGCCTGTTGCTCTTGGGCGATAAGGTACTGGATCTAAGGCTAGAGATATTTCAGAATCGTGTTCAAAAAGATTAACTTCATCTTGTAATCTACAATATCTGATTAGCTCAAAGTAAGCCCAAATAGGTCGGTGGCAGTAGCCTGTACGTGAAGTAAAATCTTGATAGTGTTGACTTACCTTCTTATTCTCATTTTTATTAACAACTACTTCAATTGCTTGCTGAGCAAATATTTCAACATCGGCTAGAAATGACATACTCGATTCTATTAACTCTAGCGCCTTTTTATTGTTTTTCACTAAGTTCGCTACAATAGCCCATTGTTGCCAGCGTAAGGTAGGTTCGAATTCTTGAGCTGATAACTCTACTACCTCATCAATATTACCGGACATTACAAGTGCAACACCTAATTCACTTTTTAAATAGTGGTCATTAGGGTGCTCTTTAAGCGCGGTTAGACAAAGTTTAATACACTCGGTAATTAACCCCTGACGACGTAAAGACATGTAATAAGTTAAAATTATATCTAAGTTTTTAGGTAATAAATGATAGGCGCGTGCTAATAGTCTTTGCGCTTCAATAAAACGGCGTTCACTGATAAGTAAATTTCCATAAGTAACTATGGCATTAACATTATCATTTTGGAATTTCAAAGCTAACGTTAGATGAGATTCTGCTTGCTCTATACACTTATTATCGATGGCTTGTGTAGCCAATTCTAAGTACCAATCCGAATTTAATTGTTCTTTTGTCAAAAGTGACTCCATGATGGTTTATCATTGCTTAGTTAAATTAATCAAATATCATGCCATGAATTGTAGTGTGTTTAATTTAGTTTTACTGTATTAACACTCTATAATTCGTTCTATTTGAAAAACTTCAGCTTTAGCAAGGCCATGAGTAGCTCCGCGTAGCGTTGCTAGCGCTTCTATACATTCTAAACTTCGACTATGTGGAAAATCTCGCAGTTCTTGTTGATAACAAGTAAGTACTTGTTCTTTCTTCTGCCAGTACTGGCTGATATCAACGATATAGTTCCCTGAAAATTTTGGCATAGAGTTAGATTGCCACTCCGTACTTGATAGAATCTCAAATGAAAAGATTTTTTTTACGCAATTGCCAAGTATCGGTCTACACGCTGTCATTACGGCTTGGTGGGTTATTCTATGATCTATGTTTAAGTCATGAGCAAAATGAGTATAAATAATATTTGGATTAGTATTGTTCAATACTTCCTCTATGGCTTGTACTATTGTTAATAATGGTACAGTATCCATTTTATTATCAGGAAAATCAAAGTTTTGGTAATTATCTACCCCAAGTGTTTTCATGGCATTAGCCATTCCTCCACTTCGTTCTAGCTTATCTGAAGGAGTTATATCATTCCTAGCTGATATTCCATTGGTCATAAATAGAATATAAACATTATCACCCTCAGCAATGTGCTTAGCTATTGTTCCTGCGCAACCTAAAGCTTCATCATCAGGGTGAGCAGCTATAATGAGAACGTGGTTATTTTTTATCATCAGTAATTAGCTCCCAAGAAACGGCTGTACCACGAGTTATGTTTTGACTAGCGGTTTGCCCCAGTATTTTTTGAAAGTACTTAGGGGCTAAGCCATAGCCTGGGCGTATTTTTCTTATATGTTTTGTGGTGAGCACTTCACCTTGCTTAATGTCAGCAACAAAATAAAGCGAGCGACGGAAGGTCATACTTGCTTGTTCAACTGGTTTTCGCTCATAACCTGCTACACCAATAGCTTGGTAAGCCTCCTTAGTTTCTTTAACTAGTCGCTTGAATTCGTCTGGCTCTAAAGAAAATTCAGCATCGGGCCCTTTATCATTTCTATCCAGTGTGAAATGTTTTTCAATTAAATTTGCACCAAGAGCAATACTTGTGACCGAAACAACGGTACCTAGGCTATGATCTGAAAGTCCAGATATAACGTCAAAACGTTGACTAATATCAGCTATAGTTGCTAAGTTTGCTTGTTCTACTGGTGCAGGATATGCACTGATACAGTGTAAAACGACTAATTCAGTACAACCATTTTCTTTAGCAGTCGTAATTGCCTCTTCTATTTCTTCCATATTCGCCATACCAGTTGAAATAATCAGTGGCTTACCTGTTTGTGCAATACGTTTTATTAAAGGTAAATCCGTTATTTCAAAAGAAGCTAATTTATAGGCTGGTGCATCAAGGCTTTCGAGCAATTCAACAGCCGATTCATCAAATGGAGTGGAGAACAACGTAATACCGACTTCTTTCGCTTTATCAAATAACTGTTTATGCCATTCAAAGGGGGTTTGTGCCCATTGATATAAATCGTAAAGTTTATAGCCATGCCATAAGCCGCCTTTTATTTGAAAATCGTCCTCATCACAATTTATAGTCATGGTGTCAGGCGTATAGCTTTGAATTTTTATTGCATCTACACCGCATTGTGCTGCGACTTCTATGCTTTTCAATGCTTGCTCTATTTTTCCGTTATGGTTCGCCGACAACTCCGCAATTATATATGGTGGGAAGTCAGGTCCGATGTTCGTGCCATTGATAGTAATAAATTTATGAGTCATTATTTTTTTCGCTCAAGTTTGTCATACGCTTTGTGATGATGACGTTTGCATTAAGTATTGGGGCTTCATTTTTTGGACAAGGGGTTAATTTTGCTTGCTCAAAAGTTAATGTGAAATCACCATAAGCTAAAAAAGCTTTAGGGTAACTATCTGCATCCATCATACGAATTAGATCATAAAGTTCTGTTAAGGTTTCGCTACCTTGAATTTTGCTTTGTTCAGGTTTTCTTCTTGTAAAGGTGGTTATATTTCCTGTTTGTGCAATGGGCATTGGCTCTATAGTGATAATGCTTTTAATCATGTCGAAAGTAAGTTTGGCGCAACGTTCAAATATTTCTTGTGCGCTACCCTCTAGTGATAAAGGTGCTTTTAAGTAAACGTCACCAGCGTCAAGTTGCTTAGTCATTTTCAACGCGGTTAACTTAGTTGTTTGATGGCCACGACAAATTAAGTTTTGCAAAGGGCTACCACCTCGACCATAAGGCACATCTGTCATATGAAAACATATACAAGTGAACTCATTAAGAATCTCTTCTGGTACCAGCCAACTCCAATGAGGAAAAAAAATATATTTAGGCTTAAGCGAGTGAAGGTTGTCTAAAGTTAGTTGGCTATGGTCATTAATTAATGTCCAGTTGCCAGGGGAATCAGAGAGAACTCGATCAAATTCTTTGAAATTCCAATCTTTTATTGTTGCTACTATGTAATTGTTAGTCATGACGAGATATTTCTATTTTGTATTTGATACCATCTTTAATAAAAAAAGCAGGATAGTCACTATTACTCACCACTCTAAGTAAATTAAACTGCTCAGCTAAACTTTTATTAACATCTAACTCGCTATCTTTTTTGTTTCTTTTAGCATAGAAATTTTCTTGTCCACACTGGGCATTGGCAGTTAATGTTGTAAAATTTTCAATAAACTCTTTAGCTAGTTTTATTGTTATTTTACCTTGCTTATCACGCCATTCATCATGTAGTTCGTTGCCGTTAAGCTCTATAGTGTCTTCAAGCCAGATGTTGCCACTATCAACATTTTCACTTGCTTCTAATAAGCATACAGGAATAGACATTTTTCCTTCAATAATTTGCCAGCTCATCGGGGCAAAACCTTTACCTTGAGGTAAGGCACTTTCATGAACAACAAGGTTATATTGATTGCGTTTACGTATTTTATTGGGAATAATTTGAGTACAGCCTAATAAAAAACACACATCGCCCTGTGTAATATCATCTGCATTTCTGAAAAGCTGACACTGATAATGAGATGAAAAATATGCCACCAATGCTTCAGCGTAAGGCAAAATCCATGAATCATTATCAACTAATATACTAATCGTTTTAAAACTCTGATTTCTCATTTATGCGCTCTTTGGTAGCTCTTTGTTTAATAAGACACGGGTCACTCTTTGTGCGCCTATTCCATCACAAACATTGAAACAATTTTCGACCATTATCTGATATTTTTTAGGGTGTAAAATTAGTTGTTCTATTTGGTCACAAATCATGGAGGAGCTAATGTCTTTATACCAACCCAGGTTGATTGTTGCACCAGAATCATTTAGATTTTTAGCTATCAACTGTTGGTTTTCAGCATTGACGGTTGTTAGGCAAGGCAAACCTAAGCAACATCGCTCCCATGCGGTTGAACCGCTCGCACCAATGGCAATATCAGCTTCTATCATTTGACTAGCCATATCTTTGCTGTCAATTATTAATGTACACCATGTCAGCGTATTACAAAGACGCTGTAAAGACGTTAAATGTATCGACTGGCCTGAAATAATTAAGCTTACCTGAATATTTGGCATGGTAATGTGTAATCTTTCTAATGCTAACAATGCTACTTGGGATAAATTATCTGGATCGCTCCCTCCCATTGAAATCATGATGTGAACATTACTGATATGATGCCCTAATTGCTCACTACGCTGATCGCGCTGAGTTTTTGCTTGAGCTCGATAGTGGCTAAATTCATCTCTTAATAACATGTAGTCTTTACCTAACAACATTGTGCAATGCTCAGGAATTAATGCTTGGTATGGTTCGGCATTTCGATTTAAGGTTTGATCAAGTAACACATTACATAACAGGGGACGGTTAGCTAAGTCATCAATAACGACAAGCTTCTTACAATAGTTAGTAACTAAAGCATGCCATGTCGCCTCTATGGCATAATGATCGACAATAAGGTAATCAGCAGGCGCAATTGTTTGCATTGCTTGAATACTTTGTTGTGCGTCTTCTATTATGGTACATCCAAGCCACGTATCACTATTTTTCTGAACAATATCGTTTGCCCCTTTAGGTAAAGGGATTAAAGAATAGTTATGTTCAATAATCAGGTGGTTAATATGACCATGATGTTCTCGACTAATAAAGCTTACATCAACTCCTTTATCCCTTAATGCGTTTGCTAGTGTTAAGCAACGCATAACATGGCCATAACCAATAATAGATGAGGCATCTACCTTAAACACTATATGCATAATGATTCTAGTAATAAATTAATGGAAAGATTGGTTTTATGTTCATTCATATTAAGGTATCTGCGTTATCTAACCTTAAAAACAGGCGATAATAACTCACCGTAAAACTTGTTATGAAAATCTTTATCTTCAATAGTTTGTAAGAGTATGTCGAGTACTTCTTTATATGCAGACAGTAGTGCATCAATATCTTCACTTTTATGCGAATAATTTAAGTTATGACCGCCACCAAGTAAAAATCCACGTAATGCCATCTCTTGTAAAAACAATGATTTCAATTCAATAGCACTATAATCACCTTGGGCATTAATAACCAGAAACGACCAGGTAGGGTGGCCGCTTAAGGTTAACCAATGCTGTGCTTGTAGATCATTAATTATTCGCGCTAGGCCTGTTTGTAACTTTTCTCCTATTGCTTCTAAGTGTGCAATAACTTTATGCTCTGTCATAAAATCTAAAGTGGCTTTTGTTGCAGCTAACGATAGGGTTTCTCCAGCAAAAGTACCTGAGAAAAAAATATCTTCCATGAGCATCATGATATCTTTGCGCCCAACGACTGCGGATATGGGATAACCATTTGCCATACCTTTTCCGAATGTGGCTAAGTCAGGGGTCACATTGAATAATTGTTGAGCACCACCCATAGAAAAACGAAAGCCAGTAATGGTTTCATCAAAAATTAATACCGCGCCGTGTTGCTGACATAAATCTTTCACTTTTTGTAAAAAATTATCTTCTGGAAAATGCGTGTTCATCGGCTCTAAAATAACGGCGGCAATCTGATTTTTTTGCTGATAAAACAATTGCTCTAACGATGAAATATCATTGTATTTAAATGTATGAGTCAGTGACTTGGTTGCTTCAGGTACACCTAAGTCTCGTGTGGTTGAGCCAATATACCAATCTTGCCAACCGTGATAACCACAAACAGCAACATGTTCTTTTTTAGTAAATGCACGGGCCAAACGAATGGCTGCTGAGGTAGCGTCACTCCCGTTTTTTCCAAAGCGGACCATATCCGCGCAAGGTATTAACTTAACAAGTTTCTCTGCAACAATCGTTTCAAGTTGATGAGGCAAAGAAAAAGTGACGCCTGATCTTATTTGCTCAATGACGGCATCATCAACGGCTTTATTGCAATAACCTAAAGAAACTGAAAGTAGTCCGCTTACAAAATCGGTATATTGATTATCATCGGCATCCCAAACTTGGCAATTTTCACCTCGCTTAATAAACAGTGGAGATACATGTTTAGGGTAAGCAATACGGCTTTTGCTAAATGTTTGCGAACCTAAAGGAATGGTTTTTTCAGCGCGTTCAAGCCAGTTTGATGATTGTTGATAGCGTTTGTTCATTACGTTGCCTGCCCTGTATTTAATAGGATGTTTTTCAACTGTTGTTGATCTTCTTTTTCAGACTTTAGTAAACCTTCGTTGCGCACAATATGATGATTTATTTTCGCTAATTCAGGTCTTCCCTGCATTAACGTGATTATATCCGCTAGGGTGAAATTCTGTTTTTGGGGATATAAATATTCATATATTTTGGTAATAAGCTCAAAGTCGCTTGGTTCATCTACCGTCCAACGATAATGAGATAAGTCTGGCTGATGAGTGTAATTACTCAAGGTAAACAACTGCGGGTTATTGCGAATAAAAGGTGTTACATGCTCGCGTTCTGAAGGCTTTTTAGCTAGTTGATAGGCTTTCTCTAATGCATCGAAGCTAAATACTTCAACATCTAACCCATCAGGTAAGGTTGCTGGTGCGCAGTTTGAACAATAATCACTGTTATTCTCCACGAATAAATCAATGACATTATCAATGATTACAGCATCTATCAGCGGGCAATCACCAGTCACTCTTACTATAGTAGTCATTTTATATTCGGTGCTATCTTTTGATTTAAACGTCATTGCAGCATGATAATAGCGCGCTAGAACGTCTGTTAAATCACCTCGAAAACAATCGATGCCCAATTGTTGACAGAACACCTCAATATCGTCATCACAGGCTTCATCACTTGTTGCAATAATAAGTCGGTGCGGTGTTTTTATTCTTTTAAGTCTCGCCACTTGATGAGCAAGCATGGGTTTGCCAAGGATTGGTAACAACACCTTGTTAGGTAGTCTTGACGATGACATGCGGGCTTGTAAAATAATTAATGTTTCATTCATGATTGCAATGGGCTCGTTCTGTACTTGTTAACTAAACTAATTGATATTCAGAAAAATTAAACAGACCACAAGCTAGGGTTAATAAAGCCAAGCCGTTCATCTGCTAATGCTAAAAGCTCTGTTTTACTTATAGATAATTCTTTTGCTAACTTGTAGGCCTCAACAATATCTCTAAGTTGTTGAGTGTTACACACCCCCACAACAAGCTTTTCAATGATACTTTTGTTTATTTGTTTAGGAACTTTGTTGTTAACATTTTGTTGAATATTAGTATGCGATTTCTGTGCCGTTATGTTTGCCCGTGAAGCAGGTGCTGAGTTAGGTGAACCATTCACTAACATTGCCAAGGCTAAGGTCACTTTAGTGCAGTTTAAGTGTTGAGCAAGTGCGGCAAAGTCATTGAGCTTTTGTTGGTATGGACGAAAGTAAGGGGCAATTTTATCTTGATCAATAAAGAGTAAGCCTTGTAAAAAGAGTGATCTTGCATGTAACACTATATTTTTTTGTTGACAAAATTCGATTACATCCGTCGCAATAAAGCGTTGATCAAACACATTAATAGGCGCTTGTACTACCTCAATGGGGTAGTGACTGGCAATTGTTTTAAGTTGTTCGGGTGTATACACTGATACACCAATACGTTTTATTAAACCTTGTGATTTAAGTGATAACGCTTGTTTGAACAGCGAGTCTTTTTTAGGGTGATAAAGTAAATTATCACTATGATGGAATAATAGCGTTTCAATTTGTTGCTGTTGTAAATGAGCTAATGAACGAAAAAAAGCGGTTTCAATTGAGTGTTGAACGTTATTTAGGGCGGGTATTTTACTGATAATATTAAAATCTTCACTCAATTTTGATTCATTGAATATTTCACCAAGTAAGTGTTCACTATTTCCGTATGCACCAGCACAGTCTAGGGTGTTTATGCCTAAGTGTTTTGCTTGCGTTAATATATCAAATACTTCAGTTTTATTTACCTGTCCTTGGGTATTACTAATACCGTAGTCTAAGCCGAACTGTACTGTACCTAAGGCGAGTTCCACGCTTAAGCGCCTAGACGGTTTATTTCATCAAGTACGGTTGTAATGATGTAACTTTGTTCATTTTGACTTAGCTGTGGGTATAACGGCAAAGATATTGCGCGCTCATAGTATTGCTCAGCAATAGGAAAGTCACCCTCTTTGAAAGCAAGATTACTATCGTTTTGCTGATAATAAGGCTGTAAATGAATTGGGATATAATGTACATGAGCACAGATGTTTTTGGCTCTCAGCGCGGTAACAATCGCTTTATGTTTTGCTTTTCGTATACCTTGTTCAAGCTTTGGCAGTAGTACTATATATAAATGATAAGCAGAATATATTGATGTTGCAGGCGTTAAACACGTTAAAGAGGAATCAGAAAACGCTTGATCGTAAGTTGCCGCTAATTGATTTCTGCGTGTTACAAAGTCATTTAAGCGCGTCGTTTGGCTAAGCCCTAAAGCAGCTTGTAGCTCAGTCATTCTGTAGTTAAAGCCTAACGTAACTTGTTGATAATACCAAGGTCCATGACTTGCTTCGCTCATTTTTTCTGGGTTACTGGTAACACCATGACTTCTTAATAACCGCATTTGCTCTGCTAGTTCTAAGTGCTGAGTTAATGCCATACCACCTTCGGCACTGGTAATTATTTTAACAGGGTGAAAACTAAAAATGGTAATGTCGCTATAGTCACAGCTACCCACCTTACTTGTTTGATAACTCCCACCAATAGCATGTGAAGCATCTTCAATAATGGCGAAGTTATATTTCTCACTGAGTGCTTTAATTGCCTGCATATCGCACGATTGTCCAGCTAAGTGCACAGGAATAATAACTTTAGGTAAGGTATTTGTTATTTCTGCTAAAGCAAGTTTTTTGGTTAGCTCTTCAACTGATATATTGCCTGTTGATATATCAATATCGACAAAATCAATAGTGGCCCCACAATAAAGTGCACAATTCGCTGAAGCAACGAAAGATATAGGGGACGTCCACACAACATCACCTTCACCCACTTTGAGTGCTAAGCATGCAATATGTAATGCTGAAGTTGCACTGTTAGTTGCTATAGCAAAGGGAACTTGTCCTTCATTTTTATTTATACACTGTTGAGCAACGGCTTGTTCAAATTCAGGTACTTTAGGTCCTTGAGCAATAAAATCTGACTTTAATACTTCAATAACCGCAGTAATATCTTCTGGTGATATATATTGTTTCCCGTAAGGAATCATCGCTTGTGGTATGAGTAAAGATGGATCTATAGACATGATTGTTTATTTAGTTCTTTAATTTCATTAAGGGATAAAAATTGTTCATTGTCGCGCGAGTTATATTCATAATTATGCGCTACTGCTTTACCCTTTTCGTTAATGGCGTTAACAGTAAAGTCATTACTGCGACTTGAAAATTTTATGCTTGGCGCAATAACAAAGTGATCGTCATATTCATAGGTATGATATGAGTCATCGGCAGGGCACATTATTTCATGCAGCTTTTCACCAGGTCTAATACCAATGATTTTAGTGGCTAAATCAGGGGCCATTGCTTGGGCAAGATCTAATATGCGCATTGATGGGATTTTAGGAACAAATATCTCACCGCCTAACATACGAGTAAAATTCTTTAAAACAAAATCAACACCGTCTTGTAGTGTAATCCAAAAGCGTGTCATATCCTTATGAGTAATAGGGAGTTCAGTTGCACCCTCAGCAATAAGCTTTTCAAAAAATGGTACTACAGACCCTCTCGATCCCACAACATTACCGTATCGCACTACGGAAAAAGTAGTTTTATGCCCACCTGAAATATTATTGGCAGCAACAAACAACTTATCAGAAACTAATTTAGTGGCTCCATATAAGTTAATAGGGTTGGCCGCTTTGTCAGTCGAAAGCGCAATAACTTTCTCAACGTCATGGGCGAGAGCTGCGGCAATAATATTTTCAGCACCATTAATATTAGTCTTTATGCATTCCATTGGGTTGTATTCGGCCGCAGGCACTTGCTTTAGGGCGGCAGCATGAATAACAAAATCAACACCATTCATCGCTTGAGTTAAACGTTCTTTATCTCTTACGTCACCAATAAAATAACGCATACAGGGTTGATCAAATTTTTGCTGCATTTCAAATTGCTTAAGCTCATCGCGTGAAAAAATAATTATTTTTTTAGGATTGTAGCGCTCAAGTAGCGTTTTTACGTATTTTTTTCCAAATGATCCAGTACCGCCAGTGATTAAAATTGTTTTATTATTGAACATAGTACTACCCAAGTTATTTATTATTGGCATTTTATTACACGCAATCGTAATTTTTTAATACATATCTCAATACTTTAACTACTAAGCAAGCAAAGTGCCAAGTTAATTTAGTAAAACGGTGGTATAAAGTATGGAATTTCGTAAGTTAAGTTATAATTTAATCAGTTGGCACCTTTTTTACTGTTATGAGAGTTTGATCGTTGCGAATTAACGTTTTAAACCAAACGAATCAAGCTAGTAAGAAGTTTATAAAGTAATTAACCTCAAAGAAAATAATGCGCAGCCTGAGTTACTCTGGCTATTGTTTAGCAAAAATCTATTTATCCGCTTTAATAACTTGAGCAATCGATAGAAGCTATTCTAGATTTATTTTAGTTTTGGTACTTAATGATTAACTATTAAGTATGATTAACTTAACTAGTCCGTCTGTTTTTTGGCGTTTATGTCAAAAAACTGCCGCTATCACTTGCATCCATGCTGAACTGGCTTACAATTTAACTAATTATACAAATTAGTGAAAGTACGGCTCGCTAAATATGATCTTGATTTTAGATAATAATAACAACCGCGCAATAGGATTAAATGCTTCACTTGGCTTTATTGGTGAAGCTGTTCAACTATTAAGCGAAGACTGCTTTGAACAAGAATGTAAAAAATATCAGCAGCAAGAATGCATGATTATTTTAGGAGCGTTGCAATCACTTGACCACGAAAGCTTAATTAAACGCTATCCAACATTACCGTTTTTATTAATTGGCGAAACGCTAAAACCACTATTAAGTATAGCTAATGTAGTGGGGCTTATTTGCGAGCCATTTAATCACGAAGTGACCACTCAGTTACTTCACGATTGCCAGCAGTATCAGCGCATGTTGCCAAATGAGCATAAGCATTCTAAACCACATAAAACTTTTGACGGACTTGTTGGTGAAACAGAGGCCGTAAAAGATGTGCGCTTTTTAATTGAGCAAGTGGCAAAAACCGACGCTAATGTTTTAATTTTAGGCGAATCAGGCACAGGTAAAGAAGTGGTTGCCCGTAATGTACACCTGCTTTCAAAGCGTATTAATGGACCGTTTGTACCTGTTAACTGTGGTGCTATTCCGGCTGAGCTGCTCGAAAGTGAACTATTTGGCCACGAAAAAGGCGCGTTTACTGGTGCTATATCGGCTCGTAAAGGACGCTTTGAACTAGCTCAAGGCGGGACGCTATTTTTAGATGAAATAGGCGATATGCCACTGCAAATGCAAGTTAAGTTGCTGCGAGTATTGCAAGAACGCAGCTATGAACGTGTTGGTGGTACAAAGGCAATCCAAGCTGATGTACGCGTTATTGCGGCCACGCATCGTAATCTTGAAACAATGATTGAAGAGGGTAGTTTTAGGGAAGATTTATATTACCGCTTAAATGTATTTCCTATCGAAAACCCATCGCTGAGTGAACGTGCTGATGATATTCCGCTGCTTTTAAAAGAGTTAATGCGCCGTGTTAACGACCAAACAGGTTCTACCGCTAAGTTTACTGAGCGCGCAGTTGAGAGTTTAAAAGAACATGCTTGGCCTGGTAATATTCGTGAGCTTGCTAATTTAGTGGAACGTATGGTTATTATGTTTCCTGAAAAAGTGGTTGATATTCCCGACTTACCTAATAAATATCGTTACATTGAAGTTGAAGCATACGAGCCAGAATACCCTGAAGAGTTAATGGAAAAAGACGCCTTTAACGATATATTTAGCACCGGCTTTAGTGATTACGAAAGTGAGCCAGACGCTGAGTTTAGCCAAAGGGGTAGTGGATTATTGCCAGATGATGGTATTGAACTTAAAGATTATTTAGCCGAACTTGAAATTAGCTTAATAACCCAAGCGTTAGAGCGCTATGATTACGTTGTAGCTCGCGCTGCAGAAATACTAGGTGTACGCAGAACAACACTCGTTGAGAAAATGAAAAAGTATAATCTTTCAAGAGATTAAGATCTAAAAGCAGCTGTCAGTGTTTAGTTATAAATTGGCCAAACACAGTAGATAAATAACCCCTCGTTTTGTAGGTGCGGTTTTATACCGCACTTTACTTAAAAAATATTAGCAAGAGAGCGAAGTAAATTCGCACCTACACGGTTTTTACTTTTGTTGTAGACGCTAGACTTGCTCGCGTGAAAAACAAGACTTTTAATCACTTAAATAAAAAGTTATTTCACAAAGAGAAAAACGAAGGTAAATGAGAAACCATAGTCAACTTACGCGTCACTTCTCTAAAGCGCAGCGTCTCTTAACCTCTTTGTGAACTAATCACTTTTATGGTTATAAATCACTTACCCACTAAAAGCCTTAATAATTTCTTCTTTTCTAAAACAATCATTACTGTGATCGTTAACCATACCGCAGGCCTGCATATGAGCGTAAACCGTTGTAGGGCCTAAAAACTTAAAACCCCGTTTTTTTAAATCTTTCGCAAATGCGGTTGATGCCTCTGTAATTGCAGGGTAGTCCTCAGCGTTATTTAAATTACTTATAATCGGTTTATTATCGACAAACTGCCATTGGTAGTTACTAAAACTTCCAAATTCTTTTTGTATTTCTATAAAGCACTTTGCGTTGTTAACAGTTGCCGCAATTTTTAAGCGATTGCGCACAATCCCTTCATCAAGCATTAGTCTCTCAACGTCATCTTGTGTGAATTGTGCCACTTTATCTACATCAAAATTAGCAAATGCTTTTTTGTAACCGCTACGCTTTTTTAAAATTGTGTACCAGCTCAAGCCGGCTTGCGCTGATTCAAGAGTGATAAATTCAAACAGCTTTGTATCATCATAAAGGGGGACGCCCCATTCTTCATCATGGTAAATAACGTAGTCGGGTTTAGTGGTGTCGAGCCACGGGCAACGGCACTTTATTTGCTCACTCATTATTATTCCTTTTTGCGTGCGTCATTTTTATGTCGCTCAAATTATTGATGTAACTTAATGATAAGTATGTAAATAAATTTTGGTATAAATCGTGCATTTAGACATGTATCTACATCAATTCGAGATTTGATTATGGCCCTTGCTAGCGTGCTAAAACCACAGTTTTTTTCTGCAAATCAGTATAACCCATGTTTACTTCAAGAGGAGTACATTGGTGAATTAAGCGATCTGCGCAAGCAAGCAAGTTGGCTTTCGCATTTGGTTGATACCATGCCAGCAGGTGTGGTTGTACTTGATGGCAAAGGGTTGATTGCAAAAGCGAATCAAATAGCGATTGATATGCTTGGCGAGCCACTTGAAGGCGAACGCTGGTTTAATGTTATTCAGCGCTCTTTTAGGCCACATCAAGATGATGGTCACGAAGTGTCTTTAAAAGACGGGCGCCTAATAAAACTTGATATTACCGCTTTAGCCCCAGAGCCAGGGCAACTTATTTTAATGACGGATTTAACCGAAACTCGCCGTTTACAAAAACGTGTTGCACATATGCAGCGATTAAGCGCGCTGGGTAAAATGGTTGCGTCACTGGCGCATCAAGTCCGTACACCGCTCTCAGCCGCTATGCTTTACGCCGCTAATTTAGGATCAAAGCGCTTACCCGAAGCATCTCGCGATAACTTTCAAACAAAGTTAATGTCGCGTTTAAAAGATTTAGAAACTCAAGTAAACGACATGCTGTTATTTGCTAAAAGTGGCGATCAGCAAGTTGTTGAGCAAGTTTCAATGCAGCAGCTTTTAACAGAAGTTAAAGCGGGCGCTGATGCGATGGTCGCACTTAATGAAAGTGAACTGGATGTAAGCTTACCAGAGCCAGATATACAAATAGTCGGTAATAAAACGGCACTGGCCAGTGCTATTCAAAATCTTGTGCACAATAGTATTCAAGTTATTGGCGGCGGTGCAAAAGTAAAAATTAGCGCACAAAGAGATTTAAAAGATTTAGATATGGTTCGTATTAGTGTGAGCGACAATGGCCCAGGTGTTGATTTAAGCCAAAGCGATAAAATCTTTGAACCATTTTTTACTACAAAAAGTCAGGGCACAGGCTTAGGGCTTGCTGTAGTGAGTTCGGTGGCTAGTGCACACCAAGGCCGTGTTGATGTGACTAATAATACGCATGGTGGTGCCTGCTTTAGCTTGTTACTGCCTATTAAGGCAACATCTAAATTAGAGGGTTCATTATGAGTAACACTATTTTAGTTGTCGAAGATGACGCTGGGCTTCGTGAAGCCTTAATAGATACCCTTGAAATGTCGGGTATTGAATGTGTTGCAGCGAACAGTGCTGAGCAAGCAATGATATTGCTTAAAAAAGATCAATTTTCGCTTGTTGTAAGCGACGTGCAAATGGGTGCAATGAGTGGACTTGATTTACTACGCAGTATTAAATTAAACCACCCTGATTTACCTGTATTAATGATGACGGCGTACGCCACAATTGACGATGCAGTAGAAGCCATGCGCCTAGGTGCAATTGACTACATGGCTAAACCATTTGCACCTGAAGTGCTGTTAAATATGGTGAGCCGTTATTTGCCTGAAAAAGCAAAAGAAACCGACGGACCTATTGTTGCCGACCCAACTAGTATTCAATTATTGGAGCTTGCGAGTAAAGTAGCACGCTCTGATGCAAGTGTAATGGTACTTGGCCCAAGTGGTTCAGGTAAGGAAGTACTCGCTCGTTATATTCATGATAAGTCGAGTCGTTGTAATGAGCCATTTGTGGCGATTAACTGCGCGGCTATTCCTGAAAATATGCTCGAAGCCACTTTATTTGGTTACGAAAAAGGGGCTTTTACAGGCGCGATTCAAGCATGTCCGGGTAAGTTTGAGCAAGCACAAGGCGGCACTATTTTACTTGATGAAATTACAGAGATGGACTTAGGGCTACAAGCAAAGCTGTTACGCGTACTGCAAGAGCGTGAAGTAGAGCGCTTAGGGGGTCGTAAAACAATTCAGCTCGATGTACGTATTTTGGCAACCAGTAATCGTGATTTAAAAGAAGCCGTGTCTGAAAACCAATTTAGAGAAGATCTATATTACAGGCTTAATGTTTTTCCACTTATGTGGCGACCATTGTGCCAACGCCCTGGCGATATTATTGTATTGGCTAAGCATTTAATTGAGCGCCATATCAGTAAAAGTAAAGAGCCCATGGCGTATTTAGATAAAGCTGCCGAGCAAAAGTTACTGGCCCACGCGTGGCCTGGAAATGTGCGCGAGCTTGATAACGTTATACAGCGTGCGCTTATACTGCGAAGTGGCGATACAATAAACGAGCATGCTATTTTTATTGAAAACTTAGTAGCTAATAACTTTGTTATGGAGCCTTCATTGGCACCGGCGCCAACAGAAGTGGCTCACGTAAATAAAGGCGTTGATAAAAGCACGCTAAGCTCGGCATACTACGATGAAAAATTGCATGCCGAGGATGAGCCTAAACAAGGTTTACTAGCAGCAGATACCGGTAGCTATAAAGATGAGCTTAAAGATAAAGAGCATCGCATTATTTTAGAAACCCTTGCACGTTGCCAAGGTAAGCGTAAAGACGTTGCCGAAACGTTGGGCATAAGCCCACGAACTTTACGTTATAAACTAGCGCAAATGCGCGATTTAGGTATTTCACTTCCTGCATAACCTCCTATAAACCCTAAGTTTGCGCTGCGAACTTAGGGTTGTCAAAACTCTGACTCACATAATTTAAAGCTAACTGCATGTATTTTAACAATTAATTATTTGGCATGTTTTGTGCTTTATTACTTGTAAGAGTTCACTGCGTGTCAGAGATAAATTATGAAAATTCAAAACAGTGCTGTATTTCAAGAAATGCAATCAATGGCTTTAGAAGCCGGCCGTAATAATCAAATAAATAAATTGCCGACTCAAGTTCAGCCTACTTCTACTTCCCAGTTTGGCGACATGCTAAGTGATGCACTAAATACAGTGCACGGTCTACAGCAAGATGCAGGTCAAAAAGTAAAAGCGGTTGAAATGGGTGATCGAAGTGTATCGCTTGCTGAGGCGATGATTGCTTCTCAAAAATCGTCAGTTGCTTTTGAGGCTACAGTACAGGTTCGTAATAAACTTGTTGAAGCTTATAAAGAAATCATGAACATGCCTGTTTAATTAGGTAGTGGAGAATTATTGTGGCGCAATCTAACCAATCTACAGACCTAGCACTTGCTGGCGGCGGTATCGACCAAAGTGGTGGTGATGATCAACAAGAACAAAAGTCAGGCTACTTAAGTGCTTTAAGTGGTGTTGATGTATTGCGCCAAGTAACACTGGTAATAGCATTAGCGATTTGTTTAGCTATCGCGATTTTCATTATTATTTGGGCTCGTCAGCCAGATATGCGCCCGTTAGGCAAAATGCAAACTGAAGAGCTTATTCAAACATTAGACTTTTTAGATGCACAAAAAATTGAATATCAACTCGATGGCAATGTTGTATCGGTTGATGAAAGTGAATACCAAAACATTAAGCTACTAATGACCCGTGAAGGGTTAGAGCAAGGTCCAGCATCAGGCTCTGACATTATTATGCAAGATATGGGCTTTGGCGTAAGCCAACGCTTGGAGCGTGAGCGCCTAAAACATGGTCGTGAACAGCAATTAGCACGCACAATTGAAGAGCTTAACAACATTACTCGCGCCAAAGTATTGTTAGCCATTCCTAAAGAAAACGTATTTGCCCGCAGAGAGAAAAAACCATCAGCTACCGTTGTATTAACACTTAAACGTGGGCGCTCACTTGACCGTGAAGAAGTAGACTCTGTTGTTGATATGATTGCCTCAGCAGTACAAGGCTTAGAGCCTGCACGTGTTACAGTTACCGATCAAAATGGTCGATTATTAAATTCAGGTTCGCAAAGCTCACTAGCAGCACGCTCTCGTAAAGAATACGATTTAGAGCGTAAGCGCGAACAAGAGTACCTTGAAAAAATAGACAGTATTTTAATACCGGTTGTTGGGCTTGCAAACTATACAGCTCAAGTTGATTTGAGTATGGATTTTAGCTCGATTGAGGAAACTCAAAAGCGTTATAACCCAGACCTACCAGCGGTTAGAAGCGAAACCACATTTGAAGAAAATAACATTGGCGGCCTAGCCGTTGGTATTCCAGGTGCGCTTACAAATCAGCCACCGCTAAATTCTAATATTCCTGAGGTTGCGGGGCAAGGTGGTGCAGGCACTGCTACTTCTCCAACACGCAGCCACAAAGAAGCTACACGTAATTATGAACTCGATACAACCATTTCGCACAAGCGCCAGCAAAGTGGTGTTATACGCAGAATAAGCGTATCAGTTGCTGTTGACTATATTCCTAAAGTGGGAGAAAACGGCGAAACAACCATGGCTCCACGCTCGGTTGAAGCATTGTCAAATATTCGTCGCTTACTACAAGGCGGTGTGGGCTTTGATATGCAACGTGGTGATGCACTTGAAGTAGTAACAGTGCCGTTTGTACGTGAAGCAACAGATTTAGCTATAGAAGTGCCACTGTGGGAACAAGACTGGTTTATGAAAATAGCCCGCCTTGTATTGGGCGCCTTAGTTATCATTGTATTAATAATGGCAGTGGTAAAACCAATGCTTAAACGCTTGATTTACCCAGACGATACACTAGAAGAATACGACGAAGATGCACTAAGCTCAGGCGTAGATATTGGCGACAATACTCTTGATATGCTAAATAAAGACTTTGATTCTGCTTCGGTTGGTTTCTCAAGTGATGGTACACTGCAGTTACCGGATTTACATGGCGACGAAGATCTACTTAAAGCAATTCGTGCCCTTGTAGCTAACGAACCAGAACTATCATCACAAGTAGTGAAAGCGTGGTTAACAGAAGATGACTGATCAAGAACAAAAACAACTCCCGCCAGCCTTTGATGTTGATAAGCTCGATGGGGTAGATAAAGCCGCTATATTACTTTTGAGTTTATCAGAAGAAGATGCCGCGCAAATCCTTAAACACTTAGAACCTAAACAAGTGCAAAAAGTGGGTATGGCGATGGCTGGGTTACAGGATTTATCTCAAGCTAAAATAAGCGCTGTACACAACTTGTTTATAGAGCAAATTCAAAGCTTTAGTACCATTGGTTTTCAGTCAGAAGACTTTATTAAAAAAGCGCTTACAGCCGCTCTAGGTGAAGACAAAGCTGCTAGCCTTATTGACCAAATTGTTATGGGCTCAGGCGCTAAAGGCCTGGATTCATTAAAATGGATGGACTCTAAGCAGGTAGCAAACATTATTCGTAATGAGCATCCACAAATTCAAACCATTGTATTATCGTATTTAGAGCCAGAACAGTCAGCTGAGATTATTGCTCAGTTCCCTGAAAAAGTACGCTTAGATTTAACCATGCGTATTGCAAACCTCGAAGAAGTTCAGCCAGCAGCACTGCAAGAGCTAAACGAAATCATGGAAAAACAATTTGCCGGTCAAGCTGGTGCGCAAGCTGCTAAAATGGGCGGCTTAAAAGCTGCTGCAGATATTATGAACTACCTAGATACCAACGTAGAAGGGCAGTTAATGGATTCTATTCGTGAACATGACGAAGAAATGTCGCAGCAAATTCAAGACTTAATGTTTGTGTTTGAAAACTTAATGGATGTTGAAGACCGTGGTATTCAAGCAATTCTACGAGAAGTACAACAAGACGTATTAATGAAAGCAATTAAGGGCACCGACGATGCCCTTAAAGATAAAATACTGGGCAATATGTCTAAGCGTGCAGCCGAAATGCTTGCTGATGATTTAGAAGCTATGGCACCTGTTCGTATAAGTGAAGTAGAAGCGGCGCAAAAAGAGATTTTATCAACAGCGCGCCGTTTATCTGACTCAGGTGAAATTCAGCTGGGCGGCGGCGGTGGCGAGGAGTTCCTGTAAACCATGAGCAAACTCAAAGGGCGCACTCTTCACGCTGATGAAGCAGATGAACTATTAAAAAACTGGGCTATACCGGATGTAGCACCTGATGAGAGCAGCTTTGGCAATCGCTCTACAGCTTACGGCACACCGCTTAGTGAGCTGTACAAAAAAGAATTAGCTGAAGAAATGCCAGTTGATGAGCCACAAGAACCAGAACTCCCTGCGCTTACCATGGTTGAGCTTGAACGCATTAGACAAGACGCGTACGAAGAAGGCCTCAAACAAGGTCATGAGCAAGGCTACATAGACGGCTTTGAAAAAGGCGTTGGCGAAGGTAAAGAAGCAGGTTACAAAGAAGGGCTAGAGCAAGGTAAAACACAAGGCCTTGAAGATGTAAAACCATTAATTGAAGAGCAGTTAACAAGTTTAAAAGCCATTTTAGAGGGGTTAACTGCACCGCTAGATAAAGTGGACGAACAAGCCGAGAAGCAATTAGTACAACTTGCTAGCATGTTGGCGGAAGCTGTTATTTATCAAGAAGTAAAAACATCGCCAGATGTGATTTTACACACGTTAAAGCAAAGTATTAATTCACTTAATGCGGAGCAAGAAAAAGTACGAATCCATTTAAACCCCGAAGACTTAGAACTCATAAAAGAGAGCTACGGCGAACAAACCATTATTGACAATAACTGGCAACTAATGGCAGAACCCACTCTTGAACGCGGTGGCTGTGAAGTTAAAACAGCGCAATCGTCACTCGATATGACTCTAAAAACACGTGTCAAAGAAACGTTGGATAGTTTTTTGCATAATAGTGGTATCTAACTATTTTATTGGCGTGTTATGTCAACTCAACGTGCACCTTTAAGCGAACGCTTATCTCAATATCAACAACATATTAAAATCCCAGCGCCTGCTGTAGCAGGTATTTTAACGCGTGTTGTTGGCCTTACCCTTGAGGCTAGAGGTTTACGTGCACCCGTTGGTAGCCAATGTAAAATAGAAACCATGAACGGCTTTGTAGACGCCGAAATAGTCGGTTTTAACGACCAAACTTTGTACTTAATGCCTAACGACCATATTTCTGGTGTACTACCTGGTGCGCGTGTTATTCCTCAAGTTAATAACTTAGGTTTGCCTGTAGGGATGAGTTTATTAGGCCGCGTTGTAGATGGTTTAGGCCGGCCGCTAGATGGCCTTGGTAAAATTAATGCTGAGCATCATTTAAAGTTTGCACAAAATACTATAAACCCGCTTTCTAGAAGACCAATCACTAAGCCTATGGATGTAGGTGTGCGAGCTATTAACTCGGTAATTACAGTAGGGCAAGGCCAACGTATGGGGTTGTTTGCAGGCTCCGGTGTGGGTAAATCTGTACTTCTCGGTATGATGACCCGAGGTAGCGAAGCCGATGTTATTGTTGTTGGCTTGGTGGGGGAGCGTGGCCGCGAAGTAAAAGAATTTATTGAAGAAATACTCGGTGTAGAAGGACGCAAACGCTCAGTTGTTGTCGCAGCACCCGCTGATTCATCACCACTTATGCGTTTAAAAGGCTGCGAGAGCGCCGTAACTATTGCAGAGTATTTTAGAGATCAGGGTTTAAACGTATTATTGTTACTCGATTCGGTAACGCGTTACGCAATGGCACAACGTGAAATTGCACTTGCTGTAGGCGAACCGCCGGCAACCAAAGGTTATCCGCCTTCGGTGTTTGCTAAATTACCTGCGCTAGTAGAACGCGCCGGTAATGGCGGAGAAGGGCAAGGTTCAATTACTGCCTTTTTTACAGTGCTCAGTGAAGGCGATGATATGCAGGACCCTATTGCTGATGCAGCGCGAGCTATATTAGATGGCCACATTGTACTATCGCGTGATTTAGCCGACAGCGGGCACTATCCCGCTATAGATATAGAAAAGTCGATTTCGCGTGTTATGCCTCAAGTTGTTTCTGAGCCGCATATGCAACAAGCCCGAGTGCTTAAACAAGTATATTCAATGTATCAACAAAACAAAGATATGATTACTTTAGGTGCCTATCAAAAAGGGACCGATCAAATGCTCGACCAAGCCATAAATATGATGCCAAGAGTAAATGCATTTTTACAACAAGGTATGCGAGATGTCATTAGTTACGATGATGGTCTGCAAGGTCTTGCTCAGTTACTAGGACAAGCATAATGGCTAAAAATAAACTCGATTTATTGCTCAAAATTGAAAATGACAAAGAAGAAAGTTTGCGCATGAGTTACTTACAAGCCAATCAAAACTTGCAATCGAATCAACAAAAGCTACAAGGTTTAAATAATTTTAGACTTGAGTACTCTCAGCAGTTACACCTTAAGGGAAAATCGGGTTTATCTAGTGCCGGATTTGGGCAGTATCATGCCTTTATAGCTAAAATTGAAGAAGCAATTCGCCAACAAGCAAGTACGGTAAATACCGCTAAGCAAGTTGTTACTCAACGTAAAACGCTATGGCTTAAGCAGCAAATTAAAGCTAAAGCAGTCGCCAAATTAATCGAAAATCAAAAACTTAAAGCAAATGCGTTAATGGCTAAAAATGAGCAAAAAATGTTAGATGAATTTTCAGCTAATCAGTTTTTTCAACGTCGTAAAGCTTTGTAATTCAGGCACGCTAATTGCTTTATTACTTAGTGGGATTTAACTTTTGGCGGTATGCGGTGGCATATTGCCGTAATGGTATTAGGTGATTTATGGCGATGAATAACATTTCGTTTTTAGTTTCTTCTGAAAAAGACTCTTTGATAGCCTTTAAAGACAATAGCTTAGCTAATAATGAAGGCGATTTAGGCGCGGAGTTTTCAAGCCAATTACACGAAGCGCATAATTCTATGGAGCCTTTGCTTAAAGGCAATAAAAATCCCGGTGCCGAAAATTCGATTGCTATTCCAAAGCATAAACAGCCAGAAAAAAATGAAAACCTGAGCGTAAAGCTAGATGAAGTAGCAACGGGCGAAGTTACTTTTGTGTCTGTTGAGATGCTTGATCAGATTAATTCAGCACAAGCAATGAGCACTTCGGTCAATAAGCCTTTTGAGACAGCTGAAAATACAGAGCTAGAAGCTACGCAGGTAGAGAATACAGAATCAGAAAATACAGAATTAAAAAGCACATCAGGAATTGCATCAGCTAATGCAAGTGGCGAAGTATCGACTGAAGAAGCGAATGCAGCGAGTGTAGTGCAAAATCCAATTGCCACTAATGTGGACTCTAAAACGGCTAAATTAACTGATTCAAAAAGCGATAACTTTAGCTCACTATCTTTAAATTCATTACCATTAAATGAAGGCAAGCATCGTAAAAGTGGTGTTGCTGAGGCAATTGAAGGGCCATTAAACCCTATAAGTAAAAAAACCGATGACAGTTTTGGCTCTATAGTTGATGACACTGAATTAGTTTCAATGGATATTAAGGGACAATTAGCTCAAGATAAATCCGTTGATAAAAGTGCAAAAAATATAGTGTTGCCAACACCAGTGCCTACGCCAGCTGCTCCATCTGTAGCGACACCTTCTTTAACTGAATCAGAAACGATGCAATCAAGTTCACAGACATCTGAGAGCGAAAAAGGCGCAGCAATTGACGCCTTAATAGCTAAAGATGCGAGCTTAATTAAAGCTAATAATGTTATTGCTAGTTTAACGCCAGAGCAGCGCTCACAACTTAATGCGCAAGTTAAGGTGTTAGAAAATACTGATTCAATGAACGGCGCGACTAGCAGTACTGCTGATCTCAAGCAAATGCTTGCGCAATTTATTACTGATAACGAAAAAGCACAGAGCACAGTAACTAAACACTCTTTTAGCACAGAAATAAATTCACTTAATACAGCTGAAAAACAAAGCTTATTAACGCAATTAAACGCTTATATTAAAACAGAGCAGCCTAAAGGCGAACAGTTGTCAGCGCTTAAGCAAGCAGTTAATGAGTTAAAAGCTTCAATTGAAATAGGACTTGCCGACACAGCTAAATCAGACTCAAAAACGTTTGTAGCGTCAGAGACTCCTAATACAGTATATAATCCACAAAAGTTAAGCTTAAAGACATCGATAAACGAAGGGGCTGATTTAAATAAAGCCGTAACAACCTCAACTGAGGGTGATGATTTATTAAAATCACTTGAAGAATTACAAAAAGATGGCCTTAAAAAAATAACTGCAGAACAAACACCTGCACGCGTAGCACAAGTATTTACGCAAATTACAGCTGCTTTAAATACTCAGCAAGTGAGCACATTAAGCCAATACGACTCACTAAGTTACGAGCAGAGCTTACTTGATACCCAAATAATACAAACTCAACAACTACAAAGCACGTCACAAGTTAAGCAAGTAAGTATTGATCCTGGCGTAATGCAGGCAATTAATATTGTTAAAAGTGATGCAGCTAAATTATTGCAAGAGCGCGTCAGCTCAATGCTGAGCATTAATAATAAAGAAGCAGAAATTCGCCTAGATCCTCCCGAAATGGGCAGTATGCAAATACGTATTCGTAGCGATGCAGAACAAGCACATATAAACTTTGTAGTACAAAACCAGCAAGCCAAAGAAGCACTTGAACAATCAATGCCACGCTTACGTGAAATGTTAGCGCAACAAGGGTTAGAGCTTGGTGAAAGCACTATTTCTTATGGGCAATCTGGTGGTGAAACTGCTGAGCACAGTGAAGGTGGAACTCAAGGTAATTTGGCTAATAATAAGTCAGTTAATGATGAAAACGACGAGCAAGCAAATAACACTGCACAAAGTTCTCGACAACAAACTTCATCATCAATAGATTACTATGCCTAAGTACTGCTATTATAATAGTTAAAACAAGCAAGTACCTTTGCGATTAAAGGAATCATGATGGCTGAAGAAGCAAGTTTAGAAATTGAAGAAACCGGTAAAAGTAAAAAGAAACTCATAATAATTATAGTGGCTGTACTACTTATAATAGGTGGTGCTGCGGGTTACTTTTTTATGTCAGGTTCGGATGCGTCAGTTGAAACCTTGGATGAAGAGACTGCAATATCAGCAGATACCCCCTCAGCTGAGCCTAGTGATTCAGCTGAGATAGGCAGTGCTTTATATGTTGCGATGCCACGCCCATTTGTATTTAATGTGCCTGGCTCAAGTCGCGACAGAATTGTGCAAATTAAAGTACAGTTATTAGTACGTGGTGAAGTAAACGAAGAAACCGCTAAAAAACATATTCCGCTAATAGAAGGGACGCTACTAAGTGTGTTTTCTACTACAACAGCCGATGAGTTAAGTACGAGTTCTGGTAAAGAAACACTTCGTTTTTCTGCACTTGAAAAGGTACAAAAAGCCTTGATGGATGTTGAAGGCAGCAAAGTAATTGAGCGGGTATTGTTTACCGGCTTTGTGATGCAATAAGGGGTTAGCGTGAGCGATTTATTATCCCAAGACGAAATTGATGCGCTATTACACGGCGTTGATGACGTTGAAGAGGAAGATATACACGAAGGTGAAGATGGCGGGGGAAGTACGCTTCAGTACGATTTTTCTTCGCAAGATCGGATCGTGCGTGGTCGTATGCCGACACTGGAAATTGTTAATGAACGCTTTGCTCGTCATATGCGAATTAGCCTATTTAACATGATGCGCCGCACCGCAGAGGTGTCTATTAATGGCGTGCAAATGATTAAATTTGGTGAGTATATCCATACTCTGTTTGTTCCAACCAGCTTAAATATGGTGCGTTTTAGACCGCTGAAAGGTACCGGCCTTATTACCATGGAAGCACGACTTGTGTTTATTTTGGTAGATAACTTTTTTGGTGGTGACGGGCGTTATCATGCAAAAATTGAAGGCCGAGAATTTACGCCTACAGAACGTCGTATTGTGCAAATGCTCCTTAAGATCATTTTCGAAGATTATAAAGAAGCATGGGCACCGGTTATGGATGTATCGTTTGAATATCTCGATTCTGAAGTAAACCCAGCTATGGCTAATATTGTAAGCCCAACCGAGGTTGTGGTTATTAGTTCTTTTCATATTGAGCTCGATGGTGGCGGTGGCGATTTTCATATTGCACTTCCGTATTCAATGCTTGAGCCAATTCGAGAGCTGTTAGATGCGGGGGTTCAATCTGATACTGAAGATACCGATTTACGTTGGAGCAAAGCACTTCGCGACGAAATAATGGATGTAGAGGTTGATATGTCGACTCAGTTACTTGAAGTCGATTTAACCTTAAGGCAGATTATGGAACTCAAAACTGGCGATATTATTCCGGTTGAAATGCCTGAGCATATAACCGTATTTGTTGAGGAATTACCTACATTTAGAGCCAAGATGGGCCGCTCTCGCGATAATGTTGCGCTTCAAATTAGTGAAAAAATTAAACGACCTGATTCAGTTAAATCTGAGCTGCATGTATTTACCAAAGGCGGCAAGAAAATTGACTCAGATGCAGAATTAGCAGAACTAGAAGATGATTTACACCTCTCTGACGGTGTAGACTTAGACTGGTAATTGATTAAAAGGTTAAAAGTATGAGCGATGATCAAGATACAATGGACGAATGGGCAGCAGCATTAGCAGAAGCTGAAGGTCCAGATGATAGTAGCGAAGCACATGTTGCAGAGCTTGATGAGTTAAGTGATTCAAAACACGAAATGAGTGGCGATGAAAAACGAAAACTCGACACTATTTTAGATATCCCCGTTACTATTTCAATGGAAGTAGGGCGCTCTAAAATTAATATTCGTAACTTACTGCAACTCAACCAAGGCTCTGTTGTTGAGCTTGACCGTGTCGCGGGCGAGCCGCTAGACGTACTAGTTAATGGTACTTTGATAGCTCATGGCGAGGTAGTTGTAGTAAACGACAAGTTTGGTATTCGCTTAACTGATGTGATAAGCCAAGTAGAGCGGATCAAAAAACTACGATGAGCTTATTAGTTGCTTTAACTAGTTCCGTTTTTTCGAAAGCAGATGTGGCAACACCAACTGGAGATATACTCTCTATGGTGCTGTCGCTTGTAATGGTGCTGGTACTGATTATTGTGCTGGCATTTTTTGTTAAAAAGCTTAATCCAAATTTAGCTAACAGCGATGAATTTAAAGTAGTCAGAAGCCTGCCTTTGGGTTCTCGTGAGCGTTTAATGGTTGTTGAGATAGATAATGCTCAGCACTTACTTGGTGTAACTCCCCACAGTATTAATTACTTACACAAGTTAGAAACCCCATTAAGTGAAAAAGAACTGCCTGAACTCGCTAAACGATTTGGTAAACTTTTAAACCCGCAATCAAACCAAAATAAAAAGAATTAAACCTATGACAAAGTGGCTGCTTATTATTTTTGCCATGGTGTTTGTACCAAGTGTAAGTGCAGAGGGAATTGATGCGCTTACTATTACAACAAACGCTGATGGCACACAAGATTACTCAGTAACGTTACAAGTTTTAGCCATTATGACGGCGCTGAGTTTTATACCGGCTGCCATAATTATGATGACCTCATTTACACGGATTATTGTTGTACTCGCTATTTTGCGCCAAGCAATTGGTTTACAGCAAACACCGTCAAACCAAGTGTTATTAGGCATGTCGCTTTTTTTAAGTATTTTTATAATGTCGCCTATTTATCAGCAGGTAAACGAGCGAGCGATAGAACCTTACTTAAATGAGCAGGTTACATCAGTAGAGGCATTAGAGCTTGCTAAAGAGCCAATGAAAGCCTTTATGCTTTCTCAAGTGCGTTTAAAAGATTTAGAAACATTTGCTAAGATTGCCGGTTATGATCAGCTAGATTCGCCACAAGATACTCCATTAATAGTATTGATACCTGCATTTGTAACCAGTGAACTGCAAACCGCATTTATAATCGGTTTTATGTTTTTTATTCCATTTTTAATCGTTGATTTAGTGGTCGCCTCGGTATTAATGGCGATGGGTATGATGATGCTTTCACCCATGATTGTGTCCTTGCCGTTTAAAATTATGTTATTTGTACTTGTAGACGGCTGGAGCTTAGTGATGGGGACTCTAGCCAAAAGCTTTGGTTTAGGAACTTAGTATGCAAAGCATTAACATGACTCAACAATAGGAGTACAACATGGAACCGGAAATTTTTGTTGATATCCTAAGTGACGCTTTATTTCTAGTTATTAAGCTGGTGTCTGCAATTGTAGTCCCAGGCTTAATTATTGGTTTAGTTGTGGCTGTGTTTCAGGCCGCAACGTCAATCAATGAACAAACACTGAGTTTTTTACCTCGTTTATTAATTACTATTAGTGCGCTAATTGTTGGTGGGCATTGGCTTACTCAAGAACTAATGGACTTTTTTACTCGCCTAGTATTACTTATTCCTGAAATTGCAGGTTAAATGTGGAATATCCATTTGCTGTCGTTATTCAATGGTTGAGCGATTTTTTGTTGCCGCTGGTACGCATTAGCTCAATGATTATGATTATGGCGGGCTTAGGGGCTAAAAATGTTCCTACGCGTATAAAAATGGGTTTATCAGTTGTTGTAACTTTTGTTGTTGTCCCCGTCTTACCGCCAGCTACATTCACTAATCTATTTTCGTTTGAGATGATTTTAGTGGTTATTCAACAAATGTTGATTGGTGTTGCTATTGGTTTTGCATCTATACTTTTACTAAATACTTTTGTGTTAGCAGGGCAAATACTTGCGATGCAAACGGGTTTAGGTTTCGCTTCTGTTATTGACCCTTCTAATGGCGCGAGTGTGCCTGCTGTAGGTCAGTTTTTCCTTATTTTGGCCACCCTGTTATTTTTTGCTTTTAACGGTCATTTAATGATGATTCAAATGGTGGTGCATAGTTTTCAAGTGCTACCCATCGATGGCACATGGTGGTCTGTAGATCATTACTGGGACATAGTGACCTGGGGCGGCTGGATGTTTACTACAGCACTAGTACTCTCACTTGCACCGCTTACGGCTATGCTCGTTATTAATATGTCGTTTGGTATTATGACGCGTGCAGCACCGCAATTAAATATTTTCTCTATTGGTTTTCCGTTTACCTTGGTAGCGGGACTCATTATTATTTGGGCGACACTAGGTAACTTTGTTACTCAGTTTGAGTTTCAATGGTTAAAAATGGTTGAGCTAATGTGCACTTTAGTTGGTTGCTCACCTTAGGAGAAAGTCATGTCTGAAGACTCAGGGCAAGAAAAAACAGAAGAACCCACATCCAAAAAGCTTGAAGAATCTAAAAAGAAAGGCCAAATAGCACGCTCAAAAGAGCTAGGTACTATGTTTGTACTTATTTTTTCGGCTATATCGCTTTTGATGTATGGTCCTGAAATTGGCAAAGGTTTATACAATGTAATGGGCCGAACCCTTAGCTTAAATCGTAACGAAGCCTTTGATACCACTAAAATGTTTGCTGTATGGGGAGAGGTTGCAGATGCTTTAATGTTTCCTATGGCTATGTTTGTATTAATTATAGTTTTGGCTGCATTTATTGGGAATACGTTACTAGGTGGTTTTAATTTTAGCTGGGAAGCTGCTGCACCTAAAGCAAGTAAAATGTCGCCAATGAAAGGCTTTAAACGTATGTTTGGCCCGCAAGCGGCTATTGAGCTTGTAAAGTCACTTTTAAAATTTGGTTTGGTTGCAAGTTTTGCTGTGTTTTTAATTAATACTTATTTTGATGAAATACTGCATTTAAGTTTAGAAAGTGCACCAGGTAATATTATTCATGCCTTAGAGATTTTAGGCTGGATGTTTTTAGGCCTTTCATGCACTTTAATTATTATTGCCGCCATCGATGCGCCATTTCAAAGTTATAACCATAACAAACAACTTAAAATGACCATGCAAGAAATTAAAGATGAATATAAAAACTCTGAAGGTGACCCACAAATAAAAGCGCGTATTAGGCAAACACAAAGGCAAATGTCGCAAAACCGCATGATGCAAGATGTCCCTGACGCTGACGTTATTGTTACCAACCCAACTCACTACTCAGTAGCATTAAAATACGATACAGAGCGTGCAGGAGCGCCTATTGTGCTTGCTAAAGGTATTGATGAAATGGCGATGCAAATTCGAAAAGTAGCAATAGGGAATGAAGTACCTATTTTAGAATCCCCTATGTTGACCCGAGCACTTTACCATACTGCTGAAGTGGGAGAGCAAATACCCGATCAGCTATTTACTGCTGTTGCGCAAGTTTTAGCGTATGTATTTCAGCTTAAGCGCTTTAATAAAGGGCGCGGTAAACGCCCGACTAAGCTTAATAATAAGCTCCCAATCCCCGATGCCTATAAGTATTAAATCGCTAACTTAATAACTTGGAATAGTTATTGCAAATTCTATGTAGTGTCAATTTTTTGAAATTGTAGAATTATGAGTTTTAAAGCGGTATTACAACAACTTAACAGAGACAAAAAAGACTATGCCAAAGGGGTAGGTACTCCTTTGCTTGTGCTTGCTGCCTTGGGAATGGTTATTTTACCGTTACCGCCATTTTTACTCGATATCCTTTTTTCGTTTAATATTGCCCTCGCATTAGTGGTTTTACTCGTGACCGTTTACACGATGAAGCCGGTTGAGTTTGGTATATTCCCCTCTGTATTATTAATCGCTACGATTATGCGCTTAGCGCTTAATGTTGCTAGTACTCGAGTTGTACTACTTGAAGGTCATAACGGAGGAGATTCTGCAGGTAAGGTGATTGAAGCGTTTGGCTCAGTTGTTATTGGTGGTAACTACGCTGTTGGTTTGGTCGTGTTTTTAATCCTGATCATTATTAACTTTGTGGTAATTACTAAAGGTGCAGGGCGTATATCTGAGGTATCTGCACGTTTTACCCTTGATGCAATGCCGGGTAAACAAATGGCAATTGACGCTGATTTAAACGCTGGTTTTATCAGTGCTGAACAAGCGCGTGACCGCCGAGAGGAAGTAACCCGAGAAGCCGATTTTTACGGTTCAATGGATGGTGCGAGTAAATTTGTAAAAGGCGATGCTATTGCAGGTATTGTTATATTAATCATCAACATTGTTGGTGGTTTATTTGTCGGTATGATTCAGCACAATTTGAGTTTTGGCGATGCAATGGAAGTATATACATTACTTACCATTGGTGATGGCTTAGTTGCTCAGCTCCCTTCTTTACTACTTTCAATTGGTACTGCGATTGTTGTAACACGCCAAAATGAGTCGCTCAATATGGGTGACCAATTTAAGAAGCAACTTGGTAACGAAAAATCTCTCTTCATTGCTTCAGGTATTTTGATCATCATGGGCTTAGTGCCTGGTATGCCACATTTTGCTTTTTTAAGTTTAGGTGCGTTACTTGGTTATTTAGCTTACTACACGCAGCAAAGTAAATTAAAAGCCGCTGCAGCAGAAGCTGAAGAAGCCGCCAGTGGTGGAAGCGCTGCAACGGGTATTGCTAATAAACAAGAGCAAAAAGAACTTGGCTGGGATGACGTTCAACAAGTTGATGTAATTGGCCTAGAAGTAGGTTACAGATTAATTCCGTTGGTAGATCAATCTCAAGGTGGTGAGCTACTTAATCGTATTAAAGGTGTACGTAAAAAGCTTTCTCAAGAGCTTGGCTTTTTAGTACCACCTGTGCACATTCGCGACAATTTAGAGCTTGACCCTAATGCTTACAGAATAACGCTAATGGGTGTTTCGACAGGTGAAAGCGAACTTAAACATGGCGACGAGCTGGCGATTAATCCAGGGCAAGTATTTGGTCCAATTAAAGGCGTTGAAACTAAAGACCCTGCATTTGGCCTTGATGCAGTATGGATCAAACCAGATCAAAAAGATGAAGCTCAATCACTAGGTTACACCGTTGTAGATTCAGCCACGGTAGTTGCCACTCATATCAGCCAGTTATTAACTAACAGTGCGGCGTTACTACTAGGGCACGAAGAAGTTCAGAACCTGCTTGATATGCTTGCTAAAAGCCACCCTCGCTTAGTTGAAGGACTAGTACCAGATGTGTTGCCATTAACTGCAATTGTAAAAGTACTGCAAAATTTATTGAATGAAGGCGTTGCTATTCGCGATATGCGCTCAATTGTTCAAACCCTAGTTGAGTATGGCCCGCGTAGCCAAGACCCTGATGTATTAACGGCTGCAGTGCGTATTTCTCTGCGTAGATTAATTGTTCAAGATGCGGTTGGTATGTCATCAGAAATCCCTGTCATAACCTTGGCACCTGAGTTGGAACAGATGTTGCATCAGTCATTACAAAATGCAGGCGATGAAGGTGCCGGTATTGAGCCAGGACTTGCAGAGCGACTTCAAGTGTCATTGACACAAGCTCATCAAAATCAAGAAATGGCCGGTGAACCTTCTATATTGCTAACGTCAGGAATGTTACGCACTGTGTTATCTCGTTTTGTTAAGTACACCATTCCAGGATTGAGAGTGATGTCTTATCAAGAGGTACCAGACGAAAGACAGATCAAGATTGTTAGCTCAGTAGGCCAACAATAAGATTTTAAAAGGGGTTGAATCATGAAAATTAAACGTTTTTTTGCTAAAGATATGCGCACAGCACTTAAAGAAGTTAAAGATGAGTTAGGTGTTGATGCGGTTATTATGTCAAATAAAAAGCTGGCTAACGGTGTAGAAATTGTAGCGGCAGTTGATTATGACAAAGCAGCCCCTAAAGCAACAGCGCAACCACAAGGCAATGCAGAGCCGCGTGCTCAAGCGCCACAGCAAAGTATGCACAACTTTGTAAAATCAGAACCTCAGCGTGCCAAACCTGAACCTCAAGCAAAAGTAGCAGATAGCTTACAAGCCTTATTAGAGCGTCAATCACCGCGTCCTCGCTCCCCAGAGCTTGCGTCAATGTTTTCTCAATCAGGTATTGATACTACAGATAACTACCAGGAACCTGTAGCTAAAGCGCGTCCTACTAATAATATGTTTGCACGTGATGATGTAGCCCCTGCACGTCCACATACGCAAGCCGATAGCTTAGGTTTTGACGATTTAGACAGCGACTTTGATGATTTAGACAGCCCAGTAACTGCTCGCCAGCAAAAACCTAATAATGAAAGCGAAGAAATGACAACAATGCGTGAAGAAATGAACGCAATTCGTCAGTTATTAGAGCATCAAGTATCGGGTTTAATGCAGCAAGATATGGCGCGTCGCGATCCAACACGTGCTTGCATGGTTGATCGTTTAGTCGGTATGGGCATTGATAAAGAAGTAGCACAACAAATGGCATGTTTTGTACCTGATGATGTGTCTCGTCAACAAGGCTGGAAAGCATTGTTAACGATGGTCGAAGATCAAATGCAAACAACCAATAATGAAATACTTCGCCAAGGTGGTGTATATGCATTAGTAGGTCCAACCGGTGTAGGTAAAACAACAACTGTGGCTAAGCTTGCAGCGTTAGGCGCACAAAAATATGGCGCTGATAAAGTGGCGTTAATAACCACTGATACGTACAGAATTGGAGCCTATGAGCAACTTGCAACATATGGCCGTATTATTGGTTGCGGTGTAAAACAAGTTAAAGATGCTAATGAATTAGCTGAAGTTTTATATCATTTACGAAATAAACGTCTAGTATTAATTGATACAGCAGGTATGAGCCAACGAGATTTACGTTTAACTGAGCAGTTAAACACGTTAATGCGCAACCAACGTGTGGATATTCGCAGCTACCTAGTACTAAGCGCGACAGCACAAATTAATGTATTACAAGAAACAGTACGCCACTTTAAAAAAGTACAGTTAAGTGGTTGTATTTTCACTAAGTTAGATGAATCTTTGAGTTTGGGTGAGATTATTAGTATTGCGATTCAAAATCGTCTTCCAATAGGGTATCTTACTAACGGTCAACGAGTACCAGAAGATATTCGTGTTGCAAATGCTGAAAAACTAGTGAAAAAGGCTGAGCAATTATATTTAAAAAGAATAAAAGCACAACATTCAAGGCACCAAGCAGTGGCGCCAAGTACAGTAGGGATGTATGATTAACACAGTATTAGATCAAGCAAGCGGCCTGCGCAAGATGAGTCAAAACAATAACAACGGCGTAAAAGTTATCGCTGTAACCGGTGGTAAAGGTGGAGTAGGGAAAACAAATGTTTCTCTAAATACAGCTATTGCACTAGGGCAACAAGGTAACAGAGTATTAGTGCTGGATGCTGACTTAGGTTTAGCAAACTGTGATGTAATGCTTGGTTTACGTGTAGAGCGTAATTTATCACACGTTTTGTCTGGTGAATGTGAGCTTGACGAAATTTTAGTTGAAGGCCCAGCAGGTATTAAAATTGTACCCGCTACGTCTGGTTCGCAAAGTATGGTGGAGCTATCGCCATCTGAGCATGCTGGACTAATTCGTGCGTTTAGCGAATTAAATACCGAATTTGATATTTTAATTGTAGATACCGCCGCTGGTATTTCAGACATGGTACTGAGCTTTTCTCGCGCGGCACAAGATGTAATGGTTGTCGTGTGCGATGAACCAACATCAATAACGGATGCTTACGCACTTATTAAAGTATTAAGCCGTGAGCACGGTGTTTATAAGTTTAAAATTGTCGCCAATATGGTCCGCAGTATGCGTGAAGGTACCGAATTATTTGCAAAGCTTTCTAAAGTAACAGATCGCTTTTTAGATGTATCAATGGAGCTAGTCGCAACGGTTCCTTATGACGAAAATATGCGCAAAGCAACACGTCGTCAAAAAGTAATCGTAGAACTCTTTCCAAATTCGCCAGCCGCTCTTGCGTTTAAAACACTGGCAACAAAAGCAGTTAAATGGCCAATACCAAATCAACCATCTGGGCATTTAGAGTTTTTCATTGAGAAACTAGTAAACGGCTAATTATGACAACACTGGTGAATAGAGCTATGGGATATCAATCAACACAAAACTTAAATGTGATTGTTGAGAAACATGCATCACTTGTAAAAAAAGTGGCTTGTCATCTAATTGCTCGATTACCACCTAGCGTTCAGCTTGATGATTTAATTCAATCAGGAATGATAGGTTTAATAGAAGCTTCAAAAAACTTTGATGCGACAAAAGGTGCAAGCTTTGAGACCTTTGCTGGTATTCGTATTCGCGGTGCTATGCTTGATGAAATGCGCCGTGGTGATTGGGCTCCTCGTTCAGTACACCGTAAAAGCCGACAAGTTGCAGAAGCAATTACTGGGCTCGAAAGTAGTCTGAACCGCGAACCAACAGATACAGAAGTTGCTGAAAAACTTGAAATTTCGCTCAATGAGTACCATCATATTTTAAATGATGTTAATACCAGTAAAGTATTAGGCATAGAAGACCTTGGTGTCGATGAGGATGTTATTACTCCCGTAGGCCAAGATTTAGCGCTAGACAAACCTTTTAATAATGTTAAAAATGACCGGTTTAATGAGTCTTTGCTAAGCGCGATAAAGTCATTACCAGAGCGTGATGCAATGGTGCTTTCTTTGTACTATAACGATGAAATGAATTTAAAAGAGATAGGACATATACTCGATGTAAGCGAATCGCGTGTAAGTCAGATACATGGTCAGGCGATGATTAAGCTTAAAGCTAAAATCAATGACTGGATAAACTAGTAGTAAGTAAACTAAGGTTAATACCTCACTGGGGGATGTTTTGGATAAAAACATGAAAATTCTTGTAGTTGATGATTTTTCAACGATGAGACGAATTATAAAAAACCTATTACGTGACTTAGGTTTCACTAACGTTCAAGAAGCTGATGACGGGTCTACAGCTTTGCCTATGTTACAAAATCAAGTATTTGATTTTGTGGTTACAGATTGGAATATGCCTGGAATGCAAGGCATTGACCTTTTAAGAGCAATTCGTGCAGATGATAAGTTAAAACATATCCCTGTATTGATGGTAACGGCAGAAGCTAAAAAAGAACAAATAATAGCTGCAGCGCAAGCTGGCGTTAATGGTTATATTGTTAAGCCGTTTACGGCTGGAACATTAAAAACTAAATTAGAAAAAGTATTTGAACGCTTAGGCTAATGATGGGGGAGAGGCTTATGTCAGCACCAGCTGCGCCTCAAATAACGTTAGAACAAGCTCGTCAACTCGTCATTTTTTTAGAAAACGATGAGCAAGATAAGGCAAATGAGTTGATTTTAGAGACCGCTTCACAAGAGCAGTCTAAATTATTTGCTGAAGTTGGGAAGTTGACTCGTCAACTGCACGAAGCACTTAAAAGCTTTGAGCTTGATACTCGCTTAACTAATATAACGACTGATGCTATTCCAGATGCTAAAAAGCGGCTTAATTATGTCATAGAAATGACAGAGAATGCGGCTAATAAAACAATGGATGCTGTTGAGGCTAGTTTACCTATAGCTCAACAACTGGCAGATGAAATATCTCATATCAAACCGACATGGGATCGTTTAATGAGTCGCGAGATTGAGCTTGGTGAGTTTAAACAACTTTGCCATAGTATCGATAAGTTTATGAATAACTCTCATCACAAAACTGATGAGCTTCAAAGCTTAATGACAAATGTACTAATGGCTCAAGATTATCAAGACTTAACGGGTCAAGTTATTCGTCGTGTTATAGAACTTGTTAGAGAAGTAGAAGAAAGCTTACTTCATCTTTTAACAGCTTTTGCTGAACAAGATGATAGTGACAACACAGCGAATAAAGTAGAACAACAAAAAATAAAAGAACCAGTTGCCACACAAACTTTAGCAGGTCCTGAAGGCCCTATTATTGATAAAGAATCGCGTAATGATGTTGTATCTGATCAAGATGAAGTCGATGATCTTTTATCAAGTTTGGGCTTCTAAGAGGAGAGTAACTGCATGTTTGAAGTCGATGAAGATATTTTACAAGACTTTCTTGTAGAGGCAGGAGAAATCCTAGAGCTTTTATCTGAACAGTTAGTTGAACTGGAAAATAATCCAGAAGATACAGAGTTACTAAACGCTATATTTAGAGGCTTTCACACTGTAAAAGGTGGAGCAGGCTTTTTAGCGATGACAGAACTTGTTGATGCTTGCCATGGCGCTGAAAACGTATTTGATTTATTACGTCAAGGCGTGCGAACTGTCAATTCAGAGTTAATGGATGTTATTTTACAAGCGCTCGACACCATTAATGAAATGTTCGCGACTATTCAAAATAGGGATAAGCCAGAACCTGCAGATCCTGAATTACTTCACACCCTCCATATTTTGGGCTTACCCCCAACAGAAGATGAGCTTAATGGAGTCTCTTCACAAACTGAAGTTGAACAGCCTCATAATGAAGTAGCTGATACGCCAATAGCTGATGATGAAGATCCTTTTGCATTTGATGAACTATTTAGTGGAACTCCTTCGGTTAGTGACGCTGAGATAGATGAAATCACTGAGGACGAATTTGAAAACTTGCTTGATGAACTACATGGTAAAGGTCAAAGTCCTGTAGTTGAAAAGCCAGCAGTAAGTAGTAGTGATTTTAATGGTGATATTACTGATGATGAATTTGACAGCTTATTAGACGAGTTACACGGTGTTGGCAGTTTTGGTGAGGTTGCGAGTGAAGCACCTGAACAAAATAATGCAGTTAAAGCGCCTATAGATGAAGCTAAACCAGCCTCAAATACTTCTAATCCATCAGGTGATGAAATTAGTGATGATGAGTTTGAAGCACTCCTTGATGAACTTCATGGCAAAGGTACTGCACCTAAATCAATAGAAAGCGTTCCTGCGGTGAAACAGCCAAATATTCCTGCTAAACCAGCTGAAAAAGCGAGTGTGCCTGCAAGCAAACCTGAACCTGCAAAAGTACCCGTTTCTAAACCGGCAGAAAAACCGATAGCTAAAGCAGCGCCAGTAACGCCTAAAAAATCAGCACCGCCAGCAGCAGAGACGACAGTTCGCGTAGACACAAAACGACTTGACCAAATTATGAATATGGTTGGTGAGTTAGTACTGGTACGAAACCGTTTGGTTAGTTTAGCTACTAACTCAGACAGTGAAGCCATGGGTAAAGCAATCTCTAACTTAGATGTGGTGACTGCTGATATTCAAGGTGCGGTTATGCAAACGCGAATGCAACCAATTAAAAAGGTATTTGGTCGTTTCCCTCGCGTGGTTCGCGATTTAGCACGCAGCTTAAACAAAGATATTGACCTAAAGCTTGTAGGTGAAGAAACTGATTTAGATAAAAACTTGGTTGAAGCCCTTGCTGATCCTCTTGTGCATTTAGTTCGAAACTCAGTTGACCATGGTATCGAAATGCCAGCTGTTCGTGAGGCTGCAGGAAAGCCGAGAACAGGTAATGTTACTTTATCAGCGTCTCAAGAAGGCGACCATATTTTGCTTACCATTAAAGATGATGGCGCAGGTATGGATGCTGAAAAGCTGAAAAAAATAGCAATTAGTAAAGGTGTGCTTGATCACGACCAAGCAAGTCGACTTTCTGACACTGAAGCATATAACTTGATTTTTGCACCCGGCTTTTCTACAAAAGAAGAAATATCTGATATTTCAGGCCGTGGTGTTGGAATGGATGTGGTGAAAACTAAAATCACCCAATTAAACGGTTCTGTAAGTATTCAATCTGAACTAGGCGTCGGTACTATTTTAGAGATTAAAGTACCACTTACCTTAGCTATATTACCAACCTTAATGGTCATTGTTGGCGCACAAACATTTGCGTTACCACTTGCTGGTGTTAGTGAGATATTCAACTTAGATTTAACGAAGACAAATGTGGTAGATGGGCAATTAACAATTATTGTGCGTAAAAAGGCAATACCGTTATTTTACCTCGAGCATTGGTTAGTTAAAGGGTCAGATCGTTCGAAGCGAAAATCACAAGGTCACGTCGTTATCGTGCAAATTGGTACTCAGCAAATTGGTTTTGTTGTTGACTCATTAATAGGTCAAGAAGAAGTTGTCATTAAACCACTTGATGCGTTACTACAAGGTACCCCAGGCATGGCAGGTGCTACAATTACTTCAGATGGTGGCATTGCACTAATTTTAGACGTTCCAAACATGTTAAAACATTACGCAGGCTAATAATAAAGTAGGTATATATTTAATATATACCTACGCATAAATTTAATAAGAGAGCTAAATGGCCGTTAAAGTTTTAGTTGTTGATGATTCAAGCTTTTTTCGCCGTAGAGTAAGCGAAATTCTTGAGCAAGACAGCGACATACAAGTTATAGGCTTTGCTGTTAATGGCAGAGAGGCTGTTGAAAAGGCAGCTCAGCTACGTCCAGATATGATCACTATGGATGTAGAAATGCCTGTGCTTGATGGTATTAGCGCAGTTAAAGAGATAATGGCGAGTAATCCAACGCCGATCTTAATGTTTTCATCTTTAACACGTGATGGCGCGACAGCAACGTTTGATGCGCTAGATGCGGGAGCAATGGATTTCTTACCGAAAAAATTTGAAGACATCGCTCGCAATAATGAAGACGCTATAAAGCTTTTGCAAAATAAAGTGAAAGATATAGGGCGAAGACGCTTACCGCGAACGTTTAGAGCTGCAACGCCACCTAAGTCAGTAATTCCAGCCAAACCAACAACAAGTACACTTTCTCAAAGAACAAGCACACCAACACCTTCGATAAAACAACCCGATAGAAGCTTTCAAGGAGCAGCACCTAAAGCACCGTCAGGTACAAGTATTGCCTCAATGCGAGCAAGTGGAAAGCAATACCAGCTTGTGGCTATAGGTACTTCCACAGGTGGTCCTGTTGCACTACAAACTATATTAACTCAATTGCCAGCTAATTTTCCTCATCCTATTTTGCTTATTCAGCATATGCCTGCGGCTTTTACACCCGCATTTGCGGCACGCTTAAATGGCCTGTGCCAAATAAAAGTGAAAGAAGCGCAACAAGGTGACCGCTTACAGCCTGGAACAGCTTATTTAGCACCCGGCGGACAGCAGATGATGGTAGAAGGGCGTGGCGCAAATAGAACACTGCGGGTATTTGAAGATCATAGTGAGAGAATAAGCTATAAACCGAGTGTGGATGTAACTTTTGCCAGTGCAGCAAAAACGTATCAAGGCGATGTGCTTGCTATTGTTTTAACAGGTATGGGCGCTGATGGACGTGACGGTGCAAGAATGTTAAAACAAACAGGTGCAACTATTTGGGCGCAAGATGAGAAAAGCTGTGTTGTTTATGGAATGCCTCAAGCTATCGCTAATGCGGGACTTTCGAGTGAAAGCTTAGCACTGAATGATTTTGCAGCGCGCATAAAGAGAGAGGTGGGTTGTGGATAAGCTCTCAATATTTGGACTATTTGTAGCACTAGGTGCAATAGGTCTAGGTTACTCTTTAGAAGGCGGCGTTGTTTCTGCACTATTTAATGGCCCTGCGCTTATTATTGTATTAGGCGGCACGCTTGGCGCTGTTATGTTACAAACATCGGCCAGCACATTCAAAAAAATGCTAAATATGAGCTCTTGGGTTTTTGTTGCGCCACAATACGATATTGAAGACGCAATAGAGCAAGTTAAACGATGGTCTTATAAGGCGCGTCAAGAAGGTTACTTAGCGCTTGAAAATGAGGCGCTAGCTCATCCAGATGCGTATGCTGCAAAAGGTTTAAGTCTACTTGTAGATGGTTGCTCAGAGCAAAAGCTACGTGACACTCTTGAAATTGACTTACTGTTAGAGCGTGATCGTTTACTTGAAGCCGCACGTGTTTATGAAGCAATGGGAGGCTACAGCCCTACCATTGGTATTTTAGGTGCGGTACTTGGTTTAATACAGGCTATGTCGTTTATTACCGACCCGCAAATGCTTGGTGCGGGTGTTGCTACTGCATTTATTGCGACCATTTATGGTGTTGGTTTAGCTAATTTATTGTTTTTACCTATGGCAAATAAGTTAAAACAGCGTGTAGAGCAAAAAATGCTTTATCATGAAATGCTTGCCGAAGGCGTGATTGCAATAAGTGTTGGCGAAAGCCCAGTAAATATTGAATTAAAGCTTGAAGCCTACCGTGTAGAGCGTCCTAATCTAGTGGACGAATAACATGTTACGCCGACGACTTCGTCACTCTGATCCTAAAAGTCAGCATACAGAACGTTGGCTTGTATCGTATGCCGACTACATGACGATTATGTTTGCTTTTTTTGTGGTGCTGTATGCAATAGCGATTAACAAAGAAGAACAATTTCAAATATTGTCAGACTCCCTTGAACACGTTTTTGATAAATCTGCCCGCCAGCACTCCCAGCAAGGTGAGGGCGTCAATGGTAATGGAATATTGACTGATAGAGTTAGCCCAGAACAAGAAGTTCTTTATGGTGAAAGTATTTTAAAAGAAGAACAAGGTCCAGAGTTACTCGACGGTCAAAGTGATACAAGTAACATACAACAGAAATATTTAGGAAAACCACTCGATAGCTTACTTGCTAAGCTGCAGTCAGCGCTTATTGATGAAATTCGTGACGGAGAAGCCAGCTTAGAGCTGAATCAAGATTGGCTGATTATAGAGCTCAGCTCAGGTATGTTATTTTCAAGTGGTAGCTCAGTTGCACACTCAAGAGCAAAGCAAGTCGTCAAAATTGTTAAAGATATTATTGCTCCAGTAGATAACTATATTAGGGTGCGTGGCTATACTGATGATGAAAGTATTCGCAACGAGATATTTCGCTCAAATTGGGAACTCTCGGTTGCTAGAGCAACGTCTATCTTAGTAGAACTAGAAGCATTAGGTATTAATTCTGCCAGAATGGCGATAGAAGGTTATGGTCAATATTCACCTTTTGTAAGTAACGATACAGAACAAGGGCGAGCAGAAAATCGTAAAGTTGTTATTGCACTTTCTAAGTATGGTTTACCACCAATACAATACATTAAAGGTGATGAACAAGTTAATAAACCAGTAGTGGCAAAGCCTGAAATTGAGCTCCCTTCAGATGACGATACAATAAAAATAATTCGTTTGCCTCATGGTGGTATTCGCATAACAACACGCAATGAACAGTAATTAGGATGTAATGTGAAGATTTGGACTGTCGCAAATCAAAAAGGTGGTGTTGGGAAAACAACAACTGCAGTGAGCCTTGCCGGTATTTTAGCTTTGCAGGGTAAGCGTGTGTTGCTTATAGATACAGACCCTCATGCATCACTCACTTATTACTTTGGCATTGACTCAGAAGATTTAGAAGTGAGTGTGTACGATATTTTTGCTCGTGGCACAAGCATGCAAAGTGAAGAGATACTTCAAGCTCTATGTCCATCAACGCTTGAAAACCTAGATATTTTACCCGCAACAATGGCAATAGCCACGCTTGATAGAAGTATGGGTAATAAAACAGGAATGGGATTAATACTAAAAAAAGCACTTGCAAAAATCAGTGAGCATTACGATTATGCAATTTTAGATTGCCCTCCCGTTTTAGGGGTGTTAATGGTCAATGCGCTTGCAGCAAGTGAGCGAATTTTAGTGCCAGTGCAAACGGAGTTTTTAGCACTTAAAGGGCTTGATAGAATGATGCGCACTATGGAATTAATGCAAACCTCTCAAGCGAAAGATTATCAATATACTATAATCCCTACTATGTATGATAAACGTACTAAAGCATCGTTAGAAGCATATAAAACACTGCAAAGTACGTATGGTGATAAAGTCTGGCCAGGTGTAATACCGGTGGATACTAAATTTAGAGATGCAAGCTTTGCGCAAAAAGTGCCTGTAGAGTATTGCCCTCGTTCGCGTGGTGTATACGCATATAAAGCACTGCTAGAATATTTAATTGAACAAGGTTAATGAATGAGTAAGCAATTATTTGCTAATGAAAAAGTAATGAAACAATACCTAGGGGCTTTGTTATGTGAAGACGAGCCTGTAGATAACCTTGAGCCAGTTGCAAAATTACTCGAGCAAATGCCGCACGACTCGCAGCCAGAACATATTCATTTAAAACCTAAAGAACAGATAAAAGCGGCAGAAAAAATATTTGATCAAGATTTACTTAATGCCGAAATTAAGCCAATAGTTGAACCGATTATTGAAGCCGAAAAAGTTAATAAAGCCATTGACGATGAAGTAATAGAGCCAATAAGTACGACTATTGAAGAACCAGAGCCACAGATTGTAACCACTAGCCAATCTGACTATTTTGATGGTGAATTTCAGGCATTATTTTTTGAAGTTGCTGGTTTAACATTGGCTGTACCCCTAAAAGCATTAGGCGGTATACATCAATTAGGTGAAGTTAATCATTTGTTTGGTAAGCCAAAGTGGTTTAAAGGCGTTATGCTCAATAGAGAAGAAAAGCTTAATGTTGTTGATACTGCTCGGTGGGTAATGCCAGAAAAGTATGATGATAAATTAGAAGCGTCTTTAGATTATCAGTATTTAATTACCTTAGGTGATAGCCAGTGGGGCTTATTAGCTGAAAAGTTGATAAATAACATTACATTGAGTAAAGAAGATGTAAAATGGCGTACAAATAAAAGTAAGCGCCCATGGCTTGCTGGTGTTATAAAAGAAAAAATGTGTGCTTTAATAGACGTAGATAATTTAAATATATTATTAGAGAAAGGCTTAGATAGCCGTCAGTAGTAATGACCATTACGGGGTAATAGCATGAATCAAGATAAATTACTGTCAGCAAATAAAAACGCAGATAATAATGATGAAATTTTACAGTGGGTTACGTTTAAGCTAGAAGAAGAAACCTACGGCGTAAATGTAATGCAAGTACAAGAAATACTTCGTTACACTGAGATAGCCCCTGTACCAGGTGCTCCTTCTTACGTTATTGGTATTATTAACTTACGCGGTAACGTTGTAACGGTTATAGATACTCGTGCACGTTTTGGTTTGTTAGCTGCTGATGCAACTGATAATTCTCGTATCTTAATTATTGAAGCTGAAGAGCAAGTTATCGGCATCTTAGCTGACAGCGTATCTGAAGTGGTTTATTTACGCAGCTCTGAAATCGATAGTGCACCAAATGTTGGTACTGAAGAAAGTGCTAAGTTTATTCAAGGCGTTTGTAATCGTGATAATGAATTACTGATTTTGGTTGATTTAAATAAGTTACTCAGTGATGACGAATGGGATGAGTTAAGCGATATATAAGCTTTACCAAATAAATTATGCTGTTACTTAGTATAGCTATATCAGCGTTAGCGATAGGACTTATCTCGCTGGCGTTAATTATTGCATTAAAAAATAAACAAGCGAATGAAGTTAATGCAGTGTCGCAACAGCTCAAAGATAGCTCAGAGCAAACTCATATTTTGCGAAGTGAGATTTCAGAGCTTAGAACAGGGCTCTTAAGTATTGGTAAGCGAGTGCTTGAGGTTGAACAACAAAATCAAGATTTGGTTCAACAACAAGCTGCGCAAAAATACGATGACCCTGATGCTAAAATTTACTCTCGTGCAGTAAAAATGGTTGAATTAGGTGCCGATCTTGATGAGGTGATACGCGAATGCGAATTACCGCGAGCAGAAGCTGAATTACTATTTTCATTACATAAGCAAAAAGGCGCTTAGCGCCTTTGTGTTTACAAGTGCATAAATAAGCTCATGCTTTAATATTTAACTTACCTTGAAAGTCTTGCCAGCCTGGCGGAAACTGACCTCTTAATACATATGAAAACGCAATGAGTTCTGCAATTACATAATAAAGTTCTTTAGGAATTTCCTCCCCTAAGCTCAAATGAGACAACGTTTTAGCAAGCTCAGCATCTTCGTGAATCATAATTCCTTTGAGTTTTGCCGCCGCAATTATTTCGTCAGCTAATTCACCAAACCCTTTTACACTTACAGTGGGTGTATTGCCAGCTTCATATAAAAGCCCAATGGCTGACTTATTAATAGGTGTATCACTCATAGCTAAACCTTAATATTAATAATTGCATGAGATTTATAAAATGCCTGATTATTTGCATCGCCTCGCTTTAAGTTGAGCTCTCCAACTTGTAAACCATGTTTAGCTAGTTTGGATCTTAAATTATCTAAGTGAGGGTGAGCAATTGCGCTTATTTCTTGGCTCGAGGCTAATAGCTGGCAATCAAGTGCTTTATCCATTAACTCAGCGGTAATTTGTAACTGCCCAATCTGTGCATAATCAAAGTTTAACCTGACAAACCATACATTTTTATCTTCTAATTTATCTGCGCTTGGCTTTTTATATTGCCCCAGTGTTATTTCTGTTTGGGCGGTCTCCGGCGGCAATTTCATTGGTAATAAAAACTGTGCAAGCGGGTTTGTGTCAGGTTGCTGATTTGGTGTTGAAACACTTACTTGGGTAAGTGTGTTTTTAACTTGTACGATTTCGCTAGCTAATGCTTGAACTTGAGCTTGCTGCAGTTGCTCAAGTATTTTTGCTCCCGCGTTACCGGTCTTAAAAGTAGGTATGAGAACTTGTAAAAGTGCATCTAAGCCAGTTTGGTTATTAAAGCTTATTGGTGTTACTGATTGGCTAATTATAGGGGCTGCTAAAATACTCACTGCAACTTGTTCAAGTCCTTTAGTGAAGCTACTTTGTAGTATATCACCTGTTAATTGGGATGGTTGCAAGGTGGCTAACACTTCACGCTGTATGGTCGCAGGGTTAATATTATTACTTGAGACCATGCGATTAAATGCTTGGTTAATTAAGCGAGTTAAATCGGGCGTATCTTTTGTTGCTCTATTTGTAATGTCAGTAATTTGACTACTTAAAAGCTGTTTGTTACCAGCCACTCTATCCGTAGGGATTGTGGTATCAGGAAGCTTTAATAATGTGCTTAATAGCTTTGCTTCTATTGGTTGTAGCATTTGACTACGAGAGGCAATATTAGATAACGGCTCTGCTAATGGGATCGTGTTTTTAATACCGGCAGAGTTTACACTGTTTTGATTGTTGCCGTTTATTACTTGTTGCACTGAAGAAGTTGTTTGCCCTTTAGTAACAATTTCACTTGTAGGCTTAATTAACGTATCAACTTTACTGTTGGTACTAATACTCAGAGCACTCAATTGACTCGCGTTTGGATTACTTGGCTTAGCGCTCGCCACTTCACTTTGAGTAATATTATTTGTTATTGGTGTGTTGGTTGTTGCTGTGTTTGAAGGTGATTGCCAAACACTAACACTTCCTTTTATTTGCTGAGTTAATTGTACAAGTGGTGGGAGTCTTGAAAAGTGCTCTGGTAAAATGTTACTCGTATTGCTATTCAACGCAGTACTTACATGTTGGGTAATGTTAACTCTAGTTAGCGGTGATTCTGTTACTTGTACAATTAAGCCTGGCCTTTGTATTGCAGACAATACAGATGGTGGTGTTAGCTCAGGTTTATTTGCTGCTGCAAAGGGCTTATTTTCAAAGTATTTAACCGCATCGTTAATTCGCGTTTTTAAATCACTAAAGCTACTTTGTAGCCACGACTTTATGGGGCTATCAGGTGTAAGCAATGGGCTTGCTTTAATAGTGGACGCAGGAAAAGGTATTTCGGGTACACTGCTTTTTTGAGCTAAAAGTAACTCGTTAAACGGTTTAGAAAATGAGTTATTAAGCGTCACTTTTATATTGTTAGTATCGGTTTCAATAAGTAATTTATCTGCCTGATTTATTAAATTTACTTTAATAGGCGTGTTGGGTAGTTCACTAACTTGTTGATTAGTAATAGGCGTTGTAAACGAACCTGACTTTTGAGGATGAGTTAAAATAGCGAGTTTAGGCGTTGCTTGCAGTTGCGCACTAGGTAATAAAGCCACGAGTAATTTAGTTAGTTTAGCTTGGCTAAGTGGTTGCGTATGAACTGTATCAGCAAAGCGATTAATAACATTAAGCTGTGTGCCTTTATTAGTGGTGCTCACAACTACTTTTAAAGGCTGTTCGGTTATAAGTAACTGCGCTACCTCTTTATTGATTGGGATGCTCGCGTTGAGTTTATTAATAACTAATTTGGGAGTTGGGGATACAACGACTTGTACATCCTGTGGTTTGCTTTGTACCTCAGTGCCCGTGCTTACATAATTTAATAAACGCTGTAATTGTACTGGTTGATTTAAAGTCAGGGTAGTAGTGTTTGGCATGATGTTGAGCTGTTTGCCATCGGGGCTGAGCTGTATGTTAGCACTGGCTATTTTTTGTAAGTTTTGAGGTGCATTGGCAGTGCCAAGCCTTAATGTTTGCCAATGCCTATCAATCAATACATCAAGCGTAATCGAGTCTTTCGAAAATTGAATGTTTTTAGCCGCAAGTACCTCATTAGGTAATTGTGATAACTCATTGGGTTGGGGAGTCGTTGACTGATTGATAACCAATGAATTAGATAATGTTATTTGCGTTGGCGTATTCATTATTTTAAATCAAGTTTTCTCTATTTTAAGTGAATCGATTTTAAAGCAATATTCGTATTACCCTATCATTATGGTAGACTAACGCCTAATTTTTGGCAGAGAGAATCGTCATCTTGTTACACATTAAGTCCGTCACCTGCATCAAGCAAGATCGTTGTTTGTTTGCGGATCTTAATTTTAGCCTTAATAGCGGTCAAATCATGCAATTAGCGGGTCCTAATGGGGCTGGTAAAACATCGCTATTGCGTATTATCGCAGGCTTCTCTGTGCCTGATGAAGGGGCTGTTTTATTTCAAGAACAGCCTATATCTAAGTACTACGAAGAGTATGCCAGAGAACTACTCTTTATAGGCCATAAAACAGGTGTAAATACTCAGCTTAGTGCAGTTGAAAATGTTCGCCATTGGTTACAAATTAATGGCTACATAAACGAGCCTGACTTATATGCCATTCTAGCGCAACTTGGCCTTGTTGGGCTTGAAGATGTACCGGTTAGGATGCTATCTGCTGGACAACAACGACGTGTAGCTTTGGTAAGGCTTTGGTTAAGTGATGCTAAGTTATGGGTACTTGATGAGCCATTTACCGCGCTTGATAAAAGCGGCGTTACTTTTTTACAGCAGCGATTTACTGAACACTTACAAAGCGGTGGTGCTATTTTATTAACGACCCACCAAGATTTAACGACCCATTTTAGTAACTTGCAAACGGTTACATTGGAGTATCGCCACTAATGACTCGTCAACATTCTTATTGGTTGTTATTTAGTGCGGTATTTACCAAAGATGTAAAACTTGCGTTTCGCCAGCGCGCCGAAATTGTAAATCCTATTTTGTTTTTCTTAATTGTAATTTCATTATTCCCGTTAGCAATAGGGCCTGAGCCCGGTCTATTGGCAAGAATGGCGCCAGGTATTATTTGGGTCGCCGCATTACTTTCTACCATGTTGGGATTGGATAAGCTGTTTAGAGATGATTTTAATGATGGCTCTTTGGAGCAGTTAATTGCATCGTCTTATCCGTTATCGTTAACCGTACTCGCAAAGGTTACTGCACATTGGGTAGTAACAGGCCTTCCGCTTGTATTAATGACGCCGCTGTTTGCATTGCTATTAAACCTAGAAAGTACGGCGCTAACTGCGACCGTCTTAACATTATTATTAGGCACACCACTATTGAGCTTTATTGGCGCAATTGGCGCTGGGCTTACTGTGGGGCTACAAAAAGGGGGTATTTTGATGAGTTTACTCGTACTGCCTTTGTATATTCCTGTTTTGATTTTTGCAACGTCAGCTATCGATACCAGCACAATGTCGCTGGATTATAGTGGGCAGCTTGCCATCCTTGGTGCAATGTTGCTTATTGCTATTATTAGTGCACCAATTGCCATATCGTCAGCTTTAAAAGTGAGTGTAAGTTAATGTGGAAGTGGTTACATCCCTATGCTAAAGCAGAGCGTGCATATCAGTTATGCAATACGTTACTGCCTTATTTTGCCGTAGTTACCGTGGTTAGTATGATTGTTGGATGGGTATGGGGGCTTGGTTTTGCACCTGCCGATTACCAACAAAAAGACAGCTATCGTATCATTTTTATTCATGTTCCTTCTGCCATTTTATCTATGGGCGCTTACTCCTCAATGGCAATTGCGGCCATTGTTGCACTTGTATGGCAACTACGAAATGCTGAGCTTGCTGTTATTGCTATAGCCCCTGTTGGTGCATGCATTACTGCTATTGCGCTTATTACTGGCGCTGCATGGGGTAAACCTATGTGGGGTGCTTGGTGGGTGTGGGATGCACGTTTAACGTCTGAACTTATTTTATTATTTTTATATCTTGGGGTGCTTTCGCTTTACCATGCGTTTGAAGATAAAAAATCAGCAGGGCGTGCGGCTTCTATTTTAGCGATTGTTGGCGTAATTAATTTACCAATTATTCATTACTCTGTTGAGTGGTGGAATACGTTACACCAAGGTGCAAGCATTACAAAACTAGACACCAAAGCAATAGACCCAAGTATGTTTTGGCCTCTTATGGTTAATATTTTAGCCTTTGCTGCTTTTGTAGGCACAGTGACTTTGATTCGTCTTAAAAATGAAATTTTGCAACGCGAAAAGCACCGACCGTGGGTGCGTTCGTTGTTAAATAAGAGGTAATTATGCAGTTTGACTCTTTTTCTGATTTTATTGCAATGGGAGGCTATGGGTTTTATGTATGGCTTTCTTTTGGTACATGCGCACTTATTTTACTTGGTATTTTAGTGAACTCTTTGAGAGATACTAAACGTATTATGGCTTCAGTAGAGCAACAAATAGTACGTGAAGCGCGAATTAAAAAAGCTAAACAGGAACAAGTATCATGAATCCAAGACGTAAAAAGCGCCTATTGGTAATTATTGCCGTACTGTTTGGTATTGGTGGATCGATTGGTTTAGTGCTTTATGCACTTCAAGAAAATATAAACTTATTTTATACGCCAAGCGAGCTTATTGATGGTAAAGGTCCTAACAAAGAAAAACCACACATAGGCCAAAAGTTACGTATTGGCGGTATGGTTGTACCTGGTACAGTTGAGCGAAATGAACAAAGCTTGCAAGTAAGCTTTAAGTTAATTGATACAGGTCCATTAGTGACCGTGCGTTATCAAGGCATATTGCCAGACTTGTTTCGTGAGGGGCAAGGCATTGTAGCGCAAGGTATGTTAATAGAACCAAATGTTATTGAAGCATTTGAAGTACTTGCAAAGCATGACGAAGAATACATGCCAGCAGAAGTTGCAGAGGCAGTTAAAGGTATTAAACACGAAAAACCAAAATACAACTTAGATAGTGGTAATTAGCTATGATCCCAGAAATTGGTTATTTTTCTTTAACGCTTGCCATGGTGCTAAGCGTTTTACTGTGTATTTTTCCTCTTTGGGGCGCGCATACCGGTAATCTTCGATTAATGCGTGCGGCTCCATCTTTAGCAATAGGACAGTTTGCCTTTGTACTAATCTCTTTTGCTGCCCTTATTTATGCGAGTTTAACTGACGACTTTACCGTATCTTACGTAGCGTATCATTCAAGTAGTACGCTGCCTTGGTACTATAAAATCACCTCTACGTGGGGCGGTCATGAAGGTGCTATTTTATTATGGCTAGTTATGCAGGCGGGTTGGACTGCTGCTGTTGCAGCGCGTTCTAAATCATTACCTTGGGTACTACGTGCTCGCGTACTGGGTGTGCTTGGCTTTTTAGGTGTAGGTTTTATGATGTACACCTTGCTGCTTTCAAGCCCATTTGAGCGTCTACTTCCTTATTTTCCAGTAGAAGGGCGAGATTTGAATCCGCTGCTTCAAGATCCTGGAATGATTATTCATCCACCATTACTGTACATGGGTTATGTAGGGCTTTCGGTTGCTTTCTCTTTTGCTATAGCTGCATTATTAACCGGTAAACTTGATAATACATGGGCTAAATGGTCACGCCCGTGGACGATGACAGCATGGGGATTCTTAGGTTTAGGTCTTACTATTGGTAGCTGGTGGGCGTATTCAGAACTAGGCTGGGGCGGCTGGTGGTTTTGGGATCCTGTAGAGAATGCAGCGCTTATGCCTTGGCTTGTTGCAACTGCATTACTGCATTCATTAAGTGTGACAGAAAAGCGCGGTATATTTAAATCATGGACAGTGTTACTCGCGATTGCAGCATTCTCTTTAAGCTTGCTGGGTACGTTTATTGTACGTTCGGGTATTATTGTATCGGTACATGCTTTTGCGACTGACCCAGATAGAGGCTTATTTATACTCGCCTTTTTAGGCGTAGTTGTAGGTGGTGGCTTGGCATTATATGCAATGCGTGTATCACAAGTGCACAGTGAAGGTCGATATAAGCTCGTATCACGCGAAGTTGCGTTATGGCTCAATAATATATTTTTAGTCGTTGCTACATTAATTGTTATGTTAGGCACTTTATTGCCAATGGTTCATAAAGAAATGGGGCTGGGTAGTATTTCTATTGGTGAACCGTTTTTTAATAAGATGTTTGCAATAATTTTGGTCCCTTTTGCTATTTTGATGGGAATAGGACCACTTTTACGTTGGAAGCAAAATAAATGGGCTTTCTTACAAAACAAAATATTAATGGGTGTATTAGCAAGTGTCGTGATTACCTGCGCTTGGTTGTTCTCAAGTTACGATTTAGTAAAGCCTCTTACATTATTAGCGACAACGCTTGCAGTGTGGATTGCAATATCAACAGGGATTGATATTTACACCAAAGCCGCAGTGCACGGCACATTAAAAGAAGGTTTAAAACGCTTTACTGTCAGTTACTGGGCGATGGTGCTTGGGCATATTGGTATTGCATTTATTATTGCGGGCGTAACACTGACCTCTGCTTATTCAGTAGAGCGTGACGTATCAATGAAACCGGGTGAAACCGCACAGCTTAATGAGTATGAATATCGCTTTGATGGTGTTAAAACTATTCGCGGACCAAACTACAGCGGCCATGCGGGCGTTGTATCGGTGCTTAAAAACGATGAGCTGGTAACACGCTTACATGCTGAAAAACGTAAATATGATATAGGTATGCAGTTTATGACTGAGGCAGCAATAGATGCCGGTTTTAAACGTGATTTATATTTAGCGTTAGGTGAGCAGTTAAGTGGTGATGCATGGTCACTTCGCATTTATCATAAACCATTTGTACGCTGGATATGGATTGGTGGTGTGCTTATGTCATTTGCAGGTTTCATGATTTTGTTTGATAAACGCTACCGTACATCAGCTAAAACAGCCCGTAAAGATGCACCGGAGAGTGTTTTATGAACCGTAAAATTTTAGCACTCGCGCCGCTTTTAGTATTTGCATTTGTTTGTGTGTTTTTATACCAAGGACTTTTTGCTAACCCTCGTGAAATTCAAACGGGGCGGTTAGGCCAAGAAATGCCCGCATTTAATTTACCAGATTTGATGCAAGACAATAAAGAGTGGACTAACGAGTCGTTAAAAGGCGAAGTTTACTTATTAAACGTGTGGGGTACTTGGTGCCCGACATGTTTAGTTGAACTTGGCTATTTAACTAAATTACGTGAGCAAGGCGTTAAAATTATTGGGCTTTATTACGTACAAGGTTACGACGCTGACTTTGATGGCCCATTTAATATGCAATCACTTCGTACAGAGGTGACTGATATGCTACAACGTGCGGGCGACCCATATCAATTTAATATTTTAGACTTACACCGTACTTTGTCGTTGGATTTAGGTGTCTCGGGTGCGCCTGAGACATTTTTAGTTGATAAAAACGGCACTATTTTACTGCACCATACAGGTGATATAAACCCGCGAGTATGGCGAGCTAAATTTGCGCCAATTATGCAGGAGCTTAAATAATGAAGTGGTTTCTACTTACACTTAGTCTTTTTGTGAGCATGGGTGCGTTTGCAGAGCAAGATCGCTATCAATTTGATAACAATAAACAAGCAATACTATTTGAAGAGCTAACTAAAGAGCTACGTTGCCCTAAATGTCAAAATCAGAATATTGCTGATTCAGACGCCGTTGTTGCTAAAGATTTACGCGATAAAGTACTCGTATTGGTGAAAGAAGGTAAGAGCAAAGACGAAGTGATTGATTACATGATAGACCGCTTTGGTTATTTTGTTCATTACGACCCACCCGTTACACCCGCTACTTTAGTACTTTGGGTATTACCTGTATTAATTGTAATAGTCGGCTTTGGTTTTATTGTTATTCGCCAGCGAAAAGCATCAGTAAAACAAACGTGGAGCAGCGACGACGAAATGCTGTTAGCTAAGCTAATTGAACAAAATAAACGTCAGGAGCAAAGTTAAATGATATTAATGTGGGCGTGTTTTGCTTTACTCACACTGGTTGCTCTTGGATTTGTGATGTTGCCTTTTTTAAAAAAAGAGCGCGTTCAAACAATTACTCATAATGCCAATGCTGAGCTAATTAGCATTTATGAGCAGCGTTTAGTTGATTTACAAACTGATTTAGATAATCAGCGTATTGATGGCGTAAGTCATGCAGAATCAATTGTTGAATTAAAACGTCGTTTATTGAATGAGTTATCACCAGAAAAATCACTAAACAGCAAAGGTAATAATCGTATTTTTGCTTTAACTGGTGGTGCTTTTGTTCTTGCTCTAACAGGCGTTTTTTATGGTCTAACGGGTAGCCAGCAGCAAATTTCGGCTTGGCATGATGCAATGGATAATTTAGCTGATTATGGTGAACGGGCTGTAATGCAAAAAGGTGAGCCGCTTAGCCAAAATGAGCTGCAGGCTTTTGCTTTGGCGCTTCGTACTAAGCTTAGTCGTTCTGGCGATGATGAAGTTGCTTGGATGCTACTTGGGCGAGTTGCTATGTCGCTTAATGAATTTGACATGGCGCAGCAGTCATTTGACAAAGCACTACGTATGAACCCTGATAATATGCAGGTACTTATTAGTTATAGCCAAGTTTTATTACTAGAAGGTAGCGAAGCTAATATGACTCGTGCGGCAGGTATGCTCTCAAAAGTACTGAAAGTTGAGCCTACCAATTTAGATGCAATTTCGTTATTAGCACTTATTGCCTATGAACGTAAAGATTGGCCTCAAGCTAAAGCTGCATTTGAAGTTTTACTTGCCAGTATGGAAAAAAATGATTCTCGTTATAGCATGATTTCCGAGCGTATTAGTGATATTGAGCAGCAAATGCAAACGGAAGGCTCTGTTATGCCAGTTACTAATACAACGGGTGCTATTGCAGTTACAGTCGACATTGCAAAAGAGCTTATAGATAAACAGCCAAAAGACGGTATTTTGTTTATATTTGCAAAAGCAGCAAGTGGTTCGCCAATGCCGCTAGCTGCTGTTAAGCTCGCTAAATATTCATTTCCAATTACAGTTGAGTTGAGTGATAGTAGTGCAATGGTTGCTGGGCTAAACTTGTCTAGTGCAGAAAATATTATTATTTCAGCGCGTATCTCTATAGATGACTCTGTTATGCCAAGCTCTGGTGAGCTAGAAGGTCATTCACAGTCGTTAAAGCGTGAAAGTGTAAGTGACTACCAACTTCAAATTGATACATTAATACCTTAAGGACGTTAGATGTTAAAACACAGTTTTACTTTTTTATGTTTATTGATACTAGCCGGCTGTGCTCAAGTACCACAAAGCAAAGTAGATGACAGAGATCCGCTGCAAAGTATTAATCGTCCGTTATACGATTTTAATATGGATGTATTGGATGCTTATTTATTGCGCCCCGTTGCTGTAGGTTATGTTGAAGTAACGCCTGTACCGGTAAGAAACGGTATTGTTAATTTTACAGGTAATATTACAGCGCCTGTCGATATGATTAATGCGGGTTTGCAAGGTAAGCCGGGTAATGCAAGTGTGAGCTTAGCGCGATTTTTAGTTAACTCTACAGTTGGTATTTTTGGTATTTTTGATGTTGCTAGCTCATTAGGCCTTGAAATTGTAGATGAAGACTTTGGACAAACGTTGGGTGTATGGGGGGTGGGTGATGGCGCTTATTTAATGCTACCAGGCATGGGTCCTACAACAGCACGTAATCTGACTGGTGATGTAGTCGACAACTTTGTATTACCTGAAGTTGCGCTAACGACTCCACAAACTATTCTAGTGTTTGTTTTAAAAGCAGTTGAGGCACGTGCATCATTAATCCCACAAGAGGGGTTATTAAATGATTCACTTGATCCGTACTTATTTGTAAAAGATATTTACTTTCAGCGTCAAATTTATGAACTGTACGACGGCAACCCGCCAATTAAAGAAGAGCCAGCTGATTTTGATGAAGACTTTTTAGAAAGTTTATAATTGAAAAGCCACTCACAAAAACGCCAGCTAAATGCTGGCGTTATTGTTTGCTGTTTAGATATTTATTTTTCGTTAACTATTAACTGCATTTGTTCATTAACCCAAGCTAGTGCTTCATGATAGGCATCGGGAACTTTTTCACCTAGGTTTAGTTCTTTCGTTAGTTCGTTTGCGGCAGACCAATTTGCTTGTTCATAATACTTAACTAAGTTTAAGTATTTTGCCAATAAGCCTTCGTCGTTTAATAGCGCTGCTTTTATATCATTAGAAAGTGGAAGTTTTTTCATGACGCTTTCCATGCTCTCATCCAAAATTGCATCCATAAGAGACATCATACCGGTTAAAAACGCCATGCCAGTGTCTTTAAATTGTCCGTGGGATATAGCCAGTAATTCAGCAAATCGAGCGCGTGTAAGCGATAGCCTAATTAGCTCTACAGGTTTATCTGCAGATACTTGTGCTGCAAACAGTAGTGACAATAGCTTTTTAATTTCATTGGCACCAAGCACTATAAGGGCTTGCTTAATGGTACTTATTTCAGCGCGGCGAGCAAATGCGGCAGAATTTGAATACCTAAGTAACTTATAAGACAGATTTACATCACGTTCAAACACGTCAGTGATTTTTTTAAGATCCATATCAATGTTTGATGTTTCGTAGAGTAATTCAGCTAATGCCATTTCTGAAGGCGGTAAAGCCTTACTTTGTACCATTTCAGGTTTTGAGAAGAAAAACCCTTGGAAATAATCAAACCCAAGCTCTAAAGCTTGTTGGTAAATTTCGTAGGTTTCAACTTTTTCGGCAAGTAACTTAATATGCGAGTGTGGTTTTAAATCGTTAAGAACCGTTTTTATTGTATCTATATCGCATGTTAAAAAGTCTATTTTAATGATATCAATGAACGGGTAAAAATGACGCCATACAGGTTGATGAATATAATCATCAAGAGCAATAGTGTAACCTTTATCTTTTAAATCTTTAACAATAGCTAATAAACGCTTACCAGGCTGAATCGTTTCAAGTATTTCTACAACTATTGTATCTTTACCTAGCAGAGTAGGATAACCCTTTGACAGCGTTTCTAGGGTGAAATTTATATAGGCAGGTTTATTATCGGTTAAATCTTCTAAACCAAAATTAAACTGGCTTCCCTCAATAAGTCGTGTTGTTGCTTCGTCACCATCTATATCGGGAAATACGTTATCAACGCCATCACGAAATAAAAGCTCATATCCGATGAGCTTTTTATCTCTGTCTAAAATCGGTTGACGTGCAGCGTAAAAATACATAAACAGTTCCGTAAGAGTGATGTAATTAGGTATTGTAATAATATATGGCAAAAGATTCAAAATAGCATTACGTATATTTGCATGATTAATAAATTATCATTATAAATTAAGGGGTTTCTTGTATTTAATTTATTATATTTTACCAATTAGCTTTAAAATTATTCAACATGAGTATTTTTGTATCAGCTGGGGGCAACAAGTTGGAGATTTTATTATTAAGCATGATATAGTCAGCGAGAATGGTTTTTATCCTAATAGTGTCTTTATTATAATATTTTAAGAGTCAATATTCGGATTAAGAGCCTGTTATTAATAATTATGCGGAGGCTAATTTGGAAACAGGAATGATTATTTCACTAGCATTATATTTTGTTGTAATGTTAGGTATCGGACTATATGCATATAAGCAATCTACTGACGATGTATCTGGTTACATGTTAGGTGGACGAAATCTATCTCCAAGCGTTGCTGCACTGTCTGCGGGTGCATCGGATATGAGTGGCTGGATTTTAATGGGCCTACCTGGTGCGATGTTTGTTACTGGTTTTAGTAGTACATGGATAGCAATTGGCTTGGTAATTGGTGCTTGGTTAAATTACCTGTTGGTTGCACCAAGATTACGTGTGTACACTGAAAAAGCAAATGACTCTATAACAATCCCAGATTACTTTTCAAATCGCTTCAATGATAAGTCAAACTTATTACGTGTTGTATCAGCTATAGTAATTATCGTCTTCTTTACCCTTTATACGTCATCAGGTGTTGTAGCCGGCGGCAAGCTGTTTGAAAGCTCATTTGGTCTAAGTTATGAAATGGGTTTATACATTACGACAGGTGTAGTTGTTTTATATACTTTGTTTGGCGGTTTTTTAGCGGTTAGCTTAACTGACTTTGTGCAAGGTTGTATTATGTTCATTGCACTTATTCTAGTGCCTACCGTTGCATACTCTTTACTAGAACAACCCCTAGAGTCAACTCTGCATAGCGTAAACCCAGATATGCTTAACTGGATTGGTGCAGGCTCTGCATTAGGTATTATTTCTGCAATGGCCTGGGGCTTAGGTTATTTTGGCCAACCACATATCATTGTTCGCTTTATGTCAGTACGTAGTGTTAAAGATATGCCTAAAGCACGCCGTATTGGTATGACATGGATGATTGTTGCTGCCATTGGTGCTGTTGGTACTGGTATATTTGGTGCTGCTTATACTTATGAGAATAATATTGTAGTTGAAGATCCTGAAACGATTTTCTTAATTCTTTCTGAGTTATTGTTTCACCCACTTATTGCTGGCTTTTTATTAGCTGCAATTTTAGCTGCCATTATGAGTACAATTTCTTCACAGTTACTTGTTAGTTCAAGCTCATTAACAGAAGATTTCTATAAAACATTCTTACGTAAAGATGCTAGCGATAAAGAACTAGTTGCTGTTGGCCGTATTAGTGTAGCCATAGTTGCTATGTTTGCTATTTACTTGGCTTACGACAGAGATAGCTCTATATTAGATTTAGTAAGTAATGCCTGGGCTGGCTTTGGAGCTGCGTTTGGACCACTTGTATTGTTTAGCCTTTATTGGAAACGTATGAATTTTGCTGGCGCCTTATCAGGTATGTTAGTAGGTGCGTTTACTGTACTAATTTGGATATATGGACCATTTACTATAAATGGTGAAGGCTTAAGCAGCTTTATGTACGAAATAGTACCAGGCTTTATTTTAGCGAGCATCGCAATTGTTGTTGTTAGCTTAGTTACAAAAGAGCCTGAGAAAAACATTACCGCTTTATTTGATGAAGTAGAAAAAGAGCTTTAAATAGTAATTACTGCCCATTTTTGAATGGGTAGTAAATTAATACCAATCCGCAATAATACTTAATCATTTTGCGGGGCTAAACGTGTCACTACCTGCGTTGAAAATTATCATTTAGAACAACTAAATAGCGAATTTTTTGACTGGCTATCAATACGTTTTTCCACCCTCAAAATAGATCACTTAATAAAGCGAATTGGTATAATAAAAAAGGGAGCAACTTAGTTGCTCCCTTTTTTATTTAGTTTGTCCCGACCGAGGAAAGGGCAATCTACGAGTTAACTTGCTTTTTTATCGTTGTTATCTTCAATTGATGCAACGTTATCTGACTTTTTACTTTTTGCTGGCGCTTTGGTAACAACTGGATCTTTACCGCCCTTTAGTATGGTCATAAAGTCATCTTTGCTTTTCGCTATTTCTAAAGCAAGTGATTCAATTTGTTGCTCACTAAGCGGTACGTCTACCTTTTCTAGCATTAGCTCAAGTGATTCTGCTATATCGAGCATCTTGTCATAAGCATCAGCTTCTTTTTTGGTAGTAAACGTCATACGCTCGACTCCGTTTCGTTCTACAACATATTTAACAACAACAGCCATGATTTCTCCTGCAAAATTGCTTGGCACCGTGGTTTGTAAAAACCATTAGATTACTGTTTTTATGTACAGTAATGGTTTGGGCGTAAATTTGCAAGCGCGAAGTATTAATTTTTAGGTGTCTTAAATTTGACAAAAAACGGTAACTTTACTTTAGTTAAGCAATCACTTTGTTGTACCAGCTGCATTTTCAGGATTTCGGATCATAGTGATAATGCGTTTAGGTACACTTTAAGTGATGAGCTTTACAGTTCCTTATTTTTTAGTTTTCCTGAGCAACATTCAAAATTAAGAAAAGAAGAATAAGGACAAGTTTGATGAAAACGTTAAAAAATTTATTAATTATAAGCTTATTATGCCTACTACCTGCAACTACCGTATATGCACAATTATCGGAAGTAACTAAGCAAATGCCTCATGTTGAGACAATTAGTATAAATAATGCAGATGCTGAGATGCTTGCTAAGCTACCTGGCATAGGAAAGAAAAAAGCGCAGGCAATTGTGGATTACCGAGAGGAAAACGGCGAATTTAAAAGCGTCAGTGATTTATCACAAGTTAAAGGAATTGGTAAAAAACTATTAGCCAAATTAGAAGGGAAAATATCACTTTAAAGCGAGTAAGGAATAATCAGGGCGTTATACGCCCTGATTAAGTTGTTTTAGCGCATCGCTTAAGTGCTTTTTAGCAAAGTTAATTTCAATAGGTGTTGTTAGTAGCGGATAGCAAAGCCCACCAAGTATCAAAAAAGGGATTAATATCCAGCCTTCAAATACCGTAAATATTAAAAATAAAGGGCTAAGTAACAATAATTTTATAATACGTAGTAAAACTTTATCTGTTGGCGATAGCATACTTAACGAAAGTGCTATTACGTCCTGACGCTTGCGTACTTTTAGATGTTTAAGCTCATCTAATTGGCTTGAAAAAAATGTAAACATATCAAATCGACTTTTTAATTAATAAACGGCCAATAACTATAATAAATAGTGTTAGTGAGAAAACCCCAAATATAATTTCCATCCAAGCAGGCATGCTCAAACCAACAAATTGCCAATCTATATTTCCACAATCCCCGGTCGCTTGAAAAAAGCTAGGTATCCATTCATGTAACGGCATAAATGACGGGAAGTTTGGCTCAAACTCACAGCTGAATGCAAAAGGATCTGTGGTGGTTTGCATATCAATATGTTCGCGAGCAATTAAATATCCCCAAACACTCGATACCCCCCAAACTACATACGCAAGTATACGAACTGTTTTGCTCTGTGGTTTAGTCGAACCTATAATTCCTGCACCTAATAAGCCTAGTACAGCGGTGCGTTGGTATATGCACATTATGCAAGGCGCTAACCCCATTTGGTATTGAAAGAAAAGAGCGGTCACTTCCAGTAAAAAAACGATGGCTGTAAATAAAAGCCATGGGGTACGTTGGGTGGGTAATTGCGCAAGCCAGTTCATAAAAATTCCGCGTTTTAATAAGACGTTAGATTATGACGCAGGATAAAGTATGCAGCAACAAAAAGGAGAAAAAAGCTACCGAAGTCACTTTTTTTAAGATGAAATTAGTGACTACTCGGTAATGCCCCAATAGGGGCGACATGATGATCTATTAGGCCTCATTAATACATAACAAATAACAATGTACCTACGATGAATATTACCAGTAGAACTGTGCAGTTTAGCTAAATTATAAAAATATAAATTTTATTATTTATTAATCTTTAATTTCTACTCATTTGCTTATTAATATACCTGACTTTACTTGTTAGTTATGCTTCGTCTGGTACAATCAGTCAGTTATTCGTGTAAAACGATGAGTGTTGATTAATTCGAGTGGGAACTGGATGAGAATTTTTAAAGCGAAAAGCCCAGCAGGATTTGCTGAAGAATATATAGTTGAATCTATTTGGAACGGCGATTTCCCTCCAGGTTCAATTCTACCTGCCGAGCGAGAACTTTCAGAGTTAATTGGTGTTACAAGAACGACCTTGAGAGAAGTATTACAGCGTTTAGCACGTGATGGTTGGTTAACAATTCAGCATGGTAAACCGACAAAAGTAAATAACTTTTGGGAAACGTCAGGCTTAAATATTCTTGAAACATTAGCGCGCTTAGATGAAGACAAGATGCCAGAGCTGACAGATCAGCTTTTATCTGCACGTACTAATATTAGTGCTATTTATACACGTGCTGCAATTAAGTTAAATCCTGAACGTGTAATTGAAATTTTATCACAAAGCCATGAGCTAGAAGACACTGCGCAGGCATTTGCTGACTACGATTATAAAGTTCATCACGAATTAGCCGTTGCGGGTAATAACCGTATTTATGTATTAATACTCAACGGTTTTAGGGGCTTTTATTCAAAGATTGGTTGTCATTATTTCTCTGATGCCGGAACTCGTGAACTTGCTCGTCAGTTTTATAAAGATTTAACAATTCTGGCAGAAAATAAAGAGCACGATGGTGCTATTTCGATGATGCGTAAATACGGTCATCAAACAGGTGAGATTTGGCAAAAAATCCGTGGCGATATGCCCTCAGATATAATGGATTAAATCTAAACGAGAAACCTGCATTTGCAGGTTTTTTTGTATCTGTAAAAATTAATACCACATTATATGATTTTTTAAACAATTTAACGTACTGACTCTTCTTTAGTAACGTCCAAAGCTCTATCTAATTACAACGCAGTTTACATTTCAAAATAGACATACTATTCAGGCAAATTTGTGCAAGTTGTAAGTGTTCGTTATTTTCGATTGCTCACATCGATAAATGCGATTGTTCTTTTGCGGTGAATAACTTTAGAATTCCAATTAATTATATGTATGCGCTATTGGTTTTTAATTTTTAGCGCCCATATAAGTACCAGCATTGCGAAAGCAATTGAAAACAAACTCAAAATATTTGGAGAATAAAATGGGTGTATTAGTAGGCCGCCAGGCACCAGACTTTACCGCTGCAGCTGTTCTTGGTAACGGTGAAATTGTAGATAGCTATAATCTTCATGAAACCATTAAAGGTAAAAAAGCAGTTATCTTCTTTTACCCACTAGATTTCACGTTTGTATGTCCTTCTGAACTGATTGCATTTGATAAGCGTTTTGAAGAGTTTCAAAAGCGTGGCGTAGAAGTAATTGGTGTTTCTATCGATTCACAATTCTCACATAACGCATGGCGTAACACTGCTGTTGCAGACGGCGGTATTGGTAAAGTTCAATACGCACTAGTTGCAGACGTTAAACACGAAATTTGTAAAGCGTATGACGTTGAGCATCCAGAAGCGGGTGTTGCATTTCGTGGTTCATTCTTAATCGACGAAGAAGGCAATGTACGTCACCAAGTAGTGAACGATTTACCACTAGGTCGTAACATCGACGAAATGCTTCGCATGGTTGACGCGTTAGCGTTCCACACTGAGCACGGTGAAGTATGTCCTGCTGGTTGGACTGAAGGTAAAAAAGGTATGGACGCAAGCCCTGAAGGCGTTGCTAAGTTCTTATCTGAAAACGAAGGCGAGCTATAATCTAGCCCTTAGTTTTAAATAAAAAAACCGCCAATTGGCGGTTTTTTTGTGTCTTTTATTTAGAAAGAAAAGCTTACTTTAGTGTACAAGTAGCGGCCACGAGGGTTATGCACAGCTGATGCATAACCGTATAAATCGCCATCGCCATCACCAATTGCAAATGGTGGCTCTTCATCAAATAAGTTATTAACACCTAAAGATATTTTAGCTGACTCAGTAATACGGTACGACGTTTGTAAATCAACAAGCGTTTGCGAGTCAATCATACGTGAAGTATTGCTATCAAAGTCTAAATTGCCATCAAAGTCGATATCAGGTGTATCTTCAAATTCACCTACATAACTGATATTTACGTTGGTGTTAAACTCACCAATTTCCCAGTTGGTTGAGAAAATAAAGCGATGCTCTGGGTAGCCATATTCACCGGTGTAATCACGACCATCTTTTTCAAACTTATCTTGATATGCCCACTCTAGATTGAATTTAAGTAAACCTAAGTCATCAAGAGAGTGGTTATAGTTTGCTGAAACATCAACACCAGATACTTCCTGCGATGATAAATTTTTAAATGTGCTGTGTATTTTTTGTATTGTGCCTAAGCTTGCACCGCCTGTAGGGGCTAAACGAACACATACAGTACTATTTTGGTTACCGCATTCTGCTGCATAAATAGGACCAAATTCTTCTTCATCGATTTTGTTATCTTGAGTAATACTCCATACATCAACACTTAAACCAAACTCAGCTGTAGGTGCCCAGATAACGCCCACGTTCCATGATTCTGACTCTTCTGCTTGTAAATCAGGGTTACCAGAGAACTCAATGTTGTAATCAAGTGCTTGGCAATCTAATCCCGTTTGTTCACAGCGCTGCGTATCAACAAAGAATTGGCTTTTTTGCGACGGACCTAAGCCTATTTGCGCTAGCGAAGGCGCTCTAAAGCCTTGCGCCCAAGAACCACGAACAGTTACTTCGTCAGTTGGTGCCCAGCGCAGAGCTATTTTTGGATTTGTTGTTGTACCAAAGTCGCTATAATCATCGTAACGACCTGCTAATTGTAGTTCGAGGTTTTCAGCAAGCGGGATCGAGAATTCAACATATGCAGCGTATTGTTCACGATCAGCAGAAGCTGATACTGATTCAGTACCAAATATTAAGCCACGTTGAAATTGATCATCAGGGATATCATTTACATCTTCTTCACGGTACTCAATACCGGCGGCCATCATTACAGCTTCGCCACCAAAACTAAACGCTTCACCTGTAATGTTTGCGTCAAAAGAGGTCATATGAGACTCACCGCGACGTACTAAGCTGGTTGTGATTCTGTCAATTACAGCAGGGTCGTTATATGTGCCACCGAATGGATTATAGTTACCGGCATCAATTTCTTGTTGTAAGAAATCGGTGCGTACCCAGCCTTGTGTACGATCGCCAGTTTGTAGTGATTTACTGCGACCTTTTTGTATCGCAGTCTCCCAGCTCCAATCGTTTATTTCGCCCTTCAACCCCGCAACAAAGCGTAAGGTATCTGACTCAATGTCCCATTGGCGAGCACCAGCATCTACTGTACGGTAGCGACCAATTTGAATATCTTCACCAAATGGATTGTTTGGATGACTAGCGGGTACAGTAAGGCCTGCATCTTCATCAAGTGGTGTTGGTGCACCAGCAGCGACAGAGCTATTATGCTGAACAGCCATTTCTAAAAAGCCAGTAATGCCGTTATCAAAGCGGTATTCAAATTGTGAAATAGCGCCTATACGCTCAGATGCTGGGGCAACATATCCATATGGGCCGTAATCAAATAAGCAGCTACCACTTGAAGTTGCATTTTCAGCAGGACAGGTAGGGTCGATTGTTTTAACGCCATCTACGTAAAAGTAGCCCGGGAAACCACGAGATGAACGGAAATCTTCACCACCATAAGGTGCTTGGTTTGCAGTGCCAAGGCTGCCCATTTCATCAGAAGAAAGAGATGTGTTTTTAAAGTAATCGATAATAACAGATGCACTACTTTTTTCGCTTGTAGTACCCCAAACTAGGCTTGCTGTTGTTTCTTCATAACTTGGACCATCCGTACCGCCATAGCCTAGGTTAATCTCAACACCATCAATATCTTTCTTTAAAATAACGTTAACTACACCCGCTACTGCATCTGAGCCGTAGATTGCTGATGCGCCATCTTTGAGTATATCTATGCGCTCAATAGCAGAAACAGGGATACTGTTTATATCTACAAATGAGTTGGTGATCCCTTCAGCAAAGGCACTAATTGATACACGGCGGCCATTGATCAGTACGAGTGTTGCATCGGCTCCTAAGCCACGTAAGCTTACTGCAGCTGAACCGTTAGCGGTTGAATCTTGGTTGTTACCACGAGTAGAGAAAGTACCGCTACCTGCTACAGGCATTCTTTCTAGAAGCTGCTGCAAGTTATCGTAACCCATGTTTTCGATTTCAGCTCTACCGATTGATTGCACCGGAGAAGGCCCTTCAATATCAGTTCGCTTAATACGAGAACCAGTAACCTGAATTCGCTCTACTTTTTTAGCTTCTTCAGCTGCGTAAGCCGTTGTTGTAAAACCTGCTGATAATGCGAGTGTTGCGCCCACAATAATGCTTGGTGTAAATGCAGTTGATTGCTTCATCCTTAAGTCCTTGTTGATATATTATAAAATTATTTGCTTAACAAGCGCGGGTATTAATATCATGTAACTTAAGTGTTAGCAATTAGCTTAATTTGTGATTTAAGTATTAGTTTCAATGCTTTTTTGTGGGTTTTATAACCTTATTTACACTTTTTCTAGGTGAAACTAAGCGTGAATAGGACATAGACTTAATAATTGTTATATAGCTAGATGAAGCCATGTGTGGAATTGCTAATGATCAAAGTAATTTGTAATAATTTATTTCTATAAATTAAAAATTTTGTTTTATCTGCTTTTAATTTGAGAGGGGAAGCTGATGCTAAAGGCATTGAAACTTTCTGATTTACGACTGTGTAGATACAGGAGGTAGGGTAATGCTGGAGCAATAGCTGAGAATGGCTAAGTAATACCAGCCTGCATAAATCTTTGATCAATTTAACGAATTAAATTGCACTATAACGTCGTTAAAAATTTTTTATTTAGAACAACTAGATATAAAAATTTTTGCCTAGTTCTAGCGTAATTTTCTTAACGTTAAATAGACCCCATATATAAGCAGATTGGTATAACAAGTTTTGTCTTGTTATCGATACAATTTTCTTATTTCAAAGTAGATTACTTCATTGAGCGAGCTGGTATTATTTGAGTTTTTATATAGGTGAAATTAAAAACGCCTAATAAATTAGGCGTTTTTATTTATGCTTTATGCTTCATTAAGCGTTCTTTTTCACGCGACCAGTCTTTATCTTTACCGTCTTCGCGTTTGTCGTGTAGCTTTTTACCCTTTGCTAGATGAAACTCAAGTTTTACCCAGCAGTTTTTCCAGTACATCGCTGTAGCTATTAAAGAATAGCCATCGCGCTCTGTAGCACCGAATAAACGGTCAAGTTCGCGTCTGCTTAATAGCAATTTACGATAACGTAGCGGGTCGCAAATTACATGGGTCGAGGCACTAATAAGTGGCTGAATCTGACTGCCAAGTAAAAATGCTTCGCCATTTTTAAGATGAATATAAGTTTCTGTGATATTTACTTTACCAGCTCGGATACTTTTAACTTCCCAGCCTTGTAGTTCAATACCTGCTTCAAACTTATCGTGTAAAAAATACTCATGTCGCGCTTTTTTGTTTAGCGCGATGGTATTACTTGTCGATTTTGATGAATTTTTCTTAGCCATAGTGCCCTATAATATACGTAATGTGAGATGTTTTACATCGATTTTTTTAATAATGCTTTTAAAAATTTAGCTTTAATTTAAGCAGCATGAAAATTTGGGGAAACGCGCAAAGCTTGCTAAAATTCGCCCACACAGTTGGGAGTGAGTATGCCACAAATAGAAAAAAGTGCGCTGGTTATGTACAGCACTAAAGAGATGTTTGATCTAGTTAATGATGTAGAAGCTTATTCACAGTTTTTACCAAATTGCTCAGATTCAAAAATTGTTTCACAGCACGATAATAACATGACCGCGAGTTTAGAAATATCTAAGGCGGGTATAAAAAAGTGGTTTACCACCGAAAACACCTTTGTTGATGAACAAACCGTGTTACTACGCCTTGTTGATGGTCCGTTTAAGACGTTAAAAGGGCGCTGGCATTTTCAAGAGCTTGACGCCAAAGCATGTAAGGTTCATTTGCACCTCGAGTTTGAATTTTCAAGTAAGTTAATAGAGCTTGCCTTTGGAAAGATTTTTAACGATGTAGCAAAAAATATGGTGAGTGCATTTACTCAACGTGCAAAACTGGTTTATGGAGCGCGAGTATGATTAATGTTGAGGTAGTCTTTGCATTACCGACCACAGCCACGTGTTTATCAATTGAAGTGCCACAAGGGACTACAGTAGAGCAAGCTGTTATTCAGTCAGGTATTATAGAAAAGTGTCCGGAAATTGATGCCACATCGCTAACGTTAGGTGTGTGGAATCGAACTGTAAAAGCTAACTATGAATTAAAAGACGGTGATCGTATAGAAATATACCGGCCATTAATTGCAGACCCTAAAGATGCTCGCAGAAAACGTGCAGAAAAAGCAAAAGAAGAGGGGCGTGCAAATAAAATAACGGGTGGTCGCCCACTCGAGAAGTAATACCAATTGGCATAAACCTCGAACCGTTTAACAGATTAAATCACACGCTAACGTGGTTAAAATGGTAAAGCTTTTTAAGTAAACCAATAAAAAAGGTGAGCCATGCTCACCTTTTTTACTACTTGAGACGTTTATTGCTCTAGCGGTGTAGTAAAGTTTTCAGGTTGATCATAATCACCTGAGATTGAAACTAACTTTTCATTTTCAAAGTTTATTACTAACTCTTTATTTTGTTCGTTTTTACGGCCTTTATTAAAGCTGTAAATATAGCGCCAAGTATTGTTATCAAAGGCGTCCTCGGCAATAGGTCTACCTAATACATAAATAACTTGCTCTCGGGTCATATTTACACGAAGTTTTTCAACATCCGATTGCTCTAAAAAGTTGCCTTGCGGGATGTTAATTCGGTATACCCAGCTAGAGCAACCTGCTGCTGAGCTAAGTGTTAAAGCAACGATAAGCCAAAGAGAAAAAGTTTTTAACGACTGCATTGTTAGTTGTGATCCTTATTTTTTATAATCTGCATGATACCGATTAGTCACTGAAGGTAAAACCCTTTTAAGCAATTGTTTTATGTTAAGGGCGTTAAGGTAATGTTTTGACCACTAATAATGAAAAAAGTTTACAACACATTGAAACGAATATTTTAAAAGCTGAGTCTACTTGGTTTTTATATATAGTTGAAACACGATTTGGTCATTGGTACACAGGGATCACGACTAATGTTGAAAAACGCTTTGCAACTCATCAAGCAGGGAAAGGGGCTAAAAACCTTAGAGGCAAAGGGCCGCTTTTACTTATTCATCAACAACAAGTGGGCAACAAAAGTGAAGCAAGTAAGCTTGAATATCAATTAAAAAAGCTCTCCAGGGCCAAAAAGGAAGCGTACGTTTTAGCATTTAATAGCGGCGTAATTGAAAGCGCTTAACTTGTTCAAATTAAGCATATTCGCTGTGAGCAAAAACTACATTTGATTATAGTCTTTGCTCACGGTAAACATACAGTTTTATAGCTACTTACTACTTAGCGGTGTTTTTCAAAGGTCGCTACAAGTGCATCAAGTGTTTGTGCGCTGTTTGCTAAGTCTCTAATAGCTTGCTCTGTATTGATTTGCTCGCTCATTGCTTTATCGCTAATTTCGCTAATTTGCTCAATATTACGACTTACATCGGCAACCACGTTACTTTGCTGCTCAGTTGCAGTCGCAATGAGCGTAGCCATATCGTTAATTTGATTGGCTGTTTCGGTTATCGTATCAAGTAACTCTACTGAGTTTTGCATAGCACCAACGCTTTGCTGTGCTTTATCTTTCGATTGACCAATATCGTTAACTACATCTTCAGATATTCTTGTAAGTTCTTCAATCATAGATTGAATTTCGGTGGTTGATTGCGATGTGCGGTTTGCCAGTGCACGTACTTCATCAGCAACAACAGCGAAACCGCGCCCGTGTTCACCAGCGCGAGCAGATTCAATTGCAGCATTTAAAGCAAGCAGGTTAGTTTGATCCGATATGCCTCTAATTGAGTCAACAATACTTGCTATATCAACCGTTTTTTTAGAAAGCAAAGTAACTTGCTCTGTTATGCCATCAATATCGCTGGCAAGGGCTGATATAGTTGCTTGGCTTTGGAGCACTTGTTTGTGACTTTGAATGGTGTTTTCGCGGCTGTTATCAGTTAACTTTGCTGTATTTGCTGCGCTTTGCGCTATTTCTTGTACTGTAGCGCCCATTTCGTTGATTGCTGCTGCGACAGATATTGTTTGCTCTTTTTGGTTGTCTATTGCTTGAGAGTTTCGTTTTGCTTGTTCAAATACATGATCAGAACTTTGACGAATATCGTGGCTTTCGCTGGCAACCTGAGTAATAGCTACCTCTATTTTATTAATAAACTGATTGAAGCCATTACTTAGATTGTTAAGCTCTGGTTGGCTCGATTCTGGTAAGCGATATGCTAAATTTGCATCGCCTGAGCCTAAGCGTGAAAATAACTCAGCCATTTTAGAAAGTGGAGATGAAAGTGAGCGAGCAAGCAAGTAACTGATTAAACTGGCAACCAATGCTGTAATTACCGTAAAAGTAAATATTTGCCATTGCAGGGTATTTACGCTTGCGAAAACTTCACTTTTTGGCACTTGGGCTACAACATATAAGTCGGTGTTTTTAATAGGCATAGCAGCAACGAGTGTCGGTTCACCATTTAAATTGATTTCTTCTAGTGCAAAGCTATTACTATTAAATAGTTGGCTGTGAATATTTGCAGTATATAAATCATCAATATTTGCTTTAGCTACTTTACTTGCATCTTTATGAAGCTGAATCAATCCACTCTTATCTGCAATAAATACAAAGCCTGTTTGCTCAATTTTAAATTGCTGTAATAGCTTTTGCATATCAGTGATGCTTTTTGCAAGACCTGCTAAACCAGTACCATTAGCCTGCTGATGATTTACAAACATTTTCACATCATTGGCTGACTCTTGATAAATACTGATAGAGTAGGGTTGTTTTGATTGCTTAAAAGCAAAGAACCAGCCATCGGCTGCATCGTTTTTTAACACACGCAAAAAACCATTCTGGTTCCAGTACTTTGCAGTGTCTCTATTTGCCCAAGATGCTGTGGCTAAATCGTATTGCTGAGCAACGCGATTTAATTCTTTTAATAGTAATGTATCGTCTTGGTTGTTTGATTGAGCCCATTGTAAAATAAATTCGTTTGATGATAGTTGCTGAGCAGCACCGAGTAACTCGTTGATTTCACCGCCTATGTGATTGCTGATTGTTTGCAGTTTACTAGGAAGCTCTGACTCAATCATACGTCGCTCGATAATATCCTCTGAGCTGTGTAGGGAAGTCAAACCAATCAGTGCGGCTACGCATATAGCAATAACACTGCCTAAAGCTGTGATTTTTTGAGTGATCGAAAGATTTTTTATCGTCATGATATTAATTAATTTTACAACTAAATAGAAAAACATATTAGCACATTATTTATTTGGAACTAAATATTGGCTAAGCAGAATAGGCAAAGATATACCGGATTGGTTAAAGTTTTATTAACAAGCATAAAAAAGCCCACATGCAAAAAGCATACGGGCTTGGTTTCTAACAAGCGAAACTTTTATTGTTTAGGATTAAACAATTTTTTTCATTGCTGACATGTAGCCACGTAATTTAGCACCTACTTTTTCAACAGGGTGTTCACGCAGTGCGGCATTGATTTGAATTAATGTTTGGTTATCAACTTGGTTACTGTGCTCGCCAAGGCCTTTACCAATGATGTCTGTATCAACGTTTTTCATAAAATCAGCAAGTAATGGTAAACATGCATGGTTGTATAAATAACAGCCGTATTCTGCAGTATCAGAGATAGTACGGTTCATTTCAAAAAGCTTTTTACGCGCAATCGTATTGGCGATTAATGGCGTTTCGTGTAATGACTCGTAGTAAGCTGACTCTTCGATAATGCCAGCTGCTGTCATGGTTTCAAATGCAAGTTCAACACCCGCTTTAACCATTGCTACCATTAAAATACCGTTATCAAAAAATTCTTGTTCTGAGATTTCTACATCGCCAGCAGGAGTCTTTTCAAAGTTAGTTTCTGCTGTTTCGCTACGCCATTTAAGTAAGTTTACGTCATCGTTATTCCAGTCTTCCATCATAGTGCGTGAGAAAGTGCCGTCGATGATGTCATCTTGATGCTTATTATAAAGTGGACGCATAATTAGTTTTAGCTCTTCACTTAGTTCAAACGCTTTTACTTTTGCAGGGTTTGAAAGGCGGTCAAGCATGTTTGTAACGCCGCCGTACTTAAGTGCTTCGGTAATTACTTCCCAACCATATTGAATTAGTTTTGATGCGTAACCCGCATCAACGCCTTTTTCTATCATTTTATCAAAACATAAAATAGAGCCAGTTTGTAACATGCCACATAAAATGGTTTGTTCGCCCATTAGGTCAGACTTAACTTCAGCAATAAATGATGATTTAAGTACACCTGCGCGATGACCACCCGTACCCGCTGCATACGCTTTAGCTTGTGCTAAACCAAGACCTTGAGGGTCATTTTCTGGGTGAACTGCGATCAGAGTTGGTACACCAAAACCGCGCTTGTATTCTTCACGTACTTCAGAACCAGGACACTTAGGTGCAACCATGATTACAGTAATGTCTTCACGTACTTGCATGCCTTCTTCAACGATATTAAAACCATGAGAGTAAGCAAGTGTAGAGTCTTTTTTCATAAGTGGCATAATTGCACTTACTACAGCGGTATGTTGTTTATCTGGCGTTAAGTTAAGTACTACGTCAGCGGTAGGAATTAATTCTTCATAAGTACCAACAGTAAAGCCGTTTTCAGACGCATTTAAAAATGATTGGCGACGCTCAGAAATAGCTGAAGCACGTAATGTGTAAGAAACATCTAAACCAGAGTCACGTAAGTTTAAGCCTTGGTTTAAACCTTGTGCGCCACAGCCTACAATAACTAGTTTTTTACCTTTAAGTGCGTCAACGCCATCGGCAAATTCGCCTGCGTCCATAAATTCACATTGCGCTAATTGCGCTAATTGCTCGCGTAAAGGTAAGGTATTGAAATAATTCGCCATTGTTAGTGTCCTATAAAGTCATGTTTGTTAGATGCGCAAAGTTTATTGCGCTTACAAACACCATATGTAAAATCGTTGCTTGCGTAAAATGATATATTTGAATTAAAGTGTTTCATAATATGAAATACTGGGTTTGACATGGATCATAAACATTTAAACTACTTTTTAGCGCTGGCTAAAACACTCCACTTTGGGCGCGCAAGCGAACTTTGTCACATAAGCGCGCCCACTTTGAGCCGCAATATAAAACACTTGGAAGAAGAGGTAGGTGTTGCATTATTTGTACGCGATAACCGCAGTGTTAAATTAACGCGTGAAGGTGAGTCGTTTATTGATTACGCCACAGCGACGCTTGCTAACTGGCAGCGTTTTAAAACGAATGTAAAAGACCCGCAACAACATATTTACGGCAAAGTAAGTATTTATTGCTCGGTTACTGCATCTTATAGTTTTTTACATCAAATATTAGAGCAACTACGTGCGCAGCATCAGTATATAGAAATAACATTAAATACAGGCGACCCTGCACTTGCTATAAACCGCGTGTTAGATGGACATGAATTAATGGCAATTGCAGCTAAGCCAAATAAGTTACCGGCACAAATTGCTTTTGTAGATATAGGGCATTCACCACTTTTATTAATTGGACCAAAAATTCAATGCCCGATCACACAAAAACTAACGCAGAATGGTGATGACATTAATTGGTCTGATTTAGAATTTATTGTGCCAGAACAAGGTTTTTCTCGCCAAAGGTTAGAACACTGGTGGCGCAAAAATAATATTCACGGGAAAATTTACGCACAAGTTGCTGGGCACGAAGCGATGGTATCTATGGTGAGCTTAGGATTAGGTGTCGCAATGGTTCCTAAAATAGTGCTAGATAACAGCCCGCTGCAAGATAAAGTACAAATACTAACACCAAAAATGCAAGCTCCTGATGGGTTTGATATTGGCTTGGCTGTATTAAGGAAAGAGTTAAATGACCCTGCAATCAGCGCTTTGTGGAATATTGCGCAAACTTTAGATGCAAAAGCGATTTAATGCGCGCAGAGAATAAGCAAGTTAGTTAAATAGTATGAATATAGGTTGCGTATAAGTTTACTATTACTTAACATTGAGCGCTAATAATAAAAACAATGACGCTTGAGAGTTTATTTATGAACCACGCTGTATCACTTGCTCATTCTGCCCAATGCCTGAAAAAGGCGATTCCTTTGATGGTAAAATACCGAATGCCGGTTACTCCCATCAACTATGCAATTTGGTACTGTTATATTCAAGGAAACAAACCGTCACTAAATGCTGAGTTAGACCACGTTATTGCTCAGCAACAAACATGTTCACAAGACAAAGCAAAAGAGATATTTGACAAACATTTAACGCAAGACGATCTCGTTTTTTTTCAAGAAATGACTGAAAAATTTCATACAACTATGGAGCAAGTTCAGCAAGATATAAGTACCACGCTTGATCACTCCAAAAGCTTTACGACGAGTTTGGTTGACTCTCAAAATGAATTAAATATGCTTGTTGATGTAAATTCTTACAATGAGATATTAGGTTGTGTTGAGCGTTTAACCGACGATTCTATTGCAATGCAAGATTATGCTCGCGAATTTCAAACTAAATTAGCCGTTGCCTACAATGAAATAAAAGACTTAAAAGAAGCACTCAATATTTCAAAAGAAGCAGCCGATACCGATACACTTACGGGTTTTTATAACCGAGGTAAGTTTGATTCTGATATTGTAAATTTTTGCTTTGAATATTCAGAGCAAGCGCAAGAAGACTCTCTTGCTGTCCTTATTATGTTTGATATTGATCACTTTAAGCGCTTTAACGATGATTTTGGCCATCAAAAGGGTGACGAAGTACTTAGGTTAGTTGCTAAAAAAGTGAGAGAGAATACAACGGAAGCTGCAAACGTGTATAGATATGGTGGCGAGGAGTTTTGCATAACAGCCTACTTTGACACTATTAACGATATAATAGCGTTTGCCGATTGTATTCGTTTAGCAATTGCAAAACTGGTGATTCGTAAAAAGCATGATGTAACTGCAAAACGAGCTATTTCAGCAAGTTTTGGTTTAGCAATTTTACGCCCATTTACCAATAGCTCCGTTTTAGTTGAGCGAGCAGATAGAGCTTTATATATCGCTAAAACACATGGACGAAACCGAATAGAAATAGCTCCAGATATTTAATAAGTATCTGGTGTTTATTTATCAGGTTTAAAGTCACTTAATTTGAGTTTTTTATCAAATATCAATCTCGTTAAACTATTAGGTTTCATGGGTAATAAAGCTGGCTGTAACGCGTTAGTTCCTAGCTGCCTTTATTTAGATATCTGTATTTCATCGCAGCATCTGATTTTCTAAGTATCTCAAAGTATAACTTCCGAAAGATAAATAGCCTGCAGAAACATAAAAGTTAACATTTTTGTATACAAATTGTGAATAATTGTAACCAGCTAGAGCTAGTTTAAAAAGACCTTGCTAGTATGGGGAACTCTCTTATTTTAATACTTTGATTTACGCTGATGCGGTATGCCTTCTTATTATTAACAGCTCTATGTTTTAGCACTTTATTTGTTTGCCTTTCGGTGCAAGCAACACAGGCAAGCAAGCAAGCTGACGATTATTCAGAGCAAGACATAATAACCGACCGTCTGCATTTGAGTTTAAGCGTGGGGGCTGGAGTTATAACCAACCCTTTGCATGGTGGAGATAATATTCCGCTCGTGCTTATTCCACAAATTGCGTTTTATGCAGAGCAATGGTTTTTTGATAATGGCCGTCTTGGTTATTCATTTTTGCAAACCCCTAAGCATCACTTTAATCTAGTTGGTGAACTCAATTCTGAGTCACGCTTTTTTATAGACTGGCACCCTAAAAATATATTTACACTACAAAGTAGTGCCCTCAACAATCAGTTCGTAATGCAAGATGAAGCCTCGTCCACTCGCTATGTTGATATTGATAATTTACATAAACGGCAAATTGCACTGGATGCGGGTATTGCATATCATTATGTAAATGAGGACCAAGTTTTTTCGGTTCAGGCCCTGCATGATATAACCGATGTTTATCGAGGTGTACGCGCAGCATTGCAGTGGCAGTATCATACTGTGATAGGAAAGCTCAAAATAAAGCCAACACTTGGAATAAACTATAAATCTGCGGAACTAAATAGCTATTTTTATGGACTTAATGAGGGTGAAACTCAATTTGGCAAAATAGACGTTGGTAGTAGTTGGCAACCTTATGCTAAAATCGACGCCCGTTGGCCACTGAGTAAGGCTGACTCTCTTCGTTTTCATGTAGCATATTACGACTATTCGGCTATGGATGGCAGTCCGCTCTTTGAACGTACTTATTCAATGACTGCATTTATAGGATTCGATCGTACTTTTTAATATGAAGTATTCAATATTAGTTGTGTTTATTACCACTTTTTTTAGTGGTTTTAGTGTGGCACAAACCCCTTTTTTTAGCGTTTCTCCAAAAGTCTGCGTCGTCTCTGAACAGCAGGGTTTTTGCGATCTTGATTTACAATTTGAGTGGCAATTAAACGCCTATAGTGATGTCTGTTTGTATCAGCAAGAGCGACTGCTTCAATGCTGGGAGCAACAACTTTCTGGGCAATTTAATTATAAAGCGCGTGTTCAGGTGGAGACCATATACTCCTTAATCAATCCTCATACGGGTGTGTTATTAGCTAAGACACAAGTTGAAGTACAAAGCGCCCATGCTAAAAAAAATAGGCGTAGGCTTCGCTCTCCGTGGAGCTTTTTTTAATTTAGGAGCAACTAATGCCAAAAATTTTACTTGTTGAAGATGATCTAGGTTTACAACAACTAACAAAAGATTACCTTGAACATAATGGCCTTGAAGTCGATGTGTTAGACCGCGGTGACGAAGTGTTTAATTACCTAGAGAATAATACACCCGATTTAATGATTTTAGATGTTATGCTGCCGGGTAAAGATGGCTTTAGCGTTTGCCGCCAAGTAAGAGATAAATTTACTCTACCAATTTTAATGTTGACTGCTAAAGGTGAGGATTTCGACCAAGTACTTGGCTTAGAGCTGGGCGCTGATGATTATGTAATAAAACCAGCAGAGCCACGTGTATTACTAGCGCGAATCAATGCATTACTGCGTCGTGGACAACCTATAGTAAAATCAAGTGAAGAGCTCCAGTTTGGTGATTTAGTCATTGATAAAACAAGTCGTATTGTAAAACTAAGTGATTCAGAGATTGTATTAACTTCGCACGAGTTTGAGTTACTATGGCTGTTAGCGTCAAATGCGGGTGAAGTACTAAGTCGAGAACACGTGCACCAACATATGATTGGCCGCCAATATGATGGACTTGATAGAACTGTGGATGTACGCGTATCACGCATTCGTAAAAAATTAGGCGATAACAGCGATAAGCCGTATCGTATAAAAACTGTATGGGGACAAGGTTATTTATTTGTTTCTGATGCGTGGGATCTCTAGAACTATTTAAGGTTAGTCGGCTTTAATGGGAAAACTGTTTACCAGCTTATACTTATACATCATCGTTTCTTTGTTTGTAGTAAGTGGTGTTATAGAGCAGTTGTGGCCTTATGAAGAGTCGCAACAGCAAGTTTTCTTAGACGATGAGTTTGGGCAATCACTATGGTTGCTCTCACAAACTCCTAACGGTCTTAAAAAACTAAAGCATAACTTTGATAGTAAAGTAATTGAACGACGTGATTTAATACTTCCTCAAAAACAACAATCGCAGCTTAACCAAAACCACTACTTATACTTATACGATAAGCAACAGCGCATTGTTTGGTATGTAGATCTCGGTAATGACTCATTACTTCAAGTAGGGCCGGTAGGTGTATTAACGCAGCAATCATCTTCTGTTTGGCCCTATTTATTACTCCTTATTATTGTAGGTATACCTGTTGGGCTGTGGAGCTTTTTACTATGGCGCGATTTTGCAAAGCTACGTAAAGCGTGTGAAGCGGTGGAGGGTTTGCAAGACTTTCAACTAAACGACTCTTCTAAGTCTTTCTTTTTACCTATTACTGATACATTAAAGGTAATGCAGCAACGTATTGAGTTTTTACTTAGTGCGCAGCAAGAACTTACCTCATCGGTGTCGCATGAGTTTAGAACACCACTAGCACGTTTAAAGTTTGCAATTGTAATGCTGCAAGAACAAATGCTTGATGAAAAAGGTGAGAAATACCTAACAAACATGCAAACAGACATTAGCGAGCTTGAGTCACTAGTTTCTGAAATGCTTGAATATGCGCGATTAGACTCTCAACAACCTAGTTTACAGCCAATAAACTGTGACTTAGCTGGGCTGGTAAAAACAACTGTTGAAAAGCTAAACTTTGAAGCCCGAACAACGCTTTCCGTAAACCTCCCTGAGCATTTAAATTATTACTGTGATAGTCACTTTATGGCGCGAGTATTTCAAAATTTAATTGGCAATGCGCTCAAATACACCCATAAGCAAGTCAAAATTTCATTGCTACAAGAGACAAAACACATCGTATTGATTGTTGAAGATGATGGTGAAGGGATAGATCCCGCTGAGCGAGAAAATGTATTTAAACCTTTTACTCGACTCGATAAAAGTAGAGGTAAGGATACCGGTGGTTTTGGTTTAGGGCTCGCCATAGTTGCTAAAATTGTGTCGTGGCACCAAGGAGAGTGTAAAGCAGAAAGCTCAAGCTTAGGTGGTGCTAAATTTATTGTATATTTACCCCTCAAATTAAAGACATAAAAAAAGCGCCTTGAGGCGCTTTTTTTGCGGTTAAAAACCAAAATCAACAAGTAGCAATACAATAGACCGCAAGTGCTTAAAAAAGTTCTCAACTATTTTTATTTTTTTCAAGTAATGGCATTAGCATTTGTTCAAGGCCATTTAGTTTTACTTCGTACATCATTGCAAGTTGGCTACCTAGCTTTGAATCGGGAAACCCTTGCTTGTTAAACCACACTAAATAAGGTTCTGGCAGTAACAACAATGGCCGTCCTGCATATTTTCCAAACGGCATTGTAGTATTTATCGCTATTTTTAATTGTTTTGGATCCATAAAGATTACTTAGGTATTTAAAGTCAGGGTAAGTGTAAGGGATTTTAGAGATATAAAATAGGCTGTGACGGGCAAGAAACAGCCTATTTTGCGAGGGAGTAGGCCCTCTGATTTAATAGTTTTATGTTAATTAATATAAACCTAGTTGAACTTTAATTAGCTGGGATCTAATTAAGTTATTATTAGAACATGGGTTCTTATTTAACCAACACAGCTAGTTTACCTGTTTTTTATTGCTATAGAGAATTGGCTTGTAAAGGAATGTAAATAGAATTGCTTTTTATTTAAAAACTAATAACAAAGCCTTAATGAATTTAAGGCTTTGTTATTTATAAACGATACAAAAGAGGACTATTCGTTAAATAGCTCTTGTTTTACGTGCTCTGCAAAACCACTACCGGCTTCTAAATAAAAGTTATAAGTAGAATGCACACCCATTTCTTCAAGCTCTTTTTGTTGATCCGGGTAGTTTGCAATAGCTGTTACTTGGCCTTTATAACCTGAGGCCTGTAATTGCTCTAAAGCAAAAATATTTTGCATATGCTTTGGCATTGCAAGCATAACCATTTCTACTTGTGAGTGATTTACTCGTTGCCAAAAGTCAGGGTCGGTTGCATCTGCAATTAAGACGTTGCGGCCTCTGTTAACGTGCTTGTCTACCACCTCTGGCTTTATATCTATGCCTGCAACAACATTTGGGTGAGTCGCGTTGATCGTTTCATAAGCACCAGTACCAATACGTCCCATCCCAAAAATGACTATTTTCGTATCATTAAGGTTAACGGGTAGCTCTTCAGCTAAACGAGTTTTACTTTCAAACTTTAATAACCAGTGCTCTATTTTTACATACAACTCATTTGAGCGTTTATTTAATGGGGAAGCAATTATGAATGTAATAGAAACAGCAATTGCCATTACAGCTAGCCACTCAGAGGTGATCATGCCTGTAGTCGCAGCCACTGCGCATACAATTAATCCAAACTCACTGTAGTTAGATAAGCTAAAAGCGGTAAGTAATGATGTACGCGCACGTAATTTGAATATATTAGTGAACACATAGTAAAGCGCTATTTTAATGGGTAATACTAAAATAAGTATAATGGCAACAATCAAGGAGTTAGTGGTTAGCTCTGCGCTTAAACCAATACTTAAGAAAAAGCCAACTAGCAATATGTCCTTTAAATTAAGTAGAGATTTTGATAGCTCGCCAGCCTTTTTATGAGGGGCAAACATCATTCCTATTACTAGTGCACCTAAATCGCCTTTTAGGCCTGCAAATTCAAATGCATGATAACCAGCAACTAGCGCAAAGAAAAAACCAAACAATGGTAATAGTTCACCATGTTTAGATCGGTTCAACACGCCATACATTACAGGTCGTAATAAAGGCAAAGCAATTATTAATGCAATAGCCCACAAATTAGGGATTTTACCGGTGCTAATAGCTAAAAATATTACTGCAAAGATATCCTGCATTACCAATATTCCAATGGCTATTTTGCCGTGTAGGCTTGCCATTTCTCCGCGCTCTTCAAGTACTTTTACTGCAAATACAGTGCTTGAAAAACTAAGTGCAAATCCAACCAATAAAGCACTTTGCCAACTTAAATCAACAAATAGTGGAATGGCGAAAACGCCAAGCAGAAGCATAAAGCCACTAAATAACGCGCTGCTAAAAATGATATGCAATGTTGCAGGCGCCCAAACTTGAGGTTTAATTAAACTGTTAACTTTAAGTTTCAAGCCAATACTAAAAAGAAGAAGAGTAACCCCTAGGGCTGCAATTGTATCGAGCAACTCTGTACTTTTATAACCCGATAAATTTAAAGCAAAACCTGCAAGTAAAAACCCAATTAGAGGAGGTAGTTTTAACTGATAAACAGCAAAACCACAAACAAACGCGGCAGCAAAATAGATTAGTTCCATAATTCTTAATATCACTTCATTTGGTGTTGCAGTGTAACGAAAAATTTATACCATTGAAAATATAAATAGACCTAAAAATGAACGCGTCTAATCAATTACTTGTCCAGCTGCGTATAAAAAACGGGCATTAAACACCTATTTAATAGTAAATACTATGTAAATAACACTTTTTCACTGACATTAGCTTTTAAATATGGTTAAGATGCGATAACGAAGAAGTTTAAGCCGGAGCAAATAATACAGCCGCTCAGCTTAAGGAGAGATATATGTTTAAAAAGATTTTAGCGTCGGTAGGTATTGGTGCTGCAAAGGTAGACACTATTTTAGAAACTGAACACCTACAACCAGGTCAACTTTTTAACGCACAAATAGTCATTACTGCAGGTGATGTGAGCCAAGATATTTCAGGTTTAGATTTATTATTAATGACTCGTGTTAAAGTTGCAGGTGATAATGGCGATTATTTTACGAATCATGTGATTGAGCAATGGCGAATTACAGATATAGGTACAATTGAGCCAGGCGAAGTTAAAAATATCCCTTTTGAAGCGCGTCTTCATTCTGAAACTCCTATTACAGAAATTAATGCAGGTTATAATCAATCTCATGTGTGGCTTGAAACAGGCCTAGATATAGACTTAGCACTTGACCCAATAGATAAGGACCATTTACACATTTACCCTAATGAAGCGGTTAAAACGTGTATGCAAGCGATGGAAAAGTTAGGTTTTAGTTTAATGAAAGCTGACGTAGAAAAAGGTCACTTACGCGCTTCGACTTTTCAGTCATTATCTGGATGCTATCAAGAACTTGAATATAAACCAAATAGCCGCAGCTTATTCGGCATTCAGGAGATTGAATTATCGTTTGTCCCAGAAGCACATAAAACACATGTGCTTATAGAGCTAGACAGAGCCTTTAAAGGCGATGGTTATGTAGATTTGACCATAGAGCACGATCATGTGAATTTATCGCAGCTGTGTGATCAGCTAGAGCGATTATTTACTTAGTATAAGTTAACTAAGCTAGCGAGTGATTTTAATAAACCCAGCCTAAGCTGGGTTTTTTGCCTATAGGATTTGATATGCAGTTTAAATGTGAGCAGTTTGACGCTCTTGATACACAGACTCTTTTTACTATTATGCGCGGGCGTGTTGATGTGTTTGTTGTAGAGCAGGAGTGCCCTTACCCTGAACTTGATGATGTAGACATTGCTTTAAATACACAGCATTTATATACATTGAGTCATGGGCAACTACAAACTTACGCGCGATGCTATGAAAAAAGTGCACAATACAGCGCAATAGGTCGCGTGCTAGTAAGTGAAAGCGCCCGTGGCAATGGATATGCTACTTTACTTATTACTGAAGCTATAGACTGCTGTAAAGCACAATGGCCTGAGCGAGATATTTATATAGGTGCACAAACTTACTTGCTTGATTTTTACCGCTCTTTTGGCTTTGAGGATTATAAAAGTGAATATCTAGAAGACGGTATCCTTCATCAAGATATGATTTTAAAACTTACTAAATAAATTAAATTTAGACGTATATAAAATAACCCACTAATGTGGGCTATTTTAATTTAAGACTATTTAAGGTTAAGGTATTATTTAGCTTAATAGTGAGTGTAAAAACACCATACCAATAGCAAGCGGGCACACAAACTTGGTATACCAAGGCCATACTTTCCAAAACAATGTGTTATGAACTTCAGGATTACCTTCTTTAATTGCTTTAAGTAATGAGCCTCTGTACCAAATCCAGCCTACAAATATACAACACATAAGGCCAAGCAAAGGTTGAGCTACTTTTGTAGTTAAAGTAATCACTAAGCCAAATAAGCTGCTAAGGTTACACACAATTGTAATGCTAACGATAGCAATTAAAGCTCCAATCAACCAGGTTGCCTGAACGCGTTTCATCCCAAAGCGTTCTACAGTGTATGATACTGGCGCTTCTAACATTGAAATAGATGACGTTAAAGCGGCAATACTCATTAACGCAAAAAATGAAAAGCCCACAAATAAGCCAACTTCGCCCATTCCATCAAATAAAGCAGGGAGTACCTGAAACACTAACGTATCTTCAGAGAGTAGTTTTCCTGTTGTGGCAGAGAATATTTCAACGCCTTGAGCTTGTGCTACATACATAGCCGGAATAATCAGTAAACCCGCTACAAAAGCTATAAATACATCAATAAGGGTTACATAGGCACCTAAAGAAACAAGGTTTTCTTTTTTACTAATGTACGAGCCATAAATAATCATTACGCTAGTACCTAGCGATAAAGAGAAGAAAGCTTGTCCTAGCGCACTCACTAATAATTTTGCGTCAAAAATAGATGAAAAATCGGGAACTAAGTAAGCCTTTAAACCTTCCATTGCGCCATCTTGGGTCATTACATATGCAATAAGTGCAAATAAAATACCTAAAAGAGCAGGCATTAAGCGTTTCGACCATTTTTCAATACCATTCTCAACGCCTCTACTGATAATAGCGACAGTTAGTACGATAAAGACGAGAGTAAATATTATGTTTCGGGTAAGTGATTGCTCACTTAGCCATGTCGATGCTGTGTTGGCACCAACAAGAGTAGCTATGGGGTCAGCTGTAGCGCTGAGCATCCAACCAGCAACAATGGCGTAAAAACTTAATATAAAGCCAGCACATAAAATACCGCCAAAACCAACAATAAAGGCAAAGTGTTTTTGCCATGGCTTATTAGATATTTTTTGAAGTGATGAAACCGCGTTTGCTTGGCCATGACGACCAATCATAAGTTCAGCCATTAAAGCGGGGTAGGCTAAAAAGAACGCAAGCACTAAATATGCGACTAAAAATGCAGCACCGCCATTACTTGCTGTTTGTGTAGGGAATCCCCAGATATTGCCCAAACCAACGGCAGAACCCGCGGCGGCCATAATAAAACCAAAGCGAGAGCTAAACTCGCCTCTAACTGCGCTCATATTATTGTACTTCTCTATTGTGTGACGGCGCTGACAATCTACTGGAAATGTTAAAAAATAAAAAGTGCTTATTTGCTGATCTGGCACAATTTAATAAGTAAATGCGTGTTATAACCATCGATTTTAATTGTTGTTATCGGGTCGTTTAAAATAACGAGTTGATTTTGTTTAATAATTGTTAATTACAGTCTGTAACTATTGCTTTACGAATTGTGATGCTGTGCAATAGTGAGAGTAAAACACGCACCACCTAGCTGGGTACTTTTACTAACTTTAACACTGCCATGATGCCAGTCGGCTACTTTTTCAACAATAGCTAGACCAAGGCCGTAACTTTTATCAGCTCTGTTACGGTGAGCCTCTTCTCTAAAAAATGGACTAAATACGTTGCTAAAGTTTTCCCGAGCTATGCCAGGGCCGTCATCTTCTACCGTTATTATAAGCTGTTGTTCGTGTAACTTCGCACTTAAGTAAATATGTTGGTTTGCGAAATCAGAGGCATTAGTTAATAAATTGGTAATTGCACGAGCAAGCCAGTGAAGATCTGCATTTATTATTTTATCGGTACTATTGAGCTGTACACTAAGCATTTGCATTTCAAGTTTAGGTGCAAGTTGCACTAAAATATCTTCAAGGTAGGACTTAATGTTTGTTGATGAATAGGTCAGCTTATTAGCATTTTGCTCTAAAGTAGCAAATGCTAAATAGCTACTAAGCATCGATTCCATATGGTCTAAATCATTTTCCATACGGGTTAAATACTGTTTTATTTTTTGCTCATCATGGCTATCTAATGCTGCATCTAAACCAAATCGCAGGCACGCGATAGGGGTGCGTATATCATGAGATAAGCTTGAGGCCATTAGCTTGTTTTCGGCGACAAGCTTCTCTATTTGGCTGGCCATGCGATTAAAGGTAAGCTCTACGTCTTTTATGTAAGTAAAATGCGATACTTTTATGCGGGCTTGAACATTACCTGAGGCAAACTTTTTAGCGGCTTCATTTAACACGGTTAATCGTTTAGCTAAGGGCGCAATAATAAAGCCCATAAATACACATAGGCCTGCGTAAAAGAGTAAGGTTAATATAATGTCGTTATGTTGCTCGCTATCAAAAATTTTATCTAAACGCATTGATAAGTGAAAAGGATTTAAAACATCGCTGCTATAAAGCATATAAAAGCCTTGCTGATCTTCTAAAATCAGCCCACCCGGCGTATGCATTTGTAATAATAAAGAAGGCGGTAAAGCAAGTGATTCATTAGGCTTGTAATCAATTAAAACATCAAACTCTAGCGCCAGTTGTTTTACATAATCGCTGCGCTCAGATGTGGGTATGTTAGCTAACTGCTTGCTAAAACCCATGATCATTTTACTTTGCTGACTAAATTCATCCTGTGGGGTATGCGCTTGTTGACTAAAAGCATCAATAAGCCAGCCCAATACCACAATAGATAAAAGTGCACTGCCTAGAAGCGATATATAAAACTTTTTCATTTATTTATTCATCACTTTATTACCACGCAGTAGAAACAAGTAAATATCCACGGCCCCAAATGGTTTTAATTTTTTCAGGGTTTTGTGGATCATCATTAAACTTTTTACGAAGTGCAGAAATAAGTACATCAACACTTCTATCAAGCCCATCATACTCTCTGCCTTTGGTTGCTTTAAATACAGCGTCGCGAGAGACTACTTGCCCTGCGTTACTCGCAAGGTAGTGAAGCAGTAAATATTCAGCACTTGATATATTTACGTCTTGCTCGTTAAGTTTTACATTTCTAGATTCAGTATCAATACTAAGCGCACCAACATTAATAACACTTTCGTTAACGTGTGGCGTATTTGGCTCATTTTTTTGGCGAAGGGCTGCTTTTATACGCGCTAGCAATGCACGAGGTCGCACTGGTTTCATTATGTAGTCGCTTGCACCTACTTCTAGACCAATGACTTCATCCATTTCTTCATCGCGTGCAGTGAGCATTATGATAGGCGAATTATAAAAACTACGAAGCTCTCTACATACGCTTATACCATCTTGCCCTGGAAGCATAATATCTAGGAGCACGATATTTGGATTTAATGTTTTGACTTGGCTAATTACTTCGTCACCTCTGTGACAAACATGCGTTGTGTAGCCTTGCTCTGTTAAATATTCAGCAACCCATTGAGCAAGAGATACATCGTCTTCAACGAGTAAAATAGTGCCGTAGTTATCCATGAAAATATCCTTAATGCGATTGGTATTAAAATAGTCGCCAGCGGCGCTTTTTTTGCCTGTTTTGATATACCCATTGAAGCTTTACTTCGGCAACACTAATTATTTTAGATGTATTGCTGTCAAATAGTTCAAATGAAATACTTTGCTGTGAATCAAATGCATAATTAAAAGTACCGCTCTGTTGCTTGAGCCAACATTGCATTATGTACTTTGAGGTGGCGTCACGTAGGCAGTAATTACCAATGATAGGTTGCTCCCACGTTAGCGTAACGTCAGCATAGCAATTTCGCCCTTCGCGAAGTGCAACGCACGTGTCGGGTAGTGCTATGAGTGCTTCAGGAGGTTCCTGAGCTTTAACAGTAAAAGTACTGGGGAAGATCAGTAATACACAGATCCATCTAAAATACATAACGTAGGCCTACCTTGGCTTTATGTTGATATCCTTGGGAAATAATTGGGCTGTCGTCAATTTCTTTAGAAAACCATGTGGTAAGCCAGCCGGATAAAAACACCCAATCTTGGCTTATTGGGTACTCAGCATGGAACTCAAAAATAATACTGGTACTGGCATTACTGCTGTAAATAGGGCGAAGGCTGGTGGCTTCATCGCTATCAATGCCAAAATAATAATTAGTAAAGTCAGCAGAGTAGGCGCTTAAGCCAACACCCGATCTAAACTCCCAGTTTCGCCATGGCAAAATGTGACTAAAAAAGCTGTTTATAACCCAGCCATTGTGCGCGCCAGATACATCATGAAGGTATTCAAAAGAGAATTGAGAATTTTCAAATCGACGAGAAAGTCGAAGGCCGACGTCAAAGTCGTAATTACGTTTTTTTATACCTTGGAGTTCTTGTATAACACCGTGGTTATAAAATCCTAGGCCTTTTTCGTCAAATCCAGCTTGAGTATTTGTGCCTAATATATCTAGGCCCCAATCAAATTTATCTATAAGACTGTAGCCTATTACAAGGCCGCCACTGAGCTGATTGTGATCGAAATCAAGGTAAAATTTATCGTAGGAAACAGCAAGACTTAAATCGAGCTCAACGCCTTTGTCGTAAGACTCAATGCCGACAAGGTAAGAATCTTCAATATAAAAGCCCGCACCAGCACTCCAATCCCACGCAAAGCCTTGGGTTGGCTCTAACGTATTATCTGCATAATAGCGGTTACTTGCCATACTCGATGTGCTAAAAATGCAGCAAAAAAGCAGTGTTATGCTCAGTAAAGTATGGTTAAGCAAAGCGTTTCTCATCCCTTAGGGCCTAATTATTATTTGTTATTAAGCGTAGTATATTGTTAATTCGTTCCTTTAATCTGTAAAAAAATGTAGTAAGTGTTAGCTCTGTTGATCTTTCAAGGTTAAATTTGCAGCAGTCTGTTTGGTATTTAGGCAAGGCAGAGCCTATACAGTGTGGCTATTCCCCATAAATGGGCGATAACGTAGCATTAATGCCAAACAGGCGCTGCCCAAAGGGTTCTTCCTAGGGGCTATTTACTATTTGTTGCTCGGTTTTTACTGATTCTTACATGGATGTAAGCCAGTAGAATAACGCAGGAGCAGTTATTGAGCCCACTAGGTTACAAATCTCGCGCCGCGATTAAATAGCCCCTAGTTTGAACAAATTTTAATCCGTAAAGATTAACAGACCCTAATTTACTGAACTTTAATTTTATCGATTAATATACTGCTCAAGTAAAACTGCATCATAGGTGTTAATGCACTTACTTCTGTTCTGTTACACGGACCGCTAAGTTTGGTAAGGCTAGATAGTTTTGACAACGTTTTGTACTGAGGGATTTGAATGTCTTTCCCAAGTCTTTCAATGCGAGCTTCATCAGTGTTTTGTTGATGAACAAAAGCGACAACCTCAAGCTCATTAGTTATTTTTTGCTCTTCGGTAAAATTGTAAATTAGCGGCTCGCGATGAAAACTTGCACTGTCGATAGATGATTTAGCAAACCAAACAACATCACCCGATGACTTGTGCGTAAGACGCATACTAACTTGTGCGAACATAGCTGCGCACTGCTGGGTTGGATATTGTTGTGCAACATTTGAATATAAAGTAAAAGGATTCTCTGGTTGCTTTATTGCGTACTTGGTATCGTCTGTAAAAGTTAAATCTAGTTGCTGAATTGTCAGTGTATAGTCGCTGTTATTTTTAGTTGTCACTTTTAGTTGTTTATCATTCAGTGCTTGGCTAATTTGCGATAGAAGTTTATCGGTCACGCTCGCTTTATCGGTAATGATTTTTACTGTCTGGTTTCTAACTACTTTATGTGCAGGTAGTTGCACAGATTTAACTTTTGGAGATGAGTGCTCTGTAGTGTACTCAAGCTGATAGGTCTGACTTTTTAATGTTGGCTTTAACGGCATAGCCAATGGCTCGGCTGGCTGCTTTGTAATAGCACAACCAGTTGATAATAATATAAAAAGTGACACAACTAAAAAACGCATAAGTACTAAACACCCGCTAAAAACCAAATAATCGTCGTATTGTACGTTAGTCCAAACAAAACTTCATGATATTATCTGCGCAGATGTGGTTAAAAAGATAAAATTTATAAAAATGAAGTATCTCAACTCCTTAATGTATAGCTTACCTGCTTTGTGTTTGTTGTTTAGCTCTGTGGGTTTTGCAGCAAAAGCGGATCCTGATTGGGATGCATTTGTAAAAAAGTACGGCCGTTACGCACAAAAAAAATTAAAAAGTAAAGGTATACCTGGTGCAGCGCTTTCGATTGTAAATATTAACAACTCAGACTACATCCACACTATGGGCGTAACTAAAACACGAAATGGACAAAAAGTTAATAAGCATACCCGCTTTAGACTTGCGTCTGTTTCTAAGACATTTGCAGGCTCGTTATCAGCTAAATTGGCTGCTAACGGCCTACTGGAGTTAGATAAGCCTGTTAGTGATTACATACCTGATTTTAAAGGAACTGTATATGAAAATGATTTAAAGGTGTTTCATCTTTTAAGTCATTCAAGCGGGTTAGTTCCTAATGCATACGATAATTTAATTGAATCTCGTATGGATTACCCCGGTATTGTTGAAAAGCTACTTAGTGTCAAACCAATTTGTAAACCTGGTGAATGTTATGGCTATCAAAACGTTATGTTTAGCCTTATAGGTGATGTGATATTACAAAGCACCGATACAAGTTACAAACAGTGGTTAAAAGAAGCTATTTTTGAGCCATTGAAAATGAATGATGCGAGCTTAGGCTTTGAATCAATGACGAATGACAAAAATTACGCGCTACCACACGTGCGTGGTAAAAAACGTTGGTATAGCGCTAAGCTTAAAAAAAATTACTATAAAGTGAGCCCAGCAGCCGGTGTAAATGCGAGCGCAAGTGATATGGCTATTTGGCTAAAAGCGCAGCTGGGCCAATACCCTGATGTTTTGTCATTGGATACTCTCGCAAAACAAACACGCCCTTATACGAATACAAAAAAAGAAATGTATCGTAGGGTGTGGAAAAAACACCTTAACGAAGCTTATTACGGGCTAGGTTGGCGCGTTTATAACTATGCTGATGAAACGCTTTATTATCATAGTGGCTGGGTGCAAGGGTATAGAAGTGATTTGGTTGTATTTCCTCATTTAAATATTGGTTTTAGCTTAATAGTTAACGCTGAAACCGGCGTAATTAATGAACTAACGACTGAATTTATCGACAGGCTATTAGAGTACAAACGGGGTAAAAAAATATGAATAAAATAATATTAGTAATCACTTGTTTAGTCATATTATCTAATAGTAGTTTGGCGCTTGCGGCACCGGATAAAATATATTTGTTTCGTCATAGCGAAAAGTTAACGGGCAAAAATCCAGCGCTCTCAGAGGTGGGAAAGGCACGTGCAAATAATTTAGTTACTTTTTTCAAAGAGTATCAAAATATACATATTTTCAGCAGTAACTATAAACGCACGTTACAAACAGCGGCCCCTTTGCAGACATATTTTAATACCGACGTAAATGTGTATAACGCAGGTGAGCTAAGTGATTTAAAAAAAGAGTTACTAAAACTAAAAGGTGTAGTTGTTGTTATAGGGCACAGTAATACCACACCGCAACTAGCCGAGCTGCTTTCGAATGAAAAAGTGTCAGCAATGAGTGAAACACAATTTACTCAGTACTTTATATTGAATAAGAAGCCGAGGAGTAATGGTAGCGAATATGATTTAACCCATCATAAAATGAGCTTTTGATTTAAAACGTTAAATAATAAAAAACCAGCATTAAGCTGGTTTTTTCAATTTAAACGCACTAAATCCTTTAACAGGAATAATTAGTTACGAGGTAAATGTATTTTTTTCTCAACGCTTTGACGATAAAGCACAATAGTGTGACCTATCGTTTGTAGCTTAGTCGCACCAGTTTCACGTACGATTGCTTCAAAAATTAGTGCTTTTGTTTCACGATCGTCAGTTGGAACTTTAACTTTGATTAATTCGTGAATTTCTAATGCACTTTGAATTTCTACTACTACGCCTTCGGTTAAACCGTTAGAACCTAGTAAAACTACAGGCTTAAGGCTATGTGCCTGACCTTTTAAAAACTGCTTTTGTTTGTTTGATAATGTCATGTTTATACAAATTTTGCTGAATATGGCTTGAATTAAGGGTATTCTAACGCCATCTAAAGAATATTACTAATTAGTTGCGTGTTAATTTATGACAAATAAAAAACAGTCAGCCAGTTCACAGCGATGGCTGAAAGAACATTTTGATGATAAATATGTTCAAGAAGCGCAAAAAAAAGGCTGGCGTTCCCGAGCGGTTTTTAAATTAGATGAAGTACAAAATAGAGATAAGATACTTCGTCCAGGTATGACAGTTGTTGATTTAGGGGCAGCGCCAGGAAGTTGGTCTCAATATTTGGCAGAGAAAGTCGGTGACAAAGGTCAAGTGATAGCGTGTGATATATTACCGATGGACTCACTTGCTGGTGTTGACTTCTTACAAGGCGACTTTCGTGAAGAATCAGTATTAAATGCGTTGTTAAAACGTATTGATGGTAAAAATGTTGATGTGGTACTCTCTGACATGGCACCAAATATGAGTGGCAATAACTCAGTAGATCAAGCAGGTAGCATGTATTTGGTAGAACTTGCGCTAGATATGTGTAGCCAAGTACTAAAGAAAAATGGCGCATTTATTGTTAAAGTTTTCCAAGGCGAAGGCTTTGATCAATACTTGCAAGATGTACGTAATAGTTTTAAAGCAGTGAAAATACGCAAACCTGATGCCTCACGTGCCCGTTCTCGGGAAGTATATATAGTAGCGACTGGATACAAACTGTAGTACAGTTGCTTGGCGTTTAGTTGAACTTAAATTAATTGGATACAAGAGGTTAACCCCTTGAGCGATATGGCGAAAAATTTAATACTATGGCTGGTGATTGCAGTTGTGCTGATGTCAGTCTTTCAGAGCTTTAATGGCGGCGAGCAAGTTGATCGTCAAACTAGTTACACTCAATTTGTTAAAGACGTCCGTAGTGGCTCTTTACAAGAAGTTATTATTGACCGTGGTACAGGTAATATTACTGGTACTAAGAGCAGTGGTGAGCGTTTTCAAACAACGATGCCAATGTACGATGAAGACTTAATTAATGACTTACTTAAAAATGATGTAAATGTGAAGGGTGTACAACCTGAAGAACAATCATTTTTAGCGAGTATATTTATTTCTTGGTTCCCAATGATACTGCTTATAGGTGTGTGGATATTCTTCATGCGTCAAATGCAAGGCGGTGGCGGTAAAGGCGCTATGTCATTTGGTAAGAGTAAAGCTCGGTTAATGAGCGAAGACCAAATTAAAACAACGTTTGCCGATGTGGCAGGTTGTGATGAAGCGAAAGAAGACGTTACTGAATTGGTCGACTTTTTACGTGACCCATCAAAATTTCAAAAGCTTGGCGGTAGTATTCCTAAAGGCGTACTGATGGTTGGCCCTCCAGGTACCGGTAAAACGCTACTTGCAAAGGCTGTTGCTGGTGAAGCAAAAGTACCGTTTTTTACAATTTCGGGTTCAGATTTTGTTGAAATGTTTGTGGGTGTTGGTGCATCACGTGTACGTGATATGTTTGAACAAGCTAAAAAAGCGGCGCCTTGTATTATCTTTATAGATGAGATTGATGCTGTTGGTCGTAAACGTGGTGCTGGTATGGGCGGCGGTAACGACGAGCGTGAGCAAACACTTAACCAAATGCTAGTAGAGATGGATGGCTTTGGTGGTAACGAAGGTATAATCGTTATTGCAGCAACTAACCGACCAGATGTATTAGACCCTGCATTACTTCGTCCAGGTCGTTTTGACCGTCAAGTTGAAGTAGGTTTACCTGATATTCGTGGTCGTGAGCAAATACTTAAAGTACACATGCGTAAAGTGCCATTAGGCGATAACGTAGAAGCGGCTCTTATAGCACGTGGTACTCCTGGTTTCTCAGGTGCTGATTTAGCAAACTTAGTAAACGAAGCTGCGCTTTATGCTGCACGTGGTAATAAACGTGTTGTAAGTATGGCTGAATTTGACGCTGCTAAAGACAAGATCATGATGGGCGCAGAGCGCAAGACCATGGTGATGAGCGAGCAAGAAAAAGCAATGACTGCGTACCACGAAGCAGGCCATGCAATTGTTGGTCGTATGGTGCCAGAACATGATCCAGTTTATAAAGTATCTATTATTCCACGTGGCCGTGCGCTGGGTGTAACAATGTACTTACCCGAACAAGATCGTGTTAGCCATTCAAAAGAGCTTTTAGAATCAATGATTTCTAGCCTTTATGGTGGCCGTATTGCTGAAGCGCTTATTTACGGTGCAGATAAAGTAACAACGGGTGCAAGTAATGACATTGAACGAGCTACAGATATAGCGCGTAAAATGGTTACGCATTGGGGTTTAAGTGAAAAACTAGGTCCGTTACTTTACGCTGAAGATCAGAACGAAATGTATATGGGTGGCGGTGGTAGCCGTTCATCTAGCATGTCAGACGATACAGCTAAAATAATTGATGCAGAAGTACGTTTATTTTCAGATCGTAACTATCAAAGAGCAGAAGAAATATTAAAAGAAAACATTGATATTCTTCACTCAATGAAAGATGCATTAATGAAATACGAAACTATTGATGCTAAGCAAATTGATGATTTAATGGCACGCCAACCAGTGCGTGAGCCGCGTGATGCACATGACCGTCATGAAGCAAAACCGGTAAAAGCGGAAGAACCTCAAGAGCCAGTAGTTGATGAAAGTCAAAATACTGACGATTCATCAAAAAAAGATGAAACAAACCTTGATGATAAAGCTGAATAATCGTTAAAATAGTAATGAAAGCCCCGAACTTCGGGGCTTTTTTGTATCAGCTATTTAGAAAAAGAATAAAGGTTGGCAATGACTAGCATACTAAAGCTTCCGAGAGGGCGTACGCTTAATCTTGAAAAGCCCGTTATTATGGGGATATTAAATGTAACGCCGGATTCGTTTTCTGATGGTGGGCAGTTTTTAGATCCCAAAATAGCGCTAAAGCGCGCTATGCAATTATTAGATGACGGTGCGACAATTTTAGATATAGGGGGCGAATCTACTCGCCCAGGTGCGCCAGATGTCAGCTTAGAGGATGAACTTTCTCGAGTAATCCCTGCTATTAAAGCGATACGTCAGCACAGTGATTGCGCTATTTCAATTGATACCAGTAAAGCACCGGTAATGGAGCAAGCAATACTTGCAGGGGCAGACATAGTCAATGATGTTAGAGCTTTACAAGAAATAGACGCCTTAGAAACGGTTGCGCAGTATGAAGATGTAGCAATTTGTTTAATGCATATGCAAGGGCAGCCCCGCAGCATGCAATCGGCACCTCATTACGATAATTTGTTTGCAGATATAAATATGTTTTTTAGTGAACGTATTAAAGCATGTGAAACAGCTGGGATTAAGTTTGAACGACTTATTCTAGACCCAGGTTTTGGATTTGGAAAAACGCTTAGTCATAACTATCAAATATTGGCTAGGTTTGATGATTTTAATAAGTTAGGTTTGCCATTATTGGCCGGATTATCTCGTAAATCGATGATAGGTAATTTATTAAATAGAGATACAAATGAACGGTTAGCGGGCAGCTTAGCGGGTGCGTTAATCGCAGCGCAAAATGGCGCAAAAATTATTCGTGTACATGACGTAAAAGAAACCGCAGATGTACTTGGTGTATATCAAGCCTGCGAACAAGGAATTTCACAATGAAAGAAAGAAAATATTTTGGCACCGATGGCGTGCGTGGACTTGTAGGCGCTGCTCCTATAAACCCTGAGTTTGCAATGAAGTTAGGCTGGGCTGCTGGACGTGTATTATCACAAAGTGGTACTAAAAAAGTAATTATAGGTAAAGATACACGTATTTCGGGCTACATGCTTGAAACCGCACTTGAAGCTGGTTTAATCGCCGCCGGTATTGATGTTGTATTATTGGGTCCTATGCCTACACCTGCTGTAGCCTACTTAGCTCAAACATTTCGTGCAGAGGCAGGAATTGTAATTAGTGCATCACATAATCCGTATTACGATAACGGTATTAAGTTTTTTAATGGTCAAGGTTTAAAGCTCGATGATGCAGTAGAACTTGAAATAGAAGCAATGCTTGATGAGCAAATGACGTGTGTTGCTTCAGATAAATTAGGTAAAGCATCGCGTTTAGTTAGTGCGGATGGCAGGTATATAGAGTTTTGTAAGAGCCAGTTCCCGCAAGGCCTATCTTTAGAAGGTCTTAAAATTGTTGTCGATTGCGCAAATGGCGCTACTTATCATATTGCACCTTCTGTTATGCGTGAACTTGGCGCAGAAGTAATGACACATGCATGCGAGCCTAATGGCGTTAATATCAATCATGAATGTGGCGCTACTCACGTAGATGCCCTTAAACGTAAAGTGCTTGAACTTAAAGCCGACGTAGGTATTGCATACGATGGTGATGGTGACCGCGTAATGATGGTTGATCATAATGGCCGCGTTTTTGATGGTGATGATCTGGTTTATATTATTGCTTGCCAAGCAGCCCAAGATGATAATTTGGGTGGTGGTGTAGTTGGCACTGTTATGTCTAACATGGGCCTTGAAAATGCTTTAAAAGCAAAAGGTATCGAGTTTGCTCGCAGTAAAGTAGGGGACCGCTATGTTATGGAGTTACTACAGCAAAAAGGCTGGAAAATTGGCGGCGAAAGCTCAGGCCATGTACTTAATCTAGATTTAATTAGCACGGGTGATGGCATTATATCAAGCTTGCAAGTACTGGCTGCTATGGTTGCACAAAATCGTACATTACAAGATTTAGGTGCTGGTTTTACCAAGTATCCAATGAAAATGATAAACGTGCGTTATACCGCTGGAACTGACCCTACAAAAGCACCTGAAGTACTTTCAGCTGTAGCAGAAGTTGAGCTTGCTTTAGGCGATAAAGGCCGTGTTTTACTGCGTAAATCAGGCACTGAACCTGTGGTTCGTGTTATGGTTGAAGCCGAGCAAGAAAAAATTGTAATAGACAGCGCTCAAAAAATTGCAGCTGTTGTAGAATCTATGAGCAAACAAACTGATTAATAACAATAACCTCTTGTAACTTTGGGCGAGAAAAGTTAATATCTCGCCCGCTTTCTAATGTGGAGTGGATAATGGCAATACGCAAGGCGATGGTCGCAGGCAACTGGAAAATGAATGGCTCTTTAGAGTTAGTTAAACAAATGTCTGACGCCATTAACGATGTAAAATCACAAGAGATGGACATTGTTTTATTTCCTCCATACCCACTTGTATCTGCAATGGTAGCTAGCGGTGTTTCTACAGGAGCTCAAACTGTTTCTGAAAATACACCTGGCGCATTTACTGGTGAAGTTGATGCGCAGCTTATAAAAGATTTAGGTGCAACTTACGTACTCGTTGGTCATTCTGAACGCCGCAGTATTTATAACGAAAGTAATGCAACAGTCGCTGAAAAGTTTGCTAGGGCACAGCAAGTTGGTTTAACACCAATTTTATGTGTAGGCGAAAGCGAAAGCGAGCAAGAGAACGGTCAAACCGAACAAGTAGTTGCTGCACAAATTGATGCAGTAATAGAGAAATTAGGTGTAGCAGCACTGAAAGATTCTGTGATAGCATACGAGCCCGTTTGGGCCATAGGCACAGGTAAGACTGCATCGCCAGAGCAGGCACAAACTGTTCATAAATTTATCCGTGACAAAATTGCATCACTTGACAGCAATTTAGCACAAGGGCTTACCATCTTATACGGTGGTAGCGTTAATGAAAAAAATAGCGAATTATTATTTGCACAAACAGATATAGATGGCGGCTTAATTGGCGGCGCAAGTCTAAAGGCAGAGTCTTTTACTGCAATCTGTAACAGTGCAAAAGGGACTGTATAAGATGTACGAAATTTTATTAGTAGTTTATTTAGTTGTGGCTTTAGCTTTAGTTGGAATGGTTTTAATTCAACAAGGTAAAGGCGCAGATATGGGTTCTTCATTTGGCGCTGGTGCATCAGGCACTGTTTTTGGTTCGTCAGGTGCTGGTAACTTTATGACAAAAACAACCACAAGCTTAGCAACGGTATTTTTTGTTTTAAGCATTGTGTTAGGAAACCTAACAGCTGGTCAAATTAAAAAGACCGACGAATGGGAAAACCTAGAAGCAGCTCCAGCAGTAGAAACAGTAGTTCCTGTTGAAGAAGATGTTCCCGTAACATCTACAAAAGACCAAAGCTCTGAAGTACCGAACTAATTTAGCGTAAAGCTATCGTTAAACGATTTATCTTCCTCAAATAAGTCACATGTTTAACACCTGAGCGAAAGCTTAAAATGCGGATGTGGTGGAATTGGTAGACACGCCACCTTGAGGGGGTGGTGCTTTAGGGCATGGGGGTTCAAGTCCCCCCATCCGCACCAAATTTAGAAACCAGTAGCAGTGATGTTACTGGTTTTTTTGTATCTGGAATTTATTGTGGGTGTTTTTTGAACGATGTGTGTTTGTTGTTAAATAATTCTTCTATTTGTTAGAAAAAACTAGAAATATTACAAATTTAGCTCACACTTATAGATATCAAGCCGATAATAGATATAGACAATAAAATAAGGTAGCACAGTATGGCTTCAGGCTTCTCTTTTCAAAACCTAAGCATAACAAAAAAAATACATGCAATAACATGTATTGCGGTTGTGGCTTTTGTAGTGATCGTATTGATAAACTATTTAGCTATGAATGATAATAAGGTTTCTCTCGATGAAATGAGTAACTCATCGTATAAAGTTGTAAAAATAACGTCGCAAAACGTAGGGCTTTTAGAGAAACTTGATGAACTTTATACCCAAGCTGTTACGTTTGGTGAGCAAGACCTTATAGTTAAAGCAGATGAGGTATATCAAGCTTTAGAGTCTAATATTGCATTAATAACGCAACTTAATAACTCCTACATTAATAACGATATTATTAATGAGTTGTCAGATTATGAAAAAATATCCTCAAGTATTGCTACAGGTATGGTTAACGGTACAGCTGATTTTAGTAAGATTCAGCAACAAGCGCAGCTTAAAACAAGCTTATATGGATCTGTTTTAGAAAGCTTTAAAGGCGCTCAACAAAAAGCTGATAATCGTTTTTTTGAACTGGTTGCCAACACTAAAGCGCGCTCTGATGAAGCATTAACTCTAATGTTAGCTGTATCCATTATTTCATTAATTTTATTATTGTTTATGGCTATTTGGATTGCTAAGAATATAGGCTCATCTGCTAGTGATGCAGCTAACAACCTTAGTTTATTAGCAAGCGGGAATGGTTCTTTAAGCACCCAACTATCTGTTAATTCAGAAGACGAGATTGGCCAAGTTTCTATTAATTTCAATGCATTTATTTCCTTGCTAAGAGAAACGGTTCTTGAAGTTATTGCTGTATGTGAGCCTTTAATGGAAAACTCAACACGACTAGTTCAAGGTATGGAACAAGCTGAGCGCGCTACAACAAAACAAACCACTGATGCTGAAATTGTTAAGCAATCTATGGAAGAAATGAAGCAGAGTGTTGGTGACATATCAGAATCTGCGGCTAACGCTTCTCACGCTGCTGAAACGGCCGAGAAAGAAGTTGAACAAAGTCGTACACAAGTGCAAATGTCAGTTACCGCCTCTCGTACGCTCAGTGATGAAATCAATCGAGCTGCAAGTACTATCAATAAGCTTGCGGACGATACAAAAAATGTATCGCAGATTTTGAATGTAATCACGTCTATTGCAGATCAGACAAACTTACTTGCCCTTAATGCTGCTATTGAAGCCGCTCGAGCAGGTGAACATGGAAGAGGTTTTGCGGTAGTGGCTGATGAGGTTCGTGAACTGGCTTCTCGCACTGCACATTCTACTAATGAAATACGTGAACTATTGGGGTCATTAACGACTGCCGCAAATGAATCTGTAGCAGCTATGACTTCAGCACGAGATATGGCAACAGATAATGCTACAGCCGCAGAGAAAACAGGTATTTCAATAGAGAAAATCGCAGAGCAAATGTTAGAAATTAATGGTATGAATTCGCAAATAGCAGCAGCGACAGAGGAACAAACATCCGTTGCAGCTATGGTAGTAGATAATGTGTCAAATATGCATGTATCGTTCGAAGATACTATGGACTCATTACTTGCTGTTCGCGACGTAGCCAAAAACCTTCACTACCTATCAGACAACTTATTAGATGCAACAGCTAAGTTTAGAATTGAGTAAAGCTTAGTACTGAGTCAGTATAAAAATCTACCCAAGGGTTGATGCCAGTTAGTTAACCGCTGACTGGCTTTTTTTGGATATTTGACATACCTAGTTTATGCTCACCCTCGCTTTATTAGTAATATTTGATGCTCTACTTAAGCTTACGATTACTCTATTTATTTAGGGATGCTCCCTGAGTTCTCAATAAACATAGTCTGAATTAAGTTAATAATATTAATTACACACGTCGCAACACTCAGTTCACAGAAGTCTTCTGAATTGGGTACGTAGCTATTGGCTAGATGAAGTGTTGTAGTGGGTTGGAAAAGAAAAGGCTTCTGAATAAATTCAGAAGCCTTTATAAACGAACCAGAAGGCCGGTTTATCGATTAGTTAAATACTTATCAACCTATCTGCATTAACCTCTGGGGTTATATCAATTTTACTGCTAAAAAGTAGCAATTACTTTAACTTTATCGGTCACTTTAGCGCTATCAACATAGCCAATAGCGTCGTTATTAGCGGCAACAAAATCAATAACAGCTTGGTCAGTTGTTAGTTTTTCAGGTGGGGTACCTTTACCTGTAAATACAAGCTTTGACCAATATGCATTTAACTGACTGCTAGACTTACCCACTACTTTGTCGTTAAATTCATCGGCTACAGATGTACCGTCTTGATTTATAGGATTAACTTTATCGCCATTACTAAATGACTTACTTTTTCCCAGATAAATCTTTTTTATTGTGTCAGCATCTACAGAGCTAGCATTGCTTGGATTAATAATCACAGCAACTTCTGCAAATACATTAATTGAGCACAATGAAAGTGCACTTACTAAAATTAATTTTTTCATCATAGGCTCCAATTAAAAGACAAGATCTACACCGACAGCTACAACATCCGTATCTGTATCAGTTATGTCATCTTCAAAACGACTAAAGTCGATCTTGAAAGCAGCGGAAGGATGAAAATCATAACGTGCACCAATTGTGTATACGTTACTTTGTGCACGAAGACCTTCAAGAGCACCATTTACAGCTGAATTTAAGGTTGGTATTGACTCAATGGTATTAAAACGTGATGAGTCATGTTTGTCATCATTGTCTTCATAAGTAAAATGAACAATTACACTGTCAATACGGTAACCAACTGATGCGTAATACTGTGACTGTTCTGGTAGTATACTGTCTTCAACCTCAAATTGCGTATATTCGGCATCAAACAAAAAGTTTTCATAATCAATAGAAAAACCAACGCCAACGAAGCTCGTTTTATCTTCTTCAGTGATTAGGTCATTCGCCGTATTAGTTAAGCCACTATCAGACAATACACTTACGAGACCAATTAGGCCGCTATCCTCTGATGAAATGCTAGTGTCGGCCACAATGTATGCAGCTCGCGCACTGAACCAGTCGTATGATAGACTCCAGTTTATACCGCCTAAATTATTTAATTGAGCAGGTAATTCTGTTCCAAATACATCAATATCACCATCGAATGCACCATAAAAGCCTTGAAGCGTAGAATCCCAATCACCCAATTGAGAGCTGTAAACTACACTAACTCCTTCATAAGTTGAAAATGGGATACCGTATACTGATTTTGGCGGACGTACCCAGCGATAAGCATAACCTACATCCAAGAAATCAGAGTACTTGTAAAAAGGAACACGCATTTTACCAGCGCTAAATTGCAGTTCATCGCTGTATTCATAAGTAACGTATGCCCATTCGAATGTAGCGTCAAAGTCATCCTCTCCACGCGCAATAATTTGAGCCGTAGCTGTTAGCTTTTCATGTAGGTCTGCAGATAATTGTAAAGCGAATTTACTCTCATTTTTAAAAGAGATATCGTCATCATAGCCGTACAAAGTACTGTCACTATCCAGACTTTTACCACCGACAATTGATGCAAAACCATTAATTCTTACCTCAGCACTAGCATAGCTAGATGCTAAAACTGCACATACAGCCACTGCTACAGATAGCTTTTTCATATGTTGTTCCTATTTGTTATTTAAATGTTGATTTCTTTATTAGTATAAGTGCATAACGAGTATTTATCTAATAAACAGAATGGTTTAAGGTTTTTATTTAATTTTAAGTCAATATTATTTTGTTTTTACAAATTAATCCCGTGATAATGTTTGTACATTAAAAATGTTTAGCCCTGTCTTCGGGTATAAAAATATGCCACCTACAACTTATTTTAATAATTTTATCTGTAAGCTATTTGTGCTGTATTTAGTGCTACACAAAGTTGCTATTACTTAACTCTATGTATTTCATATAAGTTACTTGGTTTAAATGTTTATATTTTATGTAAATATATAGTCGAAATTATTAATAAGTAAAGTTAGTTATAAGCAAATAGCAACTTTCTAAACGGAAGTTCTATTATAGGATTAAATTTTTCTAAGCGAGATTGTTAAGAGGAAATAGCACTCATGGAGAAGCTAACTTGTTTTTATTATGTTGCTTTGTAATGAACGCATACGGTTACGATGAAGTAAGTCTTTTGATAGGTTATATCTCGCCACTTAGCGTCTCTATTATACAAAATAATACCTTGCAGTTTTATCAGGTGGCCTCCTGAGTACAAAGCTAGTGATTAATTGCAATTCGCCTATGGGGGAATCAGTGTAATCTGACAATGGTGGTCTTAGTAATCAGTAATTATTACACTAGCATTCCAGCAGTGTGTGCTAAAAAGTGGTGGTGCCGAGCCATTACTTTGCACGATAAGTAATACGAATACTTTGCAATTATTTCAGGCAATAAAGAATGAGAAAAAGAATGTGTTTTTTGCTTGCAGTATTGTTGTTCGCAAGGTGGGTTTTTAATATTGACTCTTCATTGAAGGCAATTAAAAAATGCTGTTTAAGAAAAGAAAGGGGCTGGTTATCTCGTGTATTTAAGTGAGGCTAACATTGACTTTACGCTTTCAGTTTAAATAATAATTCAGAATCATAGTCGAGTAGGCACAATGAGGCTTCAAATAAACCCGCTTAAGCATTGATTTTATTTAAGTTTTTTTGACACCAAAGTAATGCTTGTTGCTTGTTCTTCACAGCAATCTTTTGATAAACCTTGTGTAAGTGCACGCGAACAGTAGCTTCACTTATAAATAAAGTGTCGGCAATTGCACTTGAATGTAAGCCAGAAAATAATAAGTTTAATACTTTCATTTCTTTACTGGTTAAGTTGTTTGATTGCAGTGTAGTTTGTTGTTCACTCGCTAGCATTTGCCTCATCCAATCATCGGTTACTGCACGAGGGAACCATAACTTTCCTTGTTCAATTGCTTCTAATCCTTGTTGTAGTAGTACTTCGTCTGTGCCTTCATAAAACAATCCTTTTAAATTTGGCCACTCTTTTAATGGCAGTACATCGCAGTCTTTTGGGACATCAAAAATAACGAGTCCTTGATGACCGTTTTTTAGCATAAACTGATTTATAAGTTCATAATTGGTAATGACGTTTAAAGCTTGATAATTAACGAGTAGGACGTTGAAGTCAGCTGCAACACAAAAAAGTGAGGTGTAATTTGAGTTGGTGAAGCATTTTGGGCTTTTATCTACTGTATTTACAATATTCATAATATTCTATCCATAGATTACATTTTAGTACTATATTCTTATTTTTAGTTAATTTCAATGATAGGAGAATGTGTTTTAGCTCTTTTTTTATACACTAAAGTGCATGTGTATAGTACATTTTATGTGTTTTTTAAAATTGTATTTATGCGATTTTTTGTTTTAAAACAGCTTTTTAGTGAGGTTGATATTAATGTTCTTTATTTGTGATAATCCACCAAAAACTAACAATGTCTAAATCACTTTTATTCTTTATACATTCATTCAAATAATTTATACATTTCTTCACAATTCTGTCATATAATACCCGTCCAGAGGAAAGGTGCTATTAAGCATCTTTTTTTATGCCTGAATTTTATACTCTTAAGTATAAATGCATAACTAAATCATCCGGTATCCTTTGGAGAATATTTTGAAATTACGTAACCTCTCACAGTTAAGCTTAGCAATTCTTGCTTCACTCACTACCTCTGTAAACAGCGAAGAAGCTAAAACAACAGCTAAACAAGACGCATTCGAAAAGATAGAAGTCACAGCTCGTAAACGTACAGAGAGCCTGTTTGAATCTCCAACCGCTATCACGTCAATTGGCGCTAATCTAATTGATAAAGCCAATATGAGTAACTTAGAAGATATTGGTAAATATGTTCCAAATTTAAATATTACCCGCTATGGCGTGGGTAATTCTGCGCATGCGTCTGTATTTATCCGCGGTATAGGTTTGCAAGATCATATAATAACTACCGATCCGGGTGTGGGTGTGTATCTTGATGGTGTGTACTTAGGTCGTCAAATGGGTTCTAACTTATCATTACCTAATGTTGAGCGTGTTGAAGTGCTTCGTGGCCCACAAGGTACTTTATATGGCCGTAATACATTAGGTGGCGCTGTAAATGTAATTACCAAACAACCTGGTGATGAAGGTATTGTAACTACTACTGCAAAGCTGGGGAGTCGCGGACGTATTGCAGGTGATGTTTATTTTAACAATTCACTAACAGATGATGTAAGTATGTCTGCAAGTGCATCGTACAAAACACGTGATGGTGTGGGCGAGGCAGTTAATTTAGCAAACCCAGAAAAAGAAATTGGTGAAGAAGAGGAGTTTAGCGGCCGTGTTGCACTTAAATGGCAAGTAAAAACCGACTTAGCATTTACTTTTTCTTTAGATGGTGTCGATAACGAATCTGGCCAATCGCCCTACACAATTGAATTAACTGATCCGCTAGATGCAAGCGATGTGTTTAATGGAGATTTCCCATTATTGACTCAAGATTTAATTCCATCAGACCCTGATGATTTAGGTACAACCGTTGCGGGTATTGAATCTACCTCTTACTCAGGTTGGGGCACATCGTTTTCAGCCGATTGGGCAATTAACGATACTTATACTACTAAGTTTATCTCAAGTTACCGTACATCTGAGTATGAAGGTGGCCTAGATGATGATGCATCACCTTTAAACTTGTCTGAGTTCCCAGAGGAGGGCGGTGCTGATCAATACTCTTTTGAAGTTCAGCTAAATGCAACATTCGATAATATGGACTTTGTATCTGGTCTTTACTTTTTTAATGAAGATGGCTTTACACGTTCAGGCCCGTTTGTATTTAGCCCATTTAATACACCTAATGGCTTGTTGAATGATGGTGTAACAGAATCATTTGGTGGTTACGGTGAATTTGAAATTAACCAAGAAACGAATTCGTATGCAGCATATATAAATGCCAGCTACGATTTAACTAACGATTTAACGGTTGGTGGTGGCCTTCGTTATTCAAAAGATAAGAAAGATGCAAATGCTATATTCCCATCATTTCCAACTCGTAAGTATGTAAGTGCGGATTTTGATGCAGTTACGTGGGATGTAAATGCATCTTATCAGCTTAGCAATAATATGAATGTGTATGGCCAGGTTCAAAAAGGTTATCAAACAGGTGGTTTTCCACCGCGTCCATTTGGTGGACCAGATCAATTTGTATCGTTTGACGAAACAAAAGCGGTTAACTACGAAATGGGTTTAAAAGGCCAAGTACACGAAAATGTATCTATGATGCTTGCGGTATTTGTGACTGATTACACCGATTTAGCATTGCCGTTTTCAGATCCAACAGCGGGTGGTGGCTTTGTAACAATTGTAGAAAATGCGGGTCAATCTAAAGCGCAAGGTATTGAACTTGAAACAACCGTTGCTATTACCGATGACTTTACTATTCGTAGTGCAGTTGGTTATTTAGATTCTGAAATAACAGAAGTTGCTGAGGGCGTACAAGGCATAGGTAAAGGCGATTCACCAGCACTTACACCACGCTGGACTGTCATGGTTGCACCTTCTTACTTTATGGATTTAGAGAGTGGCGCAACACTTGCGTTTAATGCTAATTATTCGTATCGCAGTGAAATGCAAGGTCAATCAGTTTACAACCAAAGTGAGACTATTGATTCTCGTGAATTAGTTGGTTTTAATATTTCGTACACTAATTCATATGGCGATATGGAAGTTACACTGTATGGTGAAAACGTTCTAAACGAAGTTTACGATGTTGGTCGTCTACAACAATCAGGTTTTGTTGGTGTAATGCGTAGTAATGACCGCAGCGAATTTGGTTTAAAATTCAAAAAAGATTTTGAGCTATAAACTAAAATCAAGTAAATAAAATTCGATGTAATTGAAGTTTATTTTTCATAATAAAGGCCGAATCATGCTGTGATTCGGCCTTTATATATTCAATAGTAAAATTATTATCCGCATAATTTAAATCCCTAATTTAAATTGCTGATTTAAAACAATCAACATAACCACTTTTAAGTATTTGTATCAGCTTAAATGCGCCTTTTTAGTTTGTGTAAAGGCTTGGTTGTTCGTTACAATGGCGCCACTTAATTGCCAAACGGACTCAGTGATGAAAATTCTTGCCGATCAAAATATGCCTTTAGTTGAGCAGTACTTTGCAGACTTTGGTGAGGTTGAGCGTTTTGATGGTCGTAAATTAACGCCTGAACAATTAATAAATGTAGATGTACTCCTTACTCGTTCAGTGACTAATGTTAATCATGAACTATTGGCACAAGCTAACAAGCTGCGCTTTGTGGGGACTGCCACAATTGGCATTGACCATATTGATACGCAATTACTACATGACAGAAATATTGCTTTTACCAGTGCACCTGGTTGTAATGCCGTTGCTGTAGCTGAATATGTAATTAGTAGTTTATTTGCATTAAGCCAAGAAAATGCGCGCCCATTATGTGGTCAAACAATTGGTATTGTTGGTATGGGTAACATTGGCACGTGTTTGTCGCAAAAATTAAAAGCATTAAATGTCGACGTACTGCTGTGCGATCCAATTAAGCACGAAAAGGGCCTACTACAAGAGCATGTAGCGCTTGATGAGTTATTAGCGCAATCAGATGTTGTTACTTTTCATGTTCCACTTGTTATAAGTGGCGAGCACAAAACGCTGCACATGATGAATAAAGAGCGATTAAAAGCACTTAAGCCAGGACTCACGCTAATTAACGCAAGCCGAGGCGATGTAATTGATAATCAAGCTTTGCTTGAGGTAATGGAAGCTGGGGCTGATTTAGATTTAGTACTTGATGTATGGGAAAAAGAGCCCAATATTCTAACTGAATTACTAGAGCATGTGCGTTATGCCAGTGTGCATATCGCAGGGCATACACTTGAGGGGAAAGCACGAGGTACACAAATGTTGTATCAAAAATTGTGTGACCTAAAAGGTGTAGAGGTGAGTAAATCGTTGGATGATTTTTTACCAATGCCTGCTATTACAAATGCAACTGTCACGCAAAGCCTTAATGAGCAAGATATTGCCCGTTTGGTGCATTTAATTTATGACGTACGCCGCGATGACGGAATTTTACTTCGTCATTTAGAAGGTGAGGGCTTTGATAGTTTACGTAAAAACTATCCGGTAAGGCGAGAATTTAGCACCTTATTCCTACAAGGTGATAGCCCACAACTAGCAGCACTTAGTCAACTTGGCTTTAGCATAGCTAAATAATTATTTAACTAACGATGTTGTTTTAATGTCGTTTATAGAGGAAGAAATATGTCGCAAAAATATAACGTTGCCGTACTTGGCGCTACTGGTTTAGTAGGCCGTCAAATCATTGAAACGCTAGCAGATCGTAAGTTTCCTGTCGATCAGCTTTTTTTACTTGCGAGCAGCCGCAGCGCAGGTGAAGACATAAAGTTTCGTGGTGAGACCATTGAAGTACTTGACGTTGAAGGCTTTGACTTTAGCCAAGCGCATATAGGTTTGTTTTCTGCTGGTGGTAGTGTATCTGAAAAATATGCCCCTATTGCTGCTGATGCCGGCTGTATTGTAATTGATAATACATCGCACTTTAGAAATGATTTTGAAATCCCGCTAGTGGTGCCAGAAGTTAATGCTTCAAGTCTAGCTGACTTTAGAAACCGTAATATTATTGCTAACCCTAACTGTTCAACTATTCAGATGATGCTAGCACTTAAACCAATTTATGATGCTTATGGAATAGACCGTATCAACGTATCTACTTACCAAGCTGTATCGGGTGCAGGTAAAGAAGCGGTTGATGAACTTGCAAAGCAAACAGCTAATTTGATGAATGCACGCCCTATGGACAATAAAGTATTTCCAAAGCAAATTGCATTTAACGTTATTCCTCAAATTGATAGCTTTGAAGATAATGGCTACACGCGTGAAGAAATGAAAATGGTAAATGAAACTCATAAAATTTTGGGTGATACCACCATTGCAGTAAATCCTACATGTGTACGTGTTCCCGTATTTTTTGGTCACTCAGAATCAATTAATATTGAAACGCGCATGCCTTATGACTTTGAACACGTTAAGCAACTTTTAAAAGACGCGCCTGGTGTTGAGCTAATTGATGATGAAGGTGATTACCCTACAGCAGTGTCTGACGCTAGTGGTAACGATACTGTTTATATAGGCCGATTACGTGCTGATATTTCTCATCCTCATGGATTAAACATGTGGGTTGTAAGTGATAACACTCGTAAAGGTGCTGCAACTAACAGTATCCAAATTGCAGAAGAGCTTATTGCTAATTACATGTAATAGTTAATAGCGTTGAACACACTTGAGAAGCGGTAAACATTATTTGTTTGCCGCTTTTTGTTTATAGAGCTTGTCAATTTTTTGCCGTTTAATTCTAAAAGTATATAAACTGATTGATAACACTCAATAAATTAATATTTATAAAGATGTTTTAAGGCATTTATTTTCAAGGTGTTGCGATGGATATTAAGCCCTAACTGGTTTATAGTTTGTAATTGGAATAGAGCTTGCAATAAAAATAGATTGTAATAATAAATGCGAGTCAGTCATTTGGCTGATAACAGCAATAATCAACAATATTTATGCACTTAAGCTTTAAGTGTTTTGTTAATATTTAAATATTAAAGGATCAGCATGCGCGGTTTAGTTACACTTATTATATTAGCGTCTGCATTGATAGTAACGCCAGTTTACTCTCAAGACAGTACCCAATTAAAGGGGCCTAAAGGCGTTGACTATGGTGCGCAAGGGCGATCTATTGGGCCAATTAAACCAACTGACACACTTTGGCGTTTAGCGGCTAAAGTGCGCCCAGATAACTCCGTCAGCATTTATCAAGTTATGCAGGCCTTGTATAACAAAAACCCCAACTCATTTTTAGAACAAAATCTTAACCATATTCAAAATGGTGCCTATTTAAAAATCCCAACTTTAGCCGAAATAAAAAGTGTAAATACACAGCTTGCAAAGCAACGTTCTGAGCAAGATGATGCATTATGGGAAAAGAAAAAAAATGGCACACTTACGCAAAGCGAAATTACCTCAGCGCAAACAAAAGTAACTCAAGCTCGTAAAGTCGACGTAGACGATGCCAAAAAAGAGATACAGAAAGAATTAAATGAAATAAAAACAGAGCAAGGTACTAAGCTGGTTGAGTTACAACAACAGTTTAAAAATTCTGTAAGCAATGTAGAAGAAATTTTAGTTGAAAATAATAATCTTAAAAAACAATTATCAGGTATTTCAAACGAACTCGAAAACTTACGCTTACAGTTAGGACAAGACAGCGAAATTCAAAATCAGTTAAAAGAACTAATTGTTAAACAAAACGAGATTATTGCACAACAAAAAAAACAAGAGGTAATACCAAAAGAATCGTTTGATTTAAGCTCATTATTTTCAAATCCTATAGTGCTGGGTTTATTAATGTTTATTCCTGGGCTACTGATTGTTTTTGCAATTGTTATGTTTTTACGCAAACGAGCAAGTAATCAAGAAGAGCCACAAAACGATGATGACTTTTTACCACAAACCCCAACTTATACTGGCGATGATGATTTAGATCCAAGTTTAAATGACGATCCAATTGTACCCGATCCTTTAGATGACTTGAGTGTTCAACTTGATGATAATCTCGAAAATGATATGTTGCCTGATGATGATTTAGATGACGGCCTAGATGATTTTTCTGGTGGTGAAAATTTACTCGATCAGGATGAGCTCGAAAGCCTACTAAGTGATGACATTGTTTTTGATGATGAAAATACCGATGACAATGATGAACTTGATATTTTTATGCAGCAAGGTTTTGATCAACCTTCAGATGAAAACGCTGAAGATATAGATTTAGACTTATCTGATGACTCAATAAACAATGATGAAATTCTAACTAATGACGATTTAGATAGCTTGTTTGATGAAGACGATAGTCTACCTGAGTTTGATGCACCGCAAACAAGCGAAGCTTTAGAAGATGATAGCTTAGAGTCTCATGATGAAATGGCGGCTTTAAGTGAGGAGCTTGCAGATGATGATAATTTTGATATAGATGAATTATTAGATCAAACATCAACAGAATTAGATACCTCAGATAACACTTTAGATGAACTTGATTCAAGCGACAACTTTGATTTAGATGATATAGATAGCTTAATTGATGAAGCGAATGAACCAAAAAGTGATGTGGTAGATGACTCAATTGATGCAGAGTTACTCGACGAAAATGAACTTCTAGAAGAAAACGACAACTTTGATTTAGACGACATAGATAGTTTAATTGATGAAGCAGCAGTTGATGCTGCAGATGGTTCATTAGTTGAGGAAAGTGACGACTTTGATTTAGACGACATAGATAGTTTAATTGATGAAGCAGCAGTTGATACTGCAGATGATTCATTAGTTGAGGAAAGTGACGACTTTGATTTAGACGACATAGATAGTTTAATTGATGAGGCCGCAGTTGATACTGCAGATGATTCATTAGTTGAGGAAAGTGACGACTTTGATTTAGACGACATAGATAGTTTAATTGA
>NZ_JBBMQY010000009.1:0-182142 GCF_038900255.1 Pseudoalteromonas sp. AS84 | reverse complement strand
GTTTTACCGTGGTCAACGTGGCCGATTGTACCAACGTTTACGTGCGGTTTTACGCGTTCAAACTTTTCTTTTGCCATCTTAAAAAATTCCTAATAAAGAAATTAAAGCCTGACTCACTATTGAGCCAGACAAGCTAAAATTATATAACAGCGCGAGCTGAAATTATTGTATCTGCAACATTTTTAGATGCTTCAGCGTACTTCACAAACTCCATAGAGTATGAGGCACGGCCCTGTGTTGCAGATCGTAAAGCAGTCGCATAACCAAACATTTCAGAAAGAGGAACTTGCGCATTAATTTGCTTAAGTCCACCTAATGCATCTTCCATGCCTTCGATTATGCCGCGGCGACGGTTTAAGTCGCCAACTACATCACCCATATTTGAATCAGGAGTGAGTACTTCAACCTTCATTACTGGCTCTAAAAGTACAGGGTCAGCTTTACGCGCCCCATCTCTCATTGCCAGTGAACCTGCTATTTTAAATGCCATTTCATTCGAATCTACATCATGGAATGAACCATCATATAAAGTCGCTTTAACGCCAAGTAATGGGTAGCCTGCAAGTACACCTTGAGACATTTGCTCTTGGATACCTTTGTCTACCGCAGGAACGAACTCTTTAGGAACAGAACCACCTACGGTTTCGTTAACGAACTCGTAGATTGGTGACTCATCATCCGTAATGTCCATCGGTTCAAGTTTAAGCCAAACGTGACCATATTGACCACGACCACCTGACTGACGTATAAACTTCCCTTCAACCTTAACAGTTGAACGAATAGCTTCTCGGTATGAGACCTGCGGCTTACCAACGTTACATTCAACACTGAATTCACGTTTCATACGGTCGACGATGATATCTAGGTGAAGCTCACCCATGCCAGAGATTATAACCTGGCCTGATTCTTCGTCAGTTTGTACGCGAAAAGAAGGGTCTTCAGCAGCTAGTTTACCTAGCGCGATACCCATCTTATCTTGGTCAGCTATAGTGCGAGGCTCAACCGCAATAGAGATTACTGGTTCAGGGAATTCCATACGCTCAAGCGTAATAATAGAATTCGGATCACACAGTGTTTCACCTGTTGTTACGTCTTTAAGACCAATAGCTGCCGCGATGTCGCCTGCGAAAACTTCTTTGATCTCTTCACGAGAGTTTGAATGCATCTGTACGATACGGCCAAGTCGCTCACGCTTACTTTTTACTGGATTATATACCGTGTCACCCTGTTTAACAGTACCAGAGTAAACACGGAAAAAGGTCAAGGTTCCAACAAACGGGTCTGTTGCAATCTTAAAAGCGAGTGCAGCAAACGGCGCTTTATCATTAGCTGGACGTTCTTCCTCAGTACCATTTTCTAGAATACCTTGGATTTGTTTCACTTGCTCTGGTGACGGCATATACTCAACAACGCCATCAAGCACAGCTTGAACGCCTTTGTTTTTAAATGCGCTACCACAAGTAACTGGAACAATCTCATTCGCTAATGTTCGTTGGCGTAAAGCATTTTTAATTTCTGCTTCACTTAACTCTTCACCTTCTAAGTATTTATCCATTAGTTCTTCTGTTGCTTCAGCAGCGCTTTCAACTAAATGAGAGCGCCATTCTTCAGCTAATTCCAGAAGTTCTGCCGGTATTGCCTCATAAGAGAAAGTCATACCCTGGTCCGCTTCGTTCCAGTTAATCACTTTCATTTTAATAAGGTCAATAACACCTTTAAAGTCGTCCTCAGCGCCTACAGGCAACTGAATTGGAACAGGCGTTGCTCCAAGACGAGATTTCACCTGGCTAACCACTGCTAAAAAGTCAGCGCCCGTGCGATCCATTTTATTTACGAAGATCATTCTCGGAACTTCGTATTTGTTCGCTTGACGCCAAACTGTTTCAGTTTGCGGCTGTACACCAGATGAAGCACAAAGAACAACTACCGCACCATCAAGTACACGTAAAGAGCGCTCTACTTCAATAGTGAAATCTACGTGTCCTGGAGTATCAATAATATTGATACGATGGGCGTCAAATTGAGCGTCCATCCCTTTCCAAAAACACGTTGTTGCAGCAGAAGTGATTGTGATACCACGCTCTTGTTCCTGCTCCATCCAATCCATAGTTGCAGCGCCATCATGTACTTCACCGATCTTATGAGAAAGACCTGTGTAGAACAGAACACGTTCTGTTGTGGTGGTTTTGCCTGCATCTACGTGAGCAACAATACCTATATTACGATAGCGCTCAAGTGGAGTTGTACGTGCCATATGATCCTCTTAAAGGTTAAAGACAGATTACCAACGGTAATGAGCGAATGCTTTATTCGCTTCAGCCATACGGTGAACGTCTTCACGTTTCTTAACCGCAGTGCCTTTATTATCAGAAGCGTCAACGATTTCTTGAGCTAAACGTAAGCCCATAGATTTTTCGCCACGCTTACGTGCAGCGTCTACTAACCAACGCATACCTAATGCGTTACGACGAACTGGACGTACTTCAACTGGTACTTGATAAGTTGAACCACCAACACGGCGAGATTTAACTTCTACCTGTGGGCGAATGTTATCAAGTGCAGTTTCAAAGATTTCTAGGTGCGACTTGCCTGATTTCTCAGCAGCCACGTCTAGCGCACCATAAACAATTTTTTCAGCAGTAGATTTCTTGCCGTCTAACATCACGATGTTAACGAATTTAGCAAGAAGTTCCGATCCGAACTTAGGATCTGGAAGAATTTTACGTTGACCGATTACGCGTCTTCTAGGCATTTTGTATCTCCGGTTTATTCAGGTTTGCTCTTTCGAGTCAATCACCCAAAACAATAATTATAAATATTTAGTGCTTGGCCTTACTAACGGAAAACAATTAGCCTTTAGGGCGTTTTGCACCGTATTTAGAACGAGCTTGACGACGATCGCTAACGCCTGCACAGTCAAGTGCACCACGAACAGTGTGAAAACGCACACCTGGTAAATCTTTAACACGACCACCACGGATTAGGATTACACTATGCTCTTGAAGGTTATGACCTTCACCGCCAATGTATGAAGTTACTTCGAAACCGTTAGTTAAACGTACACGTGCTACTTTACGTAACGCCGAGTTAGGTTTCTTAGGTGTAGTTGTATATACGCGAGTACATACACCGCGCTTTTGCGGACACGCTTTTAGTGCAGCTGAGTTACTTTTCGTAACCTTGCTACGGCGTGGCTTACGCACTAGCTGGTTAATAGTTGCCATTTAAATAGCTCCTGAAATTAAAATTACTACTGAAAAAAATAAAAAATCCGCCCTTTATTTACGAGCCTGCATTGAGCACACAAGTAAATGGGTGGCGGAATTTTAATGAGCAAAGTTTAACCTGTCAACCTAAACTAACCGTAAGACAGCATATAACTGCCTCACGATCACTTAATCTATTGATTAAGAACAGTTTATTGATTTCCAGACAAATCAGCATTTAGAGCGTCTGTAAGTGCTTGAGTTGCCTCTTCTGCACTTACTGTTTGCTCTTCTACTACTACTTTGCTTTGTTTACGGCGAGCCATACGTTCTTGATGATACGCAAAACCGGTACCGGCTGGGATCAAACGACCCACAATTACGTTTTCTTTCAGACCGCGAAGCTCATCGCTCTTACCATTCACTGCCGCATCTGTAAGAACACGTGTTGTCTCTTGGAAAGACGCTGCAGAGATGAAAGATTCTGTTGCTAGTGATGCTTTTGTGATACCCATTAACTGGATTTCAAACTTAGCTGGTATCTTACCTTGTTTTTCAAGGTCACGGTTTGCGATATTAACGCGCGCCACTTCGATTTGTTCACCGGCTAAGAAGTCAGTATCACCACCGTGTATGATTGTACATTTACGAATCATCTGACGGATAATTGTTTCAATGTGCTTGTCATTGATCTTAACGCCTTGCAAACGGTAAACCTCTTGCACTTCGTTAACGATGTAGTTAGCAACATGAGTCACACCACGTAGGCGTAAGATGTCATGCGGTGATTCAGGACCATCGGCGATAACTTCACCTTTAGACACTTGCTCACCTTCAAACACGTTAAGTTGACGCCACTTAGGAATCATTTCTTCGTAATGATCGCCTTCTGCTGGAGTAATAACTAAACGCTTCTTACCTTTGGTCTCTTTACCGAAGCTAATAGTACCAGTTACTTCAGCTAATATAGCTGGTTCTTTTGGCTTACGAGCTTCAAATAAGTCGGCTACGCGTGGTAGACCACCCGTGATATCACGAGTTTTCGAACCTTCTTGCGGAATACGTGCTAACACGTCACCTGGGTTTGCTGTAACGCCGTCAATAACTTCAATCGTCGTGAATGAAGGAAGACGTGTTTCTTGCAGACCGCGCTCTTCATTTTCAATGATAAGCTTTGGTTCTTTCGTATTTACTTTAGCAAGATCTTTAACAACTATACGGGTTAAACCGGTTAGTTCATCAGTCTGCGTTTCTGTATTTGAATCATCGATATCGCTAAACGATACTTTTGATTTATGCTCAAGAACGATTGGGTGACTATGCGGGTCCCAAGTAGCAACGATGTCGTTACCTTGAACTTCAGCATTATCTTGCACTGTTAATACCGCACCGTAAGGTACTTTATAACGCTCTTTTTCACGACCATAGCTATCAATGATAGTGATCTCAGTAGAACGTGAGGTAATAACAATCTTACCATCTGTATTTAATACATATTTAGCGTTGTGCAGTTTTAATGTACCGTTAGTTTTAACTTGTACGTTGTTTTCTGCTGACGCTCTTGATGCTGCACCACCGATGTGGAATGTACGCATCGTAAGCTGTGTACCCGGCTCACCGATTGACTGCGCCGCGATAACACCGACTGATTCACCCGCGTTAATGATATGACCACGCGCAAGGTCACGACCATAACACTTAGCACATACACCAAAGTCGTTATCACATGTGATAACAGAACGTACGCGAACTTCATCCACTGAGTGCTCTTCTAAAAGATCACACAGTTTTTCATCAAGCATGATATTACGTTCAACAAGTACTGTATTAGTACCTGGAATTACAATATCTTCAGCAACAACACGACCTAGAACACGTTCACGAAGTGCTTCTACAACATCACCACCTTCAATAAGCGGTTTCATTGTTAAGCCATCTTCTGTGCCACAGTCATCTTCATTGATTACCAAATCTTGTGCAACGTCTACTAGACGACGCGTTAGGTAACCCGAGTTAGCTGTTTTAAGTGCTGTATCGGCAAGACCTTTACGCGCACCATGCGTTGAGATGAAGTACTGAAGTACGTTTAGACCTTCACGGAAGTTAGCTGTGATTGGCGTCTCGATGATTGAACCATCTGGACGTGCCATTAGACCACGCATACCCGCCAACTGACGAATCTGTGCAGCACTACCACGAGCACCTGAGTCGGCCATCATAAACACTGAGTTAAATGACGGTTGCTCTACTTCTTCACCTTTAGCATTAATAACTGTGTCTTTCGACAAGTTAGACATCATTTCACGTGATAAGTTTTCGTTTACACGTGACCAGATATCGATAACTTTATTGTACTTTTCACCAGCCGTTACAAGACCTGATTGGAATTGTTGGTTGATTTCAGTAACTTCAGCTTCAGCTGATTCAATTATCTGTGCTTTAACCGGTGGGATAACTAAGTCATCAATACCGATAGAAACACCTGACTTCATTGCGTAATGGAAACCGGTGTACATAACTTGGTCAGCAAAGATAACTGTATCTTTAAGACCTAGACGACGGTAACACTCATTCAATAAGCCAGAAATCTGCTTTTTACCTAGCGGCTGGTTGATTGACGCAAACGGCATGCCTTTAGGTAAAATTAGAGACAAAATTGCACGACCAACAGTTGTATCGATAACAGTGATAGTATCTTCTACTACGCCGTCTTCGTTTTTAACTGATTGGCTAATACGTACTTTCACAATAGCGTGAAGGTCTGCATTGCCACTACGGTATGCTTTTTCTGCTTCTTTTGGATCTTTAAATATCGCGCCTTCGCCTTTAGCGTTAATGCGGTCACGAGTCATGTAATAAAGACCCAATACAACATCCTGTGAAGGAACGATGATTGGCTCACCATTCGCAGGAGATAGAATGTTGTTTGTTGACATCATCAATGCACGAGCTTCAAGCTGCGCTTCGATTGTTAACGGTACGTGTACCGCCATTTGGTCACCATCGAAATCGGCGTTGTAAGCCGCACATACTAATGGATGCAAATGAATCGCTTTACCTTCGATAAGCACAGGCTCAAACGCTTGGATACCCAAACGGTGAAGTGTTGGTGCACGGTTAAGTAATACTGGATGTTCACGAATTACTTCGTCAAGTACATCCCATACTTCCGGAACTTCACGTTCAACCATCTTCTTAGCAGCTTTGATTGTCGTAGCCATGCCGCGACGTTCTAATTTGCCATAGATGAATGGTTTAAATAGCTCTAGTGCCATCTTCTTAGGAAGACCACATTGGTGAAGCTTAAGTGTAGGACCTACTGTGATAACAGAACGGCCTGAATAATCTACACGCTTACCAAGTAGATTCTGACGGAAACGACCTTGCTTACCCTTGATCATATCAGCAAGAGATTTAAGAGGACGCTTGTTAGAACCTGTAATTGCACGACCACGACGACCGTTATCAAGTAGCGCATCTACCGCTTCTTGTAACATACGTTTTTCGTTGCGTACAATAATGTCTGGTGCTGCTAAATCTAGTAGACGCTTAAGACGGTTATTACGGTTAATAACACGGCGGTAAAGGTCGTTTAGATCAGATGTCGCAAAACGACCACCGTCTAATGGTACTAATGGGCGTAGATCTGGTGGCAATACTGGAAGTACTGTCATGATCATCCACTCAGGGTTATTACCTGATTGGTGGAACGATTCCATTAACTTAAGACGTTTAGTGATTTTTTTACGCTTAGTTTCAGAGTTAATTGTTGGTAACTCTTCACGCATCTCAGCAATTAATTGAGCAAGATCGAGTTCACGAAGCAAGTCTAAAACTGCTTCAGCACCCATCTTCGCTTCAAACTCATCACCATGCTCTTCTAGTGAATCTAAGTATTCTTCTTCACCTAATAACTGACCACGCTCAAGCGTTGTCATACCAGGCTCAGTTACTACGAATGATTCGAAGTAAAGAACACGTTCAATATCACGAAGCGTCATATCTAGCATTAAGCCAATACGTGACGGTAATGATTTTAAAAACCATATATGTGCAACTGGGCTCGCAAGGTCGATATGACCCATACGATCGCGTCGCACTTTAGTGAGTGTTACTTCAACGCCACACTTTTCACAGATCACACCACGGTGTTTAAGGCGTTTATATTTACCACATAAACACTCATAATCTTTCACTGGGCCGAAAATACGGGCACAGAATAAGCCATCGCGCTCAGGCTTGAAAGTACGGTAGTTAATAGTCTCAGGTTTCTTTACTTCACCGTATGACCATGAACGAACCATGTCTGGTGAAGCAAGACCAATGCGAATTGCATCGAATTCTTCGGTCTTATTTTGTTGCTTCAGAAACTTAAGTAAGTCTTTCACCTTAGCTCTCCTGTCGGAGTTAATCTTGAGGACGGATAGTCTCGTCCCTACATTCTATTCAGCCGTAACAGATGCTGCAGCGTTAACTGCAGCATCTAATTGGCTTAATTTTCTTCCAACTCGATGTTGATACCCAGTGAGCGGATTTCTTTCAACAATACGTTGAACGATTCTGGCATACCTGGTTCCATTTTATGGTTACCATCAACGATGTTTTTATACATCTTAGTACGACCGTTCACGTCATCCGATTTCACTGTTAACATTTCTTGTAGAGTGTAAGCAGCACCGTAAGCTTCAAGTGCCCATACTTCCATCTCACCAAAACGCTGGCCACCGAACTGTGCTTTACCACCCAGCGGCTGCTGAGTAACAAGGCTGTAAGAACCAGTAGAACGTGCATGCATCTTATCGTCAACCAAGTGGTTAAGTTTAAGCATGTACATGTAACCAACAGTTACTTGACGTTCAAACTGATCACCAGTACGGCCATCATAAAGTGTAACCTGACCACTACGAGGATAGCCCGCAAGCTCAAGCATGTCTTTGATTTCGTTTTCTTTCGCGCCATCAAATGCAGGAGTAGCTATTGGTAAACCACCTTTTAAGTTTTCAGCTAGACGACGAATTTCGTCATCAGTGAAGCTAGCAATGTCTACAACTTGGCGAGATTCACCAATTTCGTAAGCTTGCTTGATGAATTCACGTAGCTCATGAAGCTCACGTTGTTCTTTCATCATCTCTTCAATACGTTCACCGATACCACGTGCAGCAAGACCCATATGTGTTTCAAGGATCTGACCGATGTTCATACGCGATGGTACACCTAGTGGATTCAATACGATATCTACCGTACGACCTTTGTCATCGTAAGGCATATCTTCTACTGGTACGATAGTCGAGATAACACCTTTGTTACCGTGACGACCCGCCATTTTATCACCCGGTTGGATACGACGTTTAACAGCTAGGTATACTTTAACAATCTTAAGTACGCCTGGTGCTAGGTCATCACCTTGGGTAATTTTACGACGTTTGTTTTCAAACTTCTTATCGTATTCAGCTTTAAGTTCATCGTACTGTGCAGCTAGTTGCTCAAGCTCAGCTTGCTTGTCTTCTTCAGCAAGGCTTTGCGTAAGTACTTTTTCAGCATTTAGAGATGCAAGTTTATCTTCATCAAAACCAGCAGCTATAAGTAGCTTACGTGCACGGTCTAAAACGCCTGCTTCTAAAATACGGAACTCTTCGTTGAAGTCTTTCTTCGCTTCGCGAAGCTGCATGTCTTCAACTTCTAACGCGCGTTTATCTTTTTCAACACCATCACGGGTGAAAACTTGCACGTCAATTACGGTACCAGTTACAGAATTTGGTACACGTAAAGAGCTGTCTTTAACGTCAGACGCTTTTTCGCCGAAGATAGCACGCAGTAGCTTCTCTTCAGGTGTAAGCTGTGTCTCGCCTTTAGGAGTCACTTTACCTACTAGGATATCGCCGCCTTTAACTTCAGCACCAATATATACAACGCCTGATTCATCAAGCTTGCCTAGCGCAGACTCACCCACATTCGGGATATCTGCAGTGATCTCTTCTGGACCTAATTTAGTATCACGGGCAACACACTGTAGTTCTTGAATATGGATAGTCGTTAGACGATCTTCTTCAACTACGCGCTCTGATAACAAGATTGAATCTTCGAAGTTGTAACCGTTCCATGGCATGAATGCCACGCGAAGGTTTTGACCAAGGGCTAAGTCACCTAAGTCAGTCGAAGGACCATCTGCTAACACGTCACCACGAGTAACCGGTTCGCCAACCATACAAGTTGGTTTTTGGTTAATACATGTATTTTGGTTTGAACGTGTGTATTTGGTTAAGTTGTAGATGTCGATGCCCGCTTCACCAGGAATGCGTTCTTCTTCATGTACATTTACAACGATGCGACTTGCGTCAGCATACATTACTTCACCACCACGTTTAGCAACGATAGTTACACCAGAATCTTTCGCTAGTGTTAACTCAATACCAGTACCTACTAACGGCTTATCCGCTTTCAATGTTGGTACTGCTTGACGTTGCATGTTTGAACCCATCAATGCACGGTTAGCATCATCGTGTTCTAGGAACGGGATAAGTGCTGCCGCTACAGAGATCACCTGTTGTGGTGATACATCCATATACTGCTGGTCCATGCGACCCATAAAGGTAGATTCACCTTTGTGACGACATGGGATAAGTTCATCAACAAACTCATTGGTTTCAGTTAAGTTTGAGTTCGCCTGTGCGATAACAAACTGACCTTCTTCAATGGCTGATAAATAATCAACTTCATCAGTTACAACACCGTCTACCACTTTGCGGTAAGGTGTTTCTAAGAAACCGTAGTCATTTGTACGTGCGTACGTAGATAACGAGTTAATTAGACCGATGTTTGGACCCTCAGGAGTCTCGATTGGACATACGCGACCATAGTGAGTTACGTGAACGTCACGTACTTCAAAGCCTGCGCGTTCACGAGTTAGACCGCCCGGACCTAATGCAGAGATACGACGTTTATGCGTAACTTCTGATAGTGGGTTATTTTGGTCCATAAACTGTGATAACTGAGACGAGCCGAAGAACTCTTTAACAGCTGCCGAAATAGGCTTAGCGTTAATAAGATCTTGTGGCATTATCGCGTCAAGGTCACCTAAGCTTAAACGCTCACGTACAGCACGTTCAACACGTACTAGACCAACACGGAATTGGTTCTCAGCCATTTCGCCAACACTACGTATACGACGGTTGCCTAAGTGGTCGATATCATCAACATCGCCTTGACCGTTACGAATAGCAATTAATACTTTCATAACAGACACGATGTCTTCTTTGCTTAATGTGCCAGGGCCTGTGTCTGTATCGTAACCAACACGGCTATTGAACTTCATACGACCTACAGTAGATAAGTCGTAACGTTCTTCAGAGAAGAACAAGTTCTGGAATAAGGCTTCAGCCGCGTCTTTCGTCGGTGGCTCGCCTGGGCGCATCATGCGATAAATTTCTACTAGTGCTTCTAAACGGCTGCTTGCAGAGTCAATGTTCAAAGTATTTGACATGTAAGCACCGCTGTCCACTTCATTGATATATAACGTATCAATTTTAGTGTAACCAGCTTTAACCAATTCAGCCATTAGCTCTAGAGTTAGCTCGTCATTTGCATTTGCAATAACTTCACCAGTTGACTCATCAACATAGTTTTTAGCTACAATACGGCCAATGATGTACTCATGTGGTACTTCTAATTGCTTAATGCCTTTCTTCTCGATGCTCTTGATGTGGCGAGCCGTAACACGACGACCGCTTTCAACAAATACTTCACCGTCTTCGCTCTTGATATCAAAAGCGGCAGTTTCACCACGTAAACGCGAAGGTACAAGTTCCATAAGAACTTTACCGTTCGTTACTTCAAACGTAGTGTTATCGAAGAACATATCTAGGATTTGTTCGCTAGAATACTCTAGTGCACGTAGGATGATAGACGCCGGTAATTTACGACGACGGTCAATACGTACATATAAGTTATCTTTTGCATCAAATTCGAAGTCTAACCATGAACCACGGTAAGGTATAACGCGTGCGTTATATAATACTTTACCCGATGAATGGGTTTTACCGCGGTCGTTATCAAAGAATACACCAGGGCTACGGTGTAGCTGAGAAACGATAACACGCTCTGTACCATTGATTACAAAAGTACCGGTATCTGTCATGAGCGGAATTTCGCCCATGTAAACTTCTTGCTCTTTAATGTCTTTAACTGTGCCTGGTGCTTCTTTGTCCATAACAACAAGACGCAGTTTCACGCGAAGTGGAGCAGAATAAGTCACACCGCGAATTTGACATTCTTTTACATCGAAAACTGGCTCACCAATACGATAACTTACGTATTGAAGCTCAGAATTTCCCGAGTAGCTTTTAATAGGGAACACAGAACGGAAGGCAGCTTCCAAACCATGATCGCCATCAGCGTCCGGCACTAAGAATTTTTTAAACGATTCTAACTGTGTAGACAGTAAAAAAGGTATATCCAAAACTTGTGGACGTTTACCAAAATCCTTACGGATACGTTTCTTTTCAGAATAAGAGTAAGCCATGGGGTTCCTCAGCTTGCTGATCTTTGACCCGACCTGTTCTTGTAAGAACAGACTTAACTGGCAGCTATGCCAAGATTTTACAACATTTAACTGTTGTTCTAATTAGATCTCACTTTAACACTAGCAAACTATAAAGCGTTGAAAGTAAAGAAAAAATCAGATTTTATTTGAACTAAAAGAGTGCATCACTCTATAGCGCAAAAAGGCCGGTGATTAAATAATCACCAGCCCTTGCCTGATTTCTCAGGCAGCGAACTTAGCAAAAGCTAAATTACTTAACCTCAACTTCAGCACCAGCTTCAGTAAGATCTTTTGCAAGTGCTTCAGCTTCTTCTTTAGATACACCTTCTTTAACAGGTGTAGGAGCAGCTTCAACAAGAGCTTTCGCTTCTTTAAGGCCAAGGCCAGTTGCGCTACGAACAGCTTTGATTGCAGAAACCTTGTTAGCGCCAGCGCCAGTAAGGATTACGTCAAATTCTGTTTTCTCTTCAGCAGCTTCAGCAGCTGGACCAGCTACCATTGCAGCTGCAGCAGTTACGCCGAATTTTTCTTCCATTGCTTCGATAAGAGCAACAACGTCCATTACTGACATTTCAGCAATTGCGTCAAGGATTTGGTCTTTAGATACAGACATTACAAATTTCCTAATAATTAACGGACATTACGTCCAAATAAATTTTACACCGAAAGTGAGATTAAACAGCTTAAAATTAAGCAGCTTGCTCTTCTTTCTGTACACGTACTGCTTCAATTGTTTTACACAATTTGCCAGCAGACGCTTCTTTCATAGCACTCATTAAGCGTGCAACAGCTTCGTCGTATGTAGGTAATGTAGCAAGCATTGCTGCATCAACAACATTTCCTTCAAAAGCGGCCGTTTTAAGCTCGAATTTCTCATTCTTTTTCGCGAAATCTGAAAAGATACGCGCAGCAGCACCTGGGTGCTCTGATGAGAAAGCGATTAAGCTTGGACCAACAAATGAATCAGAAAGACACTCAAAATCTGTTCCTTCAAGAGCACGTTTTGCTAAAGTGTTACGGACAACTTTCATCCAAACACCATTTGCACGAGCTTCTTTACGAAGGGCAGTGATTGCGCCAACTGTTACACCACGAGAATCTGCAACAACTGCAGATAGAGCACCATTGGCTGCTTCGTTGACTTCAGCAACTATTGCTTTTTTGCCTTGAAGATTTAAAGCCATGGGTGTTACTCCTGGTTTAATGGGGATACCGATTATCGGATTCCCCTGTTCTACTCTTCCCTACCAAACAAGGTAGAGATGCTTTTTACGGCGAGAGCCAGAAGGATTAGGAAAAATCTATCTGGGGTCTACACCGTCTACGTAGGTGAATATTAAGGCCTAAGCCACCTACGGTCTTGGACGGAAGCCCAATTTATCGCTTTGCCAAAGGCTTAGCGAAATTATGGACTTCAACCCGAATTCTTTACTTTGCCAATTAATAAATTAATCAACAAAATGGCGCAAAATTATAGTACAAATTTCACGCCATGTAAACACTAATTAAGCTACAACAGTGCTTAAAGTGTTTTGGTCAACAGAAACGCCTGCGCCCATTGTTGTAGAGATAGTTACTTTCTTCAAGTAAACACCTTTAGCTTGAGAAGGCTTAGCCTTCTTAAGTGCAACAATTAGTGACTCAAGGTTTTGTTGTAATTGCTCAGCAGTGAAATCAACCTTACCAATAGTAGTATGGATGATGCCATTTTTGTCATTACGGTAACGTACTTGACCTGCTTTAGCATTTTTAACTGCTTCTGCAACGTTAGGCGTTACAGTACCAGTTTTAGGGTTTGGCATTAGACCACGTGGGCCTAAGATTTGACCTAGTTGACCAACAACACGCATAGCGTCTGGTGATGCAACAACAACGTCAAAGTTCATCTCGCCTTTTTTAACTAGCTCAGCAAGATCTTCCATGCCTACTAATTCAGCACCGGCTTCTTTTGCAGCTTCTGCATTAGCGCCTTGTGTGAATACAGCAACACGAACGTCACGACCAGTACCGTTAGGTAGTACAGTAGCACCACGAACGTTTTGATCAGATTTACGAGCATCGATACCAAGGTTAACGGCAACGTCAACACTTTCTACGAATTTAGCTGTCGCTAACTCTTTTAAAAGAGCAACTGCTTCATTGATTTCGTAATCTTTTGTTACTTCCACTTTTTCGCGGATAGTACGCATACGTTTAGTTAATTTAGCCATTTCTTAGTCCTCTACGTTCAAGCCCATCGCACGCGCAGAACCTGCGATAGTGCGAACCGCTGCGTCCATATCGGCAGCTGTAAGGTCAGTTCGTTTTGTCTCAACAATTTCTTCAAGTTGAGCACGAGTTACTGTGCCTACTTTATCAGTGTTAGGACGGCCTGAGCCTGACTTGATACCAGCAGCTTTCTTAAGTAAGTAAGCAGCAGGTGGCGTTTTCATGTCGAACGTAAATGAACGGTCACCGTAAACAGAGATCACTACAGGAACTGGAGCGCCTTTTTCGATAGACTCTGTACGTGCGTTAAACGCTTTACAGAATTCCATGATGTTTACACCGTGTTGACCTAGTGCAGGACCTACTGGAGGACTAGGATTAGCCATACCAGCGGCAACTTGTAGCTTGATTAGAGCTTCAACTTTTTTAGCCATTATAAATACCTCATTTGGTGGGTCTCAGCCTTGTGCGCGCGAGGACGCGTACTCTAACGGCTTCCCAGTTTAAAAATTGGTTTCGTACTTTTTGCACAGTAAAAATAAATTTTACCTTAATACAAAAAGGCCGCTGATTATAAGTTAATCAGCGGCCTTTTTCAAGCTTCATGCCAAAATTTAAATAAAAATTAGCGAAGCTTTTTTAATCAATTACTTATCTTGCTCAACTTGACCGAATTCAAGCTCAACTGGCGTAGAACGACCAAAAATAAGTACAGATACTTTTACGCGGCTCTTTTCGTAGTCAACTTCTTCAACTACACCACTGAAATCTGCAAATGGTCCATCAGTAACGCGAACAACTTCACCTGGTTCAAATAATGTAGCAGGTTTAGGTGCTTCTGCATTTTCTTGAAGGCGATTAAGAATGCGTTCTGCTTCTTTAGGACTGATTGGAGCAGGACGATCAGACGTTCCACCAATAAAGCCCATTACACGTTCAGTGCTGTTCACTAAGTGCCAGCTTGCGTCGTTCATATCCATTTGTACTAATACATAACCTGGAAAGAATTTACGCTCAGATTTACGCTTTTGGCCAGCGCGCATCTCAACAACTTCTTCAGTTGGTACTAGTATCTCACCAAAGCTCGATTCAAGACCTTCGATTTTAATGTGTTCAGTTAACGTTTGAGCTACACGCTTTTCGTAACCAGAAAAGGCTTGTACTACATACCAACGTAACTTAATTTCTTTGTTCTCGTTCTCATCCGACATGGGATCAGATCTCCAATCCAGTTAAAAAGCCTACAGCGCGGAATAAAATGCCATCTAATCCCCAAAGGATAAGTGCCATAATCACTGTTGCAACCATTACAATTAATGTCGTGTGGGTAGTTTCTTGGCGCGTTGGCCAAATAACTTTGCGTACTTCAATTCGAGCTTCTTTAGCGAAAGCAAGAAAGTTACGTCCCTTAAATGTTTGCGAGGCAATTGCTAATCCGGCCGCTATTGCAACAACAACGCCGATAGCACGTAGTAGTACAGATTGATCTGCATACATGTGATTACCAACAACTGCGCCTGCAAGTAGCGCGATTGCTACTAACCACTTTACTGACTCCATCGCACTTGATGGTGTTTCTACATTCGTGCTCATAATATTATTACCTTAACTACAGACACAACAACCCTACACTACGGTAAGGTTAATCCATTAAAATCTAAACTTAAAAACAGACTTAATTTAAACCGGTTTTTAATCTCAGACTACTCAAACTACAAGTAAAACTGGCAGGGGCGGAGAGATTCGAACTCCCAACCATCGGTTTTGGAGACCGCTGTTCTACCAATTGGAACTACGCCCCTGCAAAGTGGATGCCTATTATACTTACGCAGTCCATTAACACAAGCCTAAAAGATACCCACATTGGAAAATCTCGGCATTGCATTAAAAAATCAATCTTAACATTGATTAAAAAGCAGTTTATGATTGTCTAAATTATAGGGACTCATAATTAGATAGGAAATCTGTGAAAGCAATAAAAACAATCATAAGATATAAAATTATTAGCTTTTTATTATTATTTCATATTAGCTCTTATGCCCTGCCATTGTACTTAGATACATATACAAATGAACAAGGTTTATCACAAAATTCAATTACATGTAGTACCACTGATGAAAAAGGATTTCATTGGTTTGCTACCCAAGGTGGCTTAAATCGATTTGATGGGTATGAATTTAAGCACTATAAATTCAATCCTTCACACCCTAGTATTTCGGGGAATTGGATTACAGACTGCCTGAATTTAGGAAATGGCCACATTTGGTTTGCTACAACAAGTAATGGCCTCAACTTATTAAATACTGAAACAGGAAGTTTTAGTGTTTTTAACCAGTATTCAGCCCCTCCTATTACAAACGAACGTATTTCATCAATTTCTTCTAATTCGCCACAAATCATTTGGATTGGTCACGATAAAGGGCAACTTACTCGTTTAGATACATACACAGGTACTACCGAATTATTTTCTTATCAGGGCACGAATCACTTAAATGTTGTTTTTAAGGATGTGCTTTTTGATGATAAAAAAAACCTTTGGTTAGCAAGTAGTATCGGGCTGATTAAGTTCGATACACAAACACATCGGTTCGAACATATACCTAATAGCCCTAAACAGCTCTGGCAATTAAAAAAAGCAACAAATAGCAAATTTATTATAGGAGGTAAGACTGGTCTAAGTGTTTTTGACTCAAACACACTCGCATTTTATAACTTTGAGCAACTCAAAAATGTTTGGGTTACAGATATACTTTTTGATGATGAAAAAAAATTATGGGTAAGCACTTATGGTCATGGTCTTTATTACCAAGCTACAGATAATTTATTAAGTAGCGAGTTTCATCAACTTACTCACTCTCCAGATTTAAAACATGGCTTAGCTAACGATCACCTATTGTCACTTTACCAAGACCCTCAAGGCATTATTTGGATTGGTACAGACGGCTATGGGTTACATCGCTATGATAAAAGGCAGACTCAGTTTGGTCATCAAAAACATCAAAGTAATAACCCAGCTTCTATCTCGAATGACTTTGTAAGAGCAATACTCAAAGACAGTAACAACTTACTTTGGGTGGGCACGCGCGACGGACTTAATAAGCAAACTGACACAGGCTTTAAACGCTATAAAACAGATAAAAATAAAGATATAGGCTTAACTAATAACAATATATTTAGTCTTTATGAAGATGCTAATAAACGCGTATGGATAGGTACATACGGAGGTGGTTTACTGCTTTACAACCCAATTAATGATAACTTTTCGGCTTTTACTGTGCAAAGCCATCAACTCAGTAGTAACCGTATTTATGCAATCGAAGGTGATCTAAGTGGTAATTTATGGCTTGGCAGTAATGAAGGCTTAACACGATTTAATCCCGATACTTTACAGGTTACAAATTTTAAATACAGCGCAGATAAAAATAGCATCTCAAATAATACTGTTTTTAGTGTTACTTATGACAGCGACAACAACGCTATATGGGCAGGAACCCGCGCAGGGTTAAATAAACTTTCTTTACATGATGAAACATTCATTCATTACAAAAGCGATCTTAAAAAGCCTAATAGTTTAACGCACGACATGGTTACATCCTTGCATTTACAAGATAAAAACACTTTATGGGTAGGTACTTTTGGCGGGCTCAATAAGTTAAATATCCAAACAAACAAAGTAATAAACATTACAGAGTTTGATGGTTTACTTAACGATAATATTTTTGCAATTAAACAAGATACCAGCGGTTACTTGTGGCTAAGCAGCAACCAAGGCCTAACCCGTTACGCTCCTCAAACCCAACAAATGCAGCATTTTTTACCCGCAAACGGTATACAGCATCATTCTTTTATTTTAGGCGCTGCTTTTCAAGCAGATGACGGCGAGCTATTTTTTGGTGGTATTAACGGTTTTAATCAATTTGATCCGTTAAAACTGACTCTAGCAACTCAACCCCCAGAACCTGTTATTACAGACTTACTTATTTATAACCAGTCAGTCGCAACGCAGCAATATATAAAAAACAAGACTCAAACGCCTAAGCTTATAAGCTATACAGACAGACTATTTTTTAAAGAAGAAGATGGTGTTATCGGCTTTAAATTTTCTGCTTTAAACGGTGCAGAGCCCCCTTCTCAATACCAATATGCTTACAAGTTAGCTGGGTTAGATAAGCAGTTTTTATACGCAAGCAAAAACCAGAGGCAAGTTAGCTATTCTCAACTTCCCGCTGGAAGCTATCACTTTATTGTAAAAGTTAAAGATCAATACGGTCAATGGAGTGATGATAAAACAATGGTTGCGCTTACAGTTACTCCACCTTGGTGGAAGAACAATGTTGCCTATGTCACTTACATCATTATCGTATTATTTATAATGTGGTTAATTATAACAGCAAGATATAGGGCTAACGTTGCAGAGCAAGCAAACTTAAAAGAGAAAGAACTTAGCAACTTAAAAACTCAACTATTAGATAATGTTAGCCATGAACTTAAAACACCATTAAGCCTAATATTAGCGCCACTTGAGAGTTTACAAAAAAGCCATAAGGATTCAGACACTCAACAGAAACTAGCTATGATTCAACGTAATAGCTATAAGCTATTAGATCAAATAAACCAACTTTTACAGCTCAGCCAGCGCCCAAGCACTGCAGTGAAACACGTCACACCCTATGCTATAAATCCGGTAGTTGAACAATTAATTGAAGATTTCACCCCTTTATTTAAACAAAAAAATATTACGTTCGAGTTTGAAGATCTAACGCAAAAAACTATTCCCATTAAATTAGAGCTAAATCATACAATTTCTATTATCAGTAACTTATTGAGTAACGCCCAAAAATATACTCCAAACACTGGCAAAGTATTACTTCAGCTATTAACTCAAAAACAAACATTAATCATCACAGTCTCAGATACTGGTGTTGGTATAGATAAAGAGCACCTTGAGACCGTTTTTCAACGATTTACACGCATAGATACGAGAAATCAAAGTGGTAGCGGTATTGGCTTAGCGCTTGTGAAGCAGCTAGTTGAACAATATGGAGGAACTATTGTACTTAAAAGTGAATTAAACAAAGGAAGTTGTTTTACTGTTTCACTCCCAACAACTCAAATAGACGAAACCTCTAACCTTACTGCTCTTGCTGTGTCTAAAAACAATAATTTATGTGCAGTAAAAAGTAATAAGATTCTTATTATTGAAGACAACGATGAAATGCGTGATTTAATAACTTCACTATTTATTAGTAGCTTCACGTGTATAAGTGCAGCTAACGGAGAGCTAGGTTTAGCTTTATGTAAAAACGAAATGCCTGACTTGGTAATAAGTGATGTAATGATGCCTGTTATGGATGGCTATCAGTTTATTAAAGCACTGCGCAGCGACACGGCTATTAGCCATATTCCGGTGTTATTACTTTCAGCAAAGGCAGATACGCATAGTAAATTAAAGGGCCTAGACTTACTTGCTGATGACTATTTGAGTAAACCTTTTGAGCCGCAGCTGTTACTCAGCCGCGTTCAAGGGTTATTAACGATTAGAGAAGTACTTAATCAACATTTAAAACAACAACTACCTGCTTTATCACTAACAACCCAGCTCGACCCACAAGTGGCGCAAAGTAAAGATTATGTATTTACCGAGCGTGTAAAAACGACAGTAAAAGAGCATTATCAAGACGAAGCATTTAGCGTAGAAGAATTTGCAGCAGCGCTCTATCTTAGCCCTCGCGCTTTACAATTAAAAATGAAAGCCTTGTACAACCTAACACCAAGCGATTACATTCGAAATATTCGTTTAGAATTTGCACAAGAGCTTTTAAAAAATAGTGAGCTTGCAATTGGTCTAGTAGCACAGCAAGTTGGCTTTAATTCACAAAGCTACTTTGCCCGGTGCTTTAAAGCAAAATATAATATGTCCCCAAAACAGTTTCGTGAAAATCCTGATAAATTTCGCCTGTGTGACTAAACATTTCGTGCCAGTGCTATTATTAACCTACTGATTTAACTAAATTAACATGAATTTAAATATTAAGGGAAATGCACTGCATTTCCCTTGAGCATATTAATTAAGGACAGTCATATGTTAAAAGCACCACAAAAACTATTATTAACGGCACTATTAACTACCACCCTAAGCGCTTGTCAAAGCACCTCCACAAATGTTACGTCAGGTCAAAATTCACCAGACATAAACACTGTCGCCCAAGAACAATACAATGGGCCTAAAGCTCGTATTGCTGTTGCACGCTTTACGGACAAATCAAACAACTCAAAATGGTGGCGTAAAGAAATAGGCGACGGTATGGCTGATCAATTAACTACAGTTCTAGTATCAACAAATCGCTTTATTGTTTTAGAGCGCCAAGCGCTTGATGCTGTTTTATCAGAACAAGACCTAGCAGCCTCAGGTCGCGTTAGTGCATCATCGGGTGCCGCTTATGGTGAGATTGAAGGCGCTGAAATAGTCGTTATTGCAGCGGTAACTGAATTTGATGACGATAGCTCTGGTGCAAGTGTTGGCAGTGGCGGCTTTATGGGTGATGTATTTAGCTCTGTATCTGCTGGTTTCTCAGGCTCTCATATGGCGATTGATCTTCGTCTAATAGATACACGCACATCACGCATTTTAGCTGCAACAAGTGTTGAAGGTGGCAGTAAAGATTTTGACTTTACTGGAGCCGCAACCAACTTTGGTGGCGCACTTGTTGGCGGTAATATTAGTGGATGGTCTGATACCCCTAAAGAAAAAGCCCTGCGTGAAGTAATTATTAAAGCGGTTGAGTTTTTAGAAACTAAAATTCCAGATACTTACTATCGCTATAACAGTAACAACACTTTAGCACCGGGTTACACTGCGCCGCCACCGGCAGCTGTACAAGCAAAAACAGCCAGCAAGAGCGCTGTAACAGTTGATGTACCAACCCATAGAATGCCACATTATGAAAAAATGGATTTAGCAATGTCGCGCCTAAGCTTGGTTTGTTTGGGTTACCTAAGAAATCAGCCTGACTACGAAGAGTTTGAAACACAAGATGTTGAATATGATCGTAAAACAGTTATCGCGCTTCGTGAGTATCAGCAAGACAAAAAACTCAAAGTAACCGGTTTAGCTGATGAAACAACCAAAAAGTCACTTGATGACAGTGGTTGTATTGCTAAAACGAACAAATCAAGCCTCGAAAGTATAAGCAACATGTTTAAGTTTAATTAATGGCTTTGGCTTGGGTAGCTAATAAAAAGAGCTACCCAAGTACTCACTATTTAGTTAGCACCTTTAACAAGTGGTACTCCGTTATTGCCTACCGGAATATAAACAGTTGTATGATTAGGTGACTCAGCCATTTTTATTTGTGCATTAATAGCTTCATGTTGAATGTAATTAGCTGTTAGTGTTGCGTTAATGATCTTCTGAGCTTGAGCAATCCCTTTGGCTTCTTCAACCCTAATTTCAGCGTCTTTTTTGGCAATCTCTTTTTGTGTTTCTTTTTCCGATAATAGCTGCTGAGCTGCCAATTTTTTCTCAACTGCATTAGCAACAATATCGGGGTAATTAATATTGCCTACTACAACGTTTGCAAGTTTAAACGGCGTTGTCGATAAATAACTTTGCAGGCGCAGAGTCACTTCCTTCGCAATTTTCTCACGATTTGTTTTAAGCTCGCCACTATCGTATTTTTGTACTGTATCGCGCACATACGTTCTAAAAGTTTCACGTACAAAGCGTTTATACCAATTTTCGGCGCCGTACTGCTCTACCACAGTTTTAACAGAGCCACTCTCAATAGCAATAACAGCATGAAAATCAAATTTAATATTTAAATCATCATTCGCTAAGATTCTAAATGTCTCGGTATATGTATTAGGTCGCATATCGATGTTTACCACTTCATTTCGCAGTAATGACATACCGTAATTAGATGGGCCCTTCATTGTTCCTTGATAACCACCTTCACCAAATACACGCGGCTTTTCGAATACGTAACCTTCTTCACCTGCGGGTGTGCTTGGGTTAGTACATGCAGTTAATCCAAAACCAACGACTCCTACAACCAATGCACCTTTAAATAGGTTATTAAACAATGTTTGTGTCCCGGAGTTTCTTGCTCTCATCATCTTTCCTTTAATTACTTTTTAATATTGTATAAACGTCACTTAACAAGCTTGAAGCACCAAACCTAAATGTATTTGCTTGCAGGTAATCATCACCCGTTATCGCGCGTGCAAGCGCTAAATAATCACTGGCATCAGCCACTGTTTTAACACCACCGGCGGCTTTAAAGCCCACACGTTTATCCGAGTTCTTAATGGCTGTTAGCATAATTTTTGTTGATTCAAGGGTCGCATTAATGGCTACTTTACCCGTACTGGTTTTTACAAAATCAGCATCGCCTTCAATTGCAAGCTTCGTGGCCTGTGTTATGAGCGCTTCGGTTTTTAGCTCGCCGCTTTCTATTATTACTTTTAGCTGGGCACGCGACCCACACACTTTTTTACTTTCGCTTACATAGCTAAGTACTGTTTGAACATCGCCCGCTATTAACTTTTTATAAGGGATAACGAGGTCAATTTCGTCAGCGCCGCGCTCTATTGCAATAAGTGTTTCGTTAATTACATCACTCAGTGGCGCATCACCCGTTGGAAAGTTAGTGACCGTTGCAACTTTTACGTGGTTAAGCTCACGTGCTGCGAGTGCTATTTTTGCATCATCAACAAAGTCGCTATAAACACATACAGCGGCAGGTGTGCCCAGCATCGGGTTTATACTATCAACAAGCGCTTGAATGCTTTTGGTGGTATCGCTAGTGTTTAAGCTTGTTAAATCCATCAGTGCGACTGCTAATGCAGCATCTTTTTGGTGTTGTGTCATTAGAGCTCCGTTACTTATGTAATACCAATTTTATTAAAAACATAATCATTTTAGCGTATTAAATAACTCACTAACTACGTTAAAAATTATTTATATAGAACAACTATGTATCATAATTTTAGCCTTGTTATTGAGCTATTTTCTTGTCGCTATAATAGATCACTAATTTAATGCAATTGGTATAAGTACAAAATAGAATATGCTTCCATATTAACAAATTAAACCAAACTCGCTATAGCTCATAACCAAACACTATAAGCTGTATATTTTACTTGTAACTCGGCGCAATCCCTTGTTAACTAACTCTTAGGCCTAAAAAGCCCACCTATTATAACTTTTGGTTATATCAACTTGGTTTTAATTATTTTTTACTTATTGATAGCCGCTATATTCTGCTTATCAGAATAAAGCGTTTTCTTATATTTGAATTTGTTTAGGGGTCTTATTAACGTGCAGTATTTACCTATCTTTACCAAACTCGACAACAAACCAGTATTGGTTGTTGGCGGTGGAGAGGTCGCATTACGCAAATGTCGCGCGTTTTTAAAAGCGAGAGCGAGCGTTACTTTAGTAGCACCTTGGTTTTGCGACGAGCTAAAAGAGCATGCACATAATAATGAAGTAACGCTTATTGATGCTTATTTTGAGGAATCACATCTTGATGGCAAAATGCTAGTTATAGCAGCCACTGACCGTGATGACGTAAACAACAATGTATTTGAGCTGGCAAACGCACGAAATGTATTTGTGAATGTGGTTGATGACCAACCTAAGTGTACGTTTATATTCCCATCCATTGTTGACCGCGACCCAATTACAATTGCTATATCAAGTGCAGGCACAGCGCCGGTACTTGCACGTCGCTTACGCGAAAAACTCGAAACCCTTATTCCGCATCATATTGGGCCACTTGCAACACTTGTAGGCGGCTTTAGAGACAAAGTAAAAAAACGCTTTAAACATTTTTCAGACCGCCGCCAATTTTGGGAAGGCGTGTTCGACTCATCTGTCGTGAGTAAAGTACAAACCGGTGACACTCAAGCCGCACAGCAACAACTAGAGCAAATGTTAGATGCTAAAGCCGAGCCTGAAGGCGAAGTATATGTAGTAGGAGCAGGCCCTGGCGATCCTGAGCTTTTAACACTTAAAGCACTGCAACTTATGCAACAAGCCGATGTGGTTGTATACGACTTTTTAGTCTCTGACGAAATTATGGAATTAGTGCGCCGCGATGCTGACCTTATTTGTGTAGGCAAACGTTTAGGCGATCATAGTGTTGTTCAAGACGACACCAACCAAATGCTGGTCGACCTTGCTAAACAAGGCAAAAAAGTGTGCCGCATTAAAGGTGGCGACCCGTTTATTTATGGTCGTGGTGGCGAAGAAGTACAAGTACTGGCTGCTAACAACGTAAATTATCAAATTGTACCGGGTATTACAGCTGCTGCAGGTTGTAGTGCGTATGCGGGTATTCCGCTAACGCATCGTGACCATGCACAAGCCATTCAATTTGTAACGGGCCACTGTAAAAAAGACGGTCAAGAACTTGATTGGCAATCACTGGCAAAAGCAAATCAAACGCTTGCTATTTACATGGGCGTAATTAAATCGCCGCACATACAAAGCGAGCTTTTAAAGCATGGCCGCAAAGCCGACACACCTGTTGCCATTATCGAAAACGGTACACGTAAAAATCAGCGTGTAGTAACAGGCCAATTAGGCGAACTTGCCGACTTAATTGAACGCAACAGCATTATATCGCCTGCGCTACTCATTATTGGTGAAGTAGCCGCCCTGCACTCGCAACTAGCGTGGTTTGGGAAAAACGAACAAACAAGCAGCTTTGCACAGCCGCTAACAGATGTATCAAATACATAACCGAATTTTAAATTTGTAACTTTTAATCATTTTAGTAGGACGACTAACAATGGCTTTAACTCACCTTCAGCAACTTGAAGCTGAAAGTATCAAAATCATGCGCGAAGTCGCCGCTGAGTTTGAGAACCCAGTAATGCTTTACTCTATTGGTAAAGATTCGTCGGTACTTTTGCACTTAGCGCGTAAAGCATTTTACCCTGCAAAAATTCCGTTCCCGTTATTACACGTAGACACCAATTGGAAGTTTCGTGAAATGATTGAGTTTCGCGACCGTATAGCTAAAGAATACGGTTTTGACCTACTGGTACACAAAAATCCAGAAGGCATTGAAATGGGTGTAGGCCCGTTTACGCATGGCTCGGGTAAACATACCGATATAATGAAAACCCAAGGCTTAAAGCAGGCACTTAACAAATATGGTTTTGATGCTGCATTTGGTGGCGCACGCCGCGACGAAGAAAAGTCACGCGCAAAAGAACGTGTTTACTCGTTCCGCGACAAACACCACCGTTGGGACCCTAAAAACCAACGTCCTGAGCTTTGGAATACTTATAACAGCCAAGTTAATCCGGGCGAAAGCATTCGTGTTTTCCCGTTGTCTAACTGGACTGAGCTTGATATTTGGCAATACATTTACCAAGAAAACATCGACATGGTACCGCTTTACCTAGCAAAAGAGCGCCCTGTTGTTGATCGCGACGGCACCCTAATAATGGTTGACGATGAGCGTATGCCACTTAACGAAGGTGAAGTACCGCAAATGAAATCTGTACGTTTTCGTACATTAGGCTGCTACCCACTTACCGGTGCAGTTGAGTCAACAGCCAGTACTTTAACCGAAATTATTGAAGAAATGCTGCTATCTACGTCATCTGAACGTGAAGGTCGTGTTATCGACCATGATTCAGCCGGCTCAATGGAGAAGAAAAAACGTGAGGGGTATTTTTAATGTCTAGCCAAAATAACGATACATTTAACGAAGTAAAAGAAATAGGCATAGACGCCTACCTAGCACGCCAACAAGACAAAAGCTTATTGCGTATGCTTACGTGTGGCAGCGTAGATGACGGTAAATCAACATTGATTGGCCGCCTACTGCACGACAGCCACCAAATTTATGAAGATCAGCTAGCAGCCCTTCATAAAGATAACGAAAAAGTAGGTAATGCAGGTGAAGATCTTGACCTTGCATTATTAGTTGATGGCCTACAAGCTGAGCGCGAGCAAGGCATTACCATTGACGTAGCGTATCGTTACTTTTCAACGGCTAAGCGTAAATTTATTATTGCCGACACACCTGGGCACGAGCAATACACGCGCAACATGGTAACGGGTGCATCAACAAGCGATGTCGCCATTATTTTGGTTGATGCGCGTTACGGCGTACAAGTACAAACTAAGCGCCATAGCTTTATTTGTGACTCGCTGGGCATTAAGCAGTTTGTTGTTGCCGTTAATAAAATGGATATCGTTGATTTTGACGAAACCGTGTATGAAAAAATTAAGGCTGATTACCTTAAATTTGCTGAGCAACTTAACGTATCAAACATTAAGTTTGTACCTATGTCGGCGCTTAAAGGCGACAACGTAGTAACACGCTCTGCACATACACCGTATTACACCGACAAGCCGCTACTAGAATTACTAGAAGATTCGCCAGCAGCCGAAACAGATACAGGCTTTGAAGCGCGCCTACCAGTGCAATATGTAGTGCGTCCTAACTTAAACTTTCGTGGTTTTCAGGGCACACTTACATCAGGCAAGATACACGTAGGCGATGCAATAAAAGTATTACCGTCGGGTAAAACATCAAGCATTAAAGAAATTGTTACCTTTGATGGCAACCTAGACAGCGCCGAAGCAGGCCAAGCAATTACCGTTACCCTAAATAACGAAATTGATATTAGCCGAGGGGATGTAATAGTACCTGCAAATTCAACGGCCGTTGTTACTAACCAGCTGCAAGCTAAAATTGTGTGGATGCATGAGTCGCCATTAGTATTAGGTAAAAGCTATAACCTAAAACTAGGTAGTAAAAACACCTCAGCTATTGTTACAAAAATTGATTACACAATTGATGTGAATACGCTTGAACACGGCACTAGCGACTCACTGCAGTTAAACGAAATTGCAATTGTGACACTTGAACTAACCGAAACTATTTTGGCAGACGAGTACCACAGCAATCACGAAACAGGCTCGTTTATCCTAATCGATCGCTTATCAAACCTAACGGTTGCTGCGGGCATGATTGAACAAGTACTGCAAAGCCAAGCACAGCAAAGTAACTTTAGCGAATTTGAAGTTGAATTTAACACCTTAGTACGCAAGCACTTTCCGCATTGGCAAGCGCTTGATATTTCTAAGTTATAAGTTAACTTTAGCCTGTTAGGGATTTAAAAGCATGGTAGAACAGCTCGTTTTAACAGGCATTATGCTTACCTTAGTCGGGTGCCTTTTTGGCACCCGTATTAATCCAGCATGGTTATTTGTAAGCGCCATTGGCACCAGCTACTTAGCAGGGCTAATCGATCTTGAAAGCATGTTAATTAATTATGCTAACCCGTCGCTTATCACCTTAGTACTATTGGTGTTAGTGTCGACCGCAATAGAAAAAACCACCCTAATTCAAAAGTTAGCGCAATCGCTATCTAAAGGTAGTTTAGTAAAATCGGTAACAAAATTAGGGTTATCAACCGCCTTTTTATCGTCGTTTACTAACAATACCGCCGTTGTTGCATCGCTTATAACCGCGATAAAAGACAACCCTAATCACTCCCCTTCAAAGCTATTATTACCGCTGTCGTACACTGCTATTTTGGGCGGCACTATTACGCTTATTGGTACATCAACCAACTTAATCGTCAATGGCTTTGCAGTCGATGCGGGCATGAAACCGCTGGGCTTTTTTGACTTTACCTTAGTGGGTTTAGGCGCGCTAAGCGTAGGCCTAATTACCATTTTAGTAATGCTTAAATACTTACCCGACAACGGTAAAAGCGATCAAGAAGTCGTGCCTTTTTACCTAGAAGGCAAAGTACAAGCAAATTCAAAATTAATAGGCCAAACCGTTGAAGAAAACGGCCTGCGTGATTTAAAAGACTTATTCCTCGCGGAAATTATTCGCGATGGCAGCCGCATTTGCGCAGTCACCCCGCAGCAAATTATTCAAAAAGACGACGTGCTGCTTTTTGTAGGTGACATAAAATCGGTGCCATTACTTACCCGTTTCGACGGCCTAAAAGTAGTGCACGAGAATCATCAAAAAGACATAGAACACTTAGTAGAAGTAGTCGTAAGTCAGTCATCAAAATTTATTGGTAAAACCGTAAAAGAAGCCCGCTTTAGAGAGCAATTTCATGCTGCTGTTATTGCCATTCGCCGTGGGCACGACCGCTTACAAGGCGGCCTTGGGCAAGTACAACTACAAGCTGGCGACTCGCTAATACTCGCACCAGGCAAAAACTTTTACACCTTGCCTAATTTAAAGCGCGAATTTGTGTATATTTCAGGGTTTGACTTACAAGCCCACCTTGCACCTAAACAATCAAACATTGTGCTTCTAAGCTTTGCCGCAGTACTGGGTTTAAGCATTATTGGTATAGTCCCGCTGGTTAAAGGCTTATTAGTATTACTGATTGGCTTAATGCTAAGTGGCACCATAAAACTTAACGAAGTAAAACGCCGTTTTCCTATCGAGTTATTAGTGGTCGTAGGCAGCGCCATTGGCCTTGCCAAGTTAATGATAGGCACCGGACTTGCCGGGCAAATATCCGACGCCATGTTTATGGTACTTGGCGACTTTGGCCCGTACGGCGCATTTATAGCTATATTTTTAATGACCGTATTATTTACCGAGCTTATTACTAATAACGCAGCAGCTGCCTTGTCGTTTCCTGTTGCTTACTCGCTCGCGGTTGGTTTTAATGTAGACCCGCTACCGTTTATTATGGCGGTTGCCTTTGGCGCATCAGCCAGCTTTATATCGCCATTTGGGTATCAAACTAATCTAATGGTTTATAGCGCGGGTAACTATCGCTTAAAAGATTACATAGTGATGGGCTTACCCCTTTCTATTATTTATTCAATCACGGTATTAACCTTGATCCCGCTGGTATTTCCGTTTTAATACCTGCGCTCACAGCATAAGAGACTCTCACTATGGATGAAAATATAGTTTGGCATAACTACGCAACTACAAAAGCACAGCGTAGTGAGCAAAAAAAACATAAGCCCGCTATTTTATGGTTTACCGGCTTTTCAGGCTCTGGCAAAAGTACTGTAGCAAACGCATTAGAAGCAGCGCTTAATCAACAAGGTACGCACACTTACCTGCTCGATGGCGACAACGTACGCCACGGGTTATGTAAAGACCTAGGCTTTAGCGACGAAGACCGCATTGAAAACATACGTCGCGTAGGCGAAACCGCAAAACTAATGACCGACGCTGGCTTGTTAGTACTTACTGCGTTTATATCGCCCTTTAGAGCAGAACGTGACATGGTGCGCAGCTTAGTAGACGACGGCGAATTTATCGAAGTATTTATCGATACCCCGCTTGATGTATGCGAAAGCCGCGATCCAAAAGGCTTATACAAAAAAGCCCGTGCTGGGGAGATAAAACACTTCACCGGTATCGATTCAAGCTACGAAGTGCCAAACAATCCAGAAATAATTTTAGATACAAGTAAAAACACCCTAGACCAATCGGTTACACAACTGATAACGTATCTAAAACAAAAGCACATAATATAGGTTAACCCCATGAATCAAACCGAACTGCTAGAAGAAACTCTCATCCTTGCCCGCAAAGCAGGCCAAGCAATAATGGGAATTTACGAAAAGGATTTTAACGTTGAGTACAAAGCCGATGAAAGCCCCGTAACCGACGCCGATTTAGCAGCTCACAAACTGATTGTGGCAGGGCTTCAACAGCTCACACCCGACATTCCAATACTCAGTGAAGAAAACGCCGACATAAGCTGGGATGTACGCCAAACGTGGAAAAGCTACTGGTTAGTTGACCCAATCGACGGCACTAAAGAATTTATTAAAAAGAACGGTGAATTTACCGTAAACATCGCCCTAATTAAAAATGGTATTCCTATTTTAGCCGTAGTCGATGCACCTGCCCTTGGCGTATCGTACTTAGCCGCCGAAGCCATTGGCGCATTTAAAGATAAAGGCGATGAGCGAATTGAGCTTAAAGTAACGACTAAACCTAACAAAGGGTTAATACGTGTTGTTGGCAGTCGCTCGCATCCATCACCCGATTTAGCCGAGTTTGTAAAACGCTTTGACGATGTTGAAATGGTGTCTAAAGGCAGCTCTCTAAAGCTGTGTTTAGTGGCTGAGGGCAGCGCCGATATTTACCCGCGCTTGGGCCCAACGTGTGAATGGGATACAGGTGCAGGCCATGCAATTGCCGAAATAGCCGGTGCAAAAGTGACCCAAGTTGATGGCAGCCCGCTTATTTATAACAACAAAGACGAGTATTTAAATCCGTATTTTATTGTGAGTGCGATAGAAGAGTAAGGGCAGTTTTGAGTGGTTAGCTATCAGTTGTCAGTAAAACAAGTGATAGCTTAACGTTATTGTATATGATGAGGAAATGCTCACAAATTGACTTGTCAGCTGTCTTTTAAAGCCACGAGAACCCATTTGATAGTTTCATCGCCTGAAGATGACTTTGTTTCGATTAACTTCTTTAAGGTCACTATATAATTATTGTTAATTATCGCATGTTCGATATCACCGATTGCTTCTATTGAAACCTTACCTGAATAGCTGACATCTGTTTCAACTTCTGAAATTTCGTAGCGTTTAGTTCGGACATTAATGCCAATGAGCTTAGCTTTAATCTCTACTGATTCAGACATTTGTACATCAATTTTATCAACTATTGAATGAGCCTTTTCTACTTGCGCTTTTGTGAGTTCCAACCTTCCGCCGTGCGCGCTATTAGGTGAACCCCAATCAAATTTCACACCTGAGCCTAGCCTATTGATTTCTTTTAATAAACTTCTATATTTTGAAGCTACCCGACCTTTAAGGAGGTGTAATTTATTACTTAAGTTATCTTCATTATCTTGAGCTGATAATAGTCCTAGCAGCTCATTAATAGCTCTTCCAGACAAGGAATCATCAAACAAATCACTTACATGTGCAGATTTAAATTGAATCCCAAAAGAACCTTCAAATATTTGACTGGTATTTAGCCTAGTTTTTTGCAAAATATCTGCTGAGATGGCGCCCTTAAGTGGAGGTGTACCATTCTCACAAAATTGCCCTAAGGCATCAACTAGCTCCTGAGTAGAAAGTAAGATATTACCTAAACTACGTGAACTTAATTCAGGCAACTGAGTGTCCCAAGGGTAAAGATGGAAATTAAAGGTTTCTCTCACAGATGATACGGCAGCAATTTTTGGATCTACTTCCCCTAGACCATAATGCTTAACCTTGCATTCAATTTTTAATCTAGTTTCAGGAATCGGTAAGTCATCTGCTGTTAACTGCTCCGGTAGAATATACTCAAACCTTGTATCGCCATTTGTATTAGTATAAACCTTAAACAAGTATTCATTTTCAGGCTTCGAAAAGACTGTGTGTAAGCATAACCGCTGATTAATAAGCTCTTTAATGCGATCTGGAGAAATTGCAACATATAACCATTCAAACTCTTCATAATCATCGAAAATTGACAGTCCTAAATATAAAGCACCTGTTTTTGATTTAGCACTGAAGAGACGAGGGAACTCATAAAACTCAAACGTATCAAGTAATATCAATTCGCCCATAGGTGTTTTTTTAGGCAAATCAAACATTAGATAACTCACTTTCTTTAATAACTGCAAAGAGCTTTTCTGGTTCTAAAATTGATTTTGGCATCCACCATGTGCAGTGTCTTTTAGAAGAGGAAGAAGGAGTATCCCCTAACATACCAAAATTATCAGAAATACTGGCTTTTGATACTTTCTTTTTACGTAGAGCAGGAATTGCATTCCTCATTTCTAAGACCCCTAAGCTGCACTTTACTACAGAAAGGCCTCTAGCCTGACAAGCCTTATCTCCCCAATCTTTTGTAGGATTCGTGTCATAATATGATTCGAAATCCTTAGGAACTGGATTGCTACGATTAATAAATCGATACAAATCACCAGTGTGATAGTGAGCCATATTAGGCGGACACTGCTCTGGATAATGATCGGGGTACTGATCTAGTAAACTATTCATATTTCCCTATATTCTTTATAATTTTACAGATTGTATTTGCCGTCGTATTGTACAGTACAAATTTAGAGCTGTTAAGAAGAGAACCTATAGATACCTAACAGCTTTATCAGAGATCAATTTTTACTATTTTACGTAAAAAACCCATATTTCATGGGCTTCTATTATTAGCAAAAGTGTAAGTTATTGCCAATTATATTCTTTAGCATCCTTTATTGTCAGGGCTTGTTTTTAGTGTATGGCGAAAGTCAAAAAGAATGACCTGATCCAATTTGCTAATGATGGCTGTTACAAGTTTTTCTAAGTACTTGCCATTAATTGAATGCTTTTTAAAAGCGACAACCCTTAACGATTTTGCTGGGCGATAAAAGCAAGCGAGTGCTGATTGAATAAGTCAGGGCGCTCTACGTTACAAACATGGCCACATTGGTGAATAGTTTGCAGTACGCTATTTTTATGACGCTTAACCATTTCTTTAACAGGGCCAAGGAACATATGATCTTCCTTACCCATAATGTACAGAATGGGAATATCGATGTCTTTTTCTTTGAAATATTGCATTAAAGGGTTTACGTCCATAGCCAATTTAAACCATTTTATAAACTCTTTTTGGCACAAGCGTTTTGCTTCACGAACAAACAAAAGTCGAGATTCTTTATGGCGCTTTTTCGGCATCATAATAAAAGCAAATAAGCGATACAGCCACATATAAGGCAGGAAGTGTTTAAAAGTATTACCTAAATAAACCAATGTATTACTACGAGTATTAAAACGAGTAACCGCTCCACCTAGCACCATGCTAGAAACATATTGCGGCGCAATTTCAGCAATATTTCGAATAATAATTGTGCCCAATGAAATGCCAACAAAGTGCGCGCTGGTAATATTGTTATGATCTAACACATCGATAATGTCTTTAGAGACATTATTAAACGAATAATTATTATCAACAAAGTTTTGTACTAAGTTATTCGATTTACCGTGACCACGAAGATCAAGCAACAATACATTATATTCTTTTTTATAAGCCTTAAGCTGACGAAACCAAATTGCCGAACTACCACCTGCTCCATGGACAAATACAACCCATATTTTACTGGTTTCGTGCACAAAAATAGTATGGAAAAGAATGTCTTTGCTCATTGCAGTTAGTGGCCTATTTACTTCGTTTGGCGTATTCAATTGTAGGAAGTATAACGGAGTTTAGAAAAAATCTCTTATGAAGTTCTGATCAATGCCTTCTACTTAACAGCTTTTGGGAGCAAATTTTGATTTTAAATGAAAACCAATAAAAATGACCTTCCCCTGTTTTTACGTTATGAAAACCGCCTATCTTGGCTTTGCTGCTCGCGTGTCGCTATAGCGTGTTGGGTTTCGCTGCGCTCTAACCAACCTACTCTAAAATTATAATGTGGTGTTGTCATTTAAGGCTTTTGCTCACTTTTACACCGCTGTTTAGTATTCATGACACTTACCCTGCAATTGAGCCTAATTAATTAGCCTGCAAACCCCCTCAAAACATGAAATTTTAAGCTAAAAACTATACCCTTCGGCGCAGTTATTATTTAAATAATGGATGAGCACACACATGACAACATCTCAAGATGCAACACTTTCAAATGCATCGCCAAACACACACACAAGCACAAGCACAAGCACAAGTTCAGACTCAAAAACTAAATGGAACCTGCACGATACGCAGTGGACATTAAGTTTATTTGGTACCGCCGTTGGTGCGGGTATTTTATTTTTGCCTATTAACATTGGGATTGGCGGTTTTTGGCCATTAATTATTATGGCGTGCTTAGCGTTCCCAATGACCTTTTTTGCGCACCGTGGATTAGCGCGTTTTGTACTTTCATCAAAAAATAAAGATGCCGACTTTACCGATGTAGTTGAAGAGCACTTTGGTGTGACTGCGGGCCGGTTAATTTCCTTATTGTACTTTTTATCTATATTCCCAATTTTGCTTATTTACGGTGTGGGCTTAACCAATACTGTTGATAGTTTTATGGTTAATCAAATGGGGATGGAATCACCTTCTCGCGTGCTACTTTCGGGCGTATTAGTTGCAGGTATGATTAGCTTAATGATGGGCGGCGAGCGCTTAATGCTGCGTGCCTTTGCTATTTTAGTGTATCCGCTTGTGGGTATATTGTTCTTTTTATCACTTTATTTAATCCCAAGCTGGCAGATGCCAGATATGACGGTGCCTGAAATGGGCAGCTTTGGTAAAACGTTGTGGTTATCGATTCCTATTATTGTGTTTTCGTTTAGCCACGCAGCGGCTATCTCAAGCTTTGTAAATGTGCAACGCGGTCATTACGGCGAACAAGCTACACGTAAGTCTGAGGCGATTTTAAAGCGCACTAGCTTGCTACTTATTACCTTTGTACTGTTATTTGTATTCTCTTGCGTGCTGTCGCTTACAGGCGAACAAATGGCGGCGGCTAAAGCAGCTAACGTGTCGGTTTTATCCTACCTTGCTAATATTACTGATAACTCATTTATTGCCACACTAGGGCCGCTTGTTGCCTTTATTGCTATTACATCGTCGTTTTTGGGTCATTTTTTAGGTGCACGCGAAAGCTTTACAGGTTTAGTAACTAAGCAAACAAGCTTAAGCGCTGGCGTTACCGATAAAATTGGTGTGTTAATCATGTTTTTAGCTATTTGGTTTTGTGCAGTTAAAAACCCAAGTATTTTAGACATGATGGATCAGTTGTCAGGCCCTATCATTGCGATGATTTTATTCATCATGCCAATGATTGCAGTTTATAAAGTACCTGCACTTAATAAATACCGAAATCGCTTTAGCACGCTATTTATATTAGCGATTGGCTCACTTGCTGTATTTGCACTTTTATACAGTATGCTTAAGTAATAAAACTGTTTATACAAAAGCCCGGCTACTTATTAGCTGGGCTTTTTTGTGTGCAGTTTATCTCAAATTGTTTTTTTATAGTCGCTCTTCAGGCATGTTATAAATTAACTAGCCTAAAAATAAAACAATTATGCCCTTTACTAAACAACTCCTACTTTATGTAAGCTTGCTAACTACGCTTGTTTTAAGCCTCTTTGTTAAAGCCGATGACTCTCCCGCTATTTTATCGATGAAAGAGCGCGCTGCGTTTATAGATAAAATAACTGAGCTTAGAGTTAATACCTTAATGCCCTCGTTAATGAAGCAGCACAACACTGATATGTGGCTACTTATAAGTCGTGAATATAACGAAGATCCAATATTAAAAACAATGCTGCCTGCAACATGGCTTTCAGCCAGACGCACCACTATTTTGCTATTTGCACTTAATAAACAAGGTGGAGTTGATGCTTACGCTATTGCGCCTTATAAAATAGGTAACGTATTTAAGAAAGGGTGGGATAAACAAACGCAACCAAGCCAGTGGGAAGCACTCAATACACTTATTGAGCAATACAAACCTCGCAACATTGCGCTTAATACTTCTACCGACTGGGCACATGCCGATGGCCTTGTGCTAGGCGATTACAAAACCTTAATGGCTAACTTGCCCGCCGCTTATCACAATAAAATAATTTCTGCAGAGCCGCTTGCTGTTGCGTGGTTAGAGCAACGCATTCCTGAAGAAGTTAAAATGTATAAGCACATTGTTGCTATTGCCCACTCTATTATTGCAGAGGGGTTTTCGGGTAAAACAATTACGGTTGGTGAAACAACTAGCGATGACTTGGTATGGTGGTTTAGAGAGCGCGTAAAAGAGCTAAAACTACAAACATGGTTTCATCCAAGTATTGCTATTCAGCGCGCCGATGCGAAGTCGTTCGATCATGAAGAAAGCTTTACCAATGGCTACGATGATAACGTTATACAAGCCGGTGACTTGCTTCATGTAGATTTTGGGATTACTTATTTACGCTTAAATACCGACACGCAGCAGCATGCGTATGTGCTCAAAGAAAACGAAACGAGTGCGCCTAGTTACTTAGTTGAAGCACTAAAAAGCGGTAATAAACTACAAGACATATTTACCAATCAATTTGCGGTAGGTAAAACCGGTAATGAGGTTTTAGCTGCAGCACGAAAAGCCGCTATTGATCAAGGATTAAAACCCACTATTTATACTCATCCTCTTGGCTATCATGGCCACGCTGCTGGCACTACATTAGGTATGTGGGATTCTCAGCAAGGTGTACCGGGAGATGGTGACTATCCGCTACATTTAAATACAGCTTACTCAATTGAGCTTAACAATGCTGTGTTTATAAAACAGTGGAATAAAGAAATAAGAATAATGCTAGAGGAAGATGCTATTTTTGATAAAAGCGGTGTCTGGTATTTAAATGGCCGACAAACACAGCTATTGCTTGTAAAATAAAGCATAAAAAAATGGCGCTCATTGAGCGCCATTTTTAATTTAATTCGTTGCTATTACTCTGTATCTGGCAGGTTACGGCCATAGAATATTTCTTGCATTTCACGGGTCAGCTTTGAGCGAATTTCATCTTCTTCGCCCTCTGATAAATCTGCCGTAGAAAGGCCGAATAAATACGTGTTTAGATCGGTTTCTTTTAACATCATTTTGGTATGGAACAGGTTTTCTTGATACACGTTCACGTCCATCATTTGGTACGCTTCTTTTGTATCTTCTGTCATGAAGTTTTGAATCGAGCTAATAGCGTGATCAATGTAGTGCTTAACACCGTTTATGTCGCGGGTAAAACCACGAACGCGGTAGTCAATTGTTACTACGTCTGATTCAAGGCTATGAATTAAGAAGTTTAACGCTTTAAGTGGCGAAATAATGCCACAAGTAGACACTTCAATATCAGCACGGAAAGTACAAATACCATCATCAGGGTGAGCTTCTGGGTATGTGTGTACACAAATGTGGCTTTTATCTAGGTGCGCAACAACTGAATCAGGTAATGGGCCTGGTGCTTCGTCAGCATCGTAATTTTGCTGCTCTTCTACTGGTTCTTCTGAAACCAAAATAGTTACACTTGCGCCTTGCGGTTCATAATCTTGGCGCGCTACATTTAAAATGTTAGCACCAATAATATCAACAACTTCACCTAAAATGTCGGTTAGTCTATCTGCACTGTACTGCTCATCGATATATTCAATATATTCTTTACGTTGTTGCTCGGTCTTTGCGTAACAAATATCATAAATACTAAAGCTTAAACTTTTGGTTAAATTGTTAAAACCATGAAGTTTAAGTTTATCGAAGGGTTTGTTCATAATAAACCAACCTATAAATTAGTGGGTTCTGCACCTGCAGAATGAAAAGTTCGCGGATTTTATACGAATTTTCCTCGAGGAAAAAGCGTTATTTTGCTTGTTCTTGCACAACTTCGTGGCTATGCGTAATTTCTACTGTTTTATCAAGCATTAATGCAACCGAGCAATACTTTTCAGCAGAGAGTGAAACGGCGCGTGCAAGGTGCTTTTCAGACACATTATTGCCTTTAACAACAAAGTGTAAGTTGATTTTGGTAAACACGCGAGGGGCTGTTTCGGCGCGCTCTGCACTTAGTTGTACTTGTACATCTGAAAAATCTTGTTTGGCTTTTTTTAAAATACTAACCACATCAACTGATGAACAACAGCCAACTGACATTAAAACCATTTCCATTGGGCTTGGTGCTGCACTATCGCTGCCGCCATCAAACACAACATTGTGGTTAGAATTAGAACGACCAATAAACGTATCGCCTTCAACCCATTTTACATTTGCTTGCATTGTTATATCTCAAAAAATATTTTCTTGATTGTAAGCAAGTTAGCCGTAGTTGCAAATGAAAATGCAACGCAGGACTATAAAATGACTAAGATTGTTGCGTTAAAGCGCTATCAAAGAGGTTTTTTACTAAACCTGCAAATTCGTCTATAAAGGCATGCTGTTCAACCGTGACAGGCTGTGAGGTGATGCTGCTGAGGACTTCTTCTAAATCGTAAACTATGCCATCAACTTCACGTACAATTTGACTACGCTGCTCTGTGTTGAGGTTTGTGTGCTGCTCGCAAATAAGCATCACATTTTGTGCAATCACGTCTTCGATTAATTCCATTACTGTTGGGGCACCTGGTTTTATTTCGCCTGGCTTCTCAAACAATGCTAAATTTTGAGTTAGATACATGATCAAATCATCGTACCCTTGCCTATCTAAAACCATTTTTGTACCACCTTTGTATAATTAATTATTTTTGATTTAAGCAGAAAGCGCTGTTGATTGCTAGCTTTGCGCGTTAGCAATACAAAAAAAGCAGCCGAAGCTGCTTTTATAATAATTAAGTAGTATTACTACTTAATCTATTTTTAAGCCTGGGCTAAGTGTTGCTGGCATCACTACTTTTTCAAGCTCTACCGAAGCAACTGGGTATGCACAGTAATCAGCTGCATAATACGCGCTTGCTCTGTGGTTGCCCGATGCACCAATACCACCAAACGGTGCTGCGCTAGATGCGCCAGTAATTGGGCGATTCCAGTTAACAATACCTGCACGAATACGACGTAAGAAGTGGTCGTAATCTGCTGCACTATCACTTAATAAACCAGCCGATAAACCAAAGGTTGTATCGTTTGCTTTATCAATGGCTTGGTCAAAGTCGTCAAAGCGGAATACTTTTAAAAGTGGTCCAAAATGCTCTTCATCTGGGAAGTCACTAATATTTGTACACTCAATAATACCTGGTGTTACAAAGCCGGTATTGGCTGTGTGCTCAAGTTCTACTAATACTTGAGCGCCAAGCTCAACAAGCTCGTTTTGCGCTTTAACCATGCCTGCTGCTGCAGCTGATGAGATCATAGAACCCATAAATGGCTGGTCTGCATCGTCATAGTTACCTACTTTAATCGCTTTAGTTGCAGTGATAAGGCGCTCTAAAATCACATCGCCTTTACTACCTGTTGGTAAAAACAGTTTACGTGCACACGTACAACGCTGGCCACTTGAAATAAACGCTGATTGAATAATGTCGTGTACAACAGCTTTAGTGTCTTCAACGTCAGTAATAATAAGTGGGTTATTACCACCCATTTCTAATGCTAAAATTTTACCAGGTTGGCCTGCAAACTGTTCATGTAAAATATGACCAGTGCGCGAAGAACCCGTAAAGAACAAGCCATCAATACCTTTGTGAGCAGCAAGGGCTTTACCCGTTTCTACTTCACCTTGTACAAGGTTAATTACACCTGCTGGTAAACCTGCTTTTTCCCACAGCTTAAGCGTAAGCTCAGCAACTTTAGGAGTAAGTTCAGACGGTTTAAACACAACTGTGTTACCCGCTAAAAGCGCTGGAACAATATGCCCATTAGGTAAGTGACCCGGAAAGTTATACGGACCAAATACGGCTACAACACCATGTGGCTTATGGCGAATCATCGCACGGCCAAGTGGCATTGCGTTTTCTACGTCGCCAGTGCGCTCTAAAAATGCTTTTTCAGAAATGGCAATTTTACCAACCATAGCACCCGCTTCTGTGCGAGTTTCCCACAGTGGCTTACCTGTTTCTTGTGCGATAGTAATAGCGAGCTCTTCGCTGTTTTCTTTTAATTGCGCTGCGAATGCTTTAATTATTTCTAAACGCTCAGTAAAGCTTTTATCAGCCCATGCATAAAACGCTTCGCGCGCTGCATTTACTGCGGTGTCTACTTGCGCCGCAGTTGCCGATGAAGCCTGCCAAATAACGTCGTTATTTGCAGGGTTTACTGAATTAAATTCTGTGCCTTGGCCTTGTGACCATTGACCATTTATAAATTGTGCAGGATGAGTCATATACTTTCTCCTAAATTAAACTGGGGTTGCGCTAACAATATCGCCAGCTTGCAAATGCAGTGCATCTGCTATTTCTTGCGATAAAATAAGGCTTTTAGCTCGATCGTCAAACGACATTGGCGCAACAGTCGCTCTAAAGTCATTCAGCTTTTCGTTAGCTAGTAACACCATGGTGTCGCCAGTCATTTGGCCTATTTCAACTTTAAAGTTATGCGCATTTCGAATAGTCGCAATGTTATCTACTTTGGCTTCAACAGTTGGGCCCGCGTCAAAAATATCTACGTAGCCATTAAACGTAAAGCCTTCGCTTTTTAATAATTCAATTGCTGGGCGTGTGTTGTCGTGTACCTTACCTATTACAGCTTGCGCATCTTTACTTAGCAAATTTACGTAAATTGGATATTTAGGCATTAGTTCAGCAATGAAAACCTTTTGGCCAATACCTGTTAGGTAATCGGCTGTTGGAAAATCCATTGAGAAAAAATGCTCTTCTAGCCACTGCCAAAAAGGGCTACTGCCGTTTTGGTCAGACACACCGCGCATTTCTGCAATCACTGTTTGTGCAAAACGCTCTTGATGCTGTTTTATAAACATAAAGCGCGCTTTTGAAAGTAGTTTACCGTTACAGTTTTTACGATAACCATCTTTTAAAAACAATGTGCAAAGCTCTGTAGCACCTGTGTAGTCGTTACATAGCGTTAGAATATCAACCGCTTTGTATACGTCTAATGTGCGCGAAGAGTGAATCACTTTACTTAAGTGATAATGATAAAATGCATCATCAAGCCCTACAGCCGCTTCAATTGCAGACGTTCCTACAACTTCACCGGTTTCGCTATCTTCAAGAACAAACAGGTAGCCTTCGTCACCAGGTTGTGACGTTTGTTTAGCAAAAGAGCTTACTGAATGGTCGATCTTTTTTTGCAATAGTTCTTCGTTTAATGGCAAAGACGTAAAACCATGCCCTGATTCGTGGGCAATTTTCAGTAATGCTGAATAATCATTTTGCTGGATTGGGCGAAGGATCATCATGAGTCCGCTTGCTCCCTTATAAATAACGGTAAATAGGAATTGCAGGGCAAGCAGTGCTTGCCCTTAATTGGTTGGCTTAAGTCGCTTATGCGTTTACTACGCTTGCTACTGCTTTTTCAAAGCGTGCCATACCTTCGCGAATGTCCGCTTCAGGAATTACTAAAGATGGAGTGAAACGTATTACGTCTGCACCAGCAACTAATGACATAAGGCCTTGCTCAGTACCCGCCACTAAAAACTCTTTTGCACGACCTTTATATTGCTCGTTCACTACTGCACCAATTAATAAACCTTGGCCACGGATTTCGCTAAATACGTTGTATTTTTCGTTAACCGCAGTCAGTAGTTCATTAAATAATGCTGCTTTAGCTTTTACGCCAGCAAGTACTTCTGGGGTATTTACTGTATCAAATGCAGCTTCTGCAACAGCACACGCAAGCGGGTTGCCGCCATAAGTAGAACCATGAGTACCTACTTTAAGATGCTGTGCAATTTCAGTTGTTGTGATCATAGCGCCAATAGGGAAACCGCCGCCAAGTGCTTTAGCTGAAGTTAAAATATCAGGTACTATGTTTAAGCCTTGGTATGCGTATAAATCGCCAGTACGGCCAACACCAGTTTGAACTTCATCAAAAATAAGCAGTGCGTTATGTTTAGTACATAAATCGCGAACGCCTTGAGCAAACTCGTCAGTTGGTGAAACAATACCGCCTTCACCTTGAAGAGGTTCCATCATTACGGCACATGTTTTGTCGCTGATAAGCGCTTCAAAAGCAGCTAGGTCGTTGTAATCACAATGTACAATGTCGCCAGGCTTAGGACCAAAACCATCTGAATATGCAGCTTGGCCACCAACAGTTACGGTAAAGAATGTACGACCGTGGAAACCTTTGTTGAACGCGATGATTTGTGATTTTTCTGCGCCAAACTTATCAAGTGCAAAACGACGCGCTAATTTAAGCGCTGCTTCGTTTGCTTCTGCGCCTGAGTTGGCAAAGTAAACTTTTTCAGCAAATGTAGCATCAACCATTTTTTTAGCTAGGCGAAGTGCCGGCTCATTGGTCATTACATTTGATAGATGCCAGATTTTTTCGCCTTGCTCTTTTAATGCGCCTACTAATGCAGGGTGGCAATGGCCAAGACAGTTAACTGCAATACCACCAGCAAAGTCGATAAACTCTCGACCTTGTTGATCCCATACGCGAGAACCTTCGCCTCGAACAGGAATTACGCTTGAAGGTGCGTAGTTAGGAACCATTACGTGATCAAATAATTCGCGATTGACTGTCATTTTATTTCCTCTTAATTGTGAGCAACACAAAACATCAAAATAGGTGTTTGGTTAATATTTGTAACCAACTTTATAGGCAAGATCAGTAACCTGATAATTGCGCAAAATTGCTTTGTGGTTCAATTTTCAGACGCACATTATTTCAGAATTACTTATATCTGTCTCGTTAAAAACTTTCATGTATCCCTTGAAAATAAAGGGCTAAAGATATTATTTCATAGATAGTGAATAACTATTTGCATAACTATTTATGCTTATTTTTAGGCAACTAACCGCATGAGCACCGAGGCGCGGACGCTTTAATCGGCAAATATGCAATATAACAATAGAGTGAGAATGAATGGTTAGTCGCAAAAAAATTAACAAAAAATTCAGATTTTTAGTCAATTTGAATAGCTAAATTGGTAAAATTACTCGATTGGAGGGTTTTTAGTTCCGTTTTAGTGAACTTAAAGTACGAAAACCAGCTTAGAGTTTCGTCAGGCTCAATAAGTTGATGCTCTTTTAAATTAAGATATTGAGAGTAGCAACGTGCCTTTAGCATTACTTGTGTTAACGGCAGTAATGTATCGCCCTTATCTACCCCATTTACTAGCTGCTGCATTACACCTTTAAACGGTAAATATTTAAAAGCCATTTTGTCTATTACTTTGGCGCTTACTTCTATCGACTTATTGCTAAGTAGAGTGGTTAAAAAGAGCGGGTCTGGCTGTAGCTCTAATAATGCGGTGTGCAAATCTTTTTGGTTTTCATTTCGGGCTAACTGCACTTTACGTTGCCATACTTTCTCAAACGTTTTTAAGTACAAACGCACCAATGCAATTCGCCCTACATCTAAAAGCATACCAAGGGTAAATGCATGAACGTCGTTCACATTATTAATTTGTGCAATTTTTTGCGCTGCAATCGCGTTTGCCATCGCGCTGTCGCGTAGCCGGCGTTTTAATAATGAAAATGGCTCGGTGCTATGTGGCATCCAATGACGGGCAGCAAATGTAGGTATAACTAGCTGTAAGTTATCAAGGCCAATATAACGAAGGGCGAGCGATGGCTTATCTACTTTTACAGACGTGTTTTTACTACGTTGATTACGATAGTAAGGTAAATTAACGAGCGTTACTAACTCCCTACCCAACCAGCTTAAATCATTAACCAATGGCTCTAAACGCCCTACCGATGCCGACTTTACAGCTAATATATCGAGTATATTGGCAATGCCATCTTCAATGCCTATGGTGCTATGAATTACGCCATCTATATCTTCGAGCTGCTTATATATAGCTGTTTCAATTGTTTTGTGTAGTTGCTCACTCGCTTGAGCGCGATACTTATGATGTGCAGTACTGCTTTGCTGGCGTTTATTCTGTGCGGCCACTTCAACCTGAAGCAAAGTACGTTGCTTCATCGGTTCGCCGTAATCTATATCTAATGTATGAATGAAACCAATTTGCTGATGCGCAAAGCTGTGCCCAAGCAATAAGTCATGAGCCCGTTGGCTTAATATTTTGGCAGTACGCTGTTGCGCTTCAAGTTCAGTCATGACATCCATTAATAAAGTATTAAATGCTCTGTGTATTATAACATTAGAAGCGAGTTAAAAAGTTATCAAGCAGTTCTAAGCCTTGATCAGTTAGAATAGCTTCGGGGTGAAACTGCACACCTTCAATTGCTAGTTCTTTATGAAGTAACCCCATAATTTCGTCAAACTCGCCTTGCTCAGTCTGAGTCCATGCGGTTACTTCAAGTTCTTTAGGTAGAGTTTGCTCTTTAACCACTAAAGAATGATAACGACATACTGTTAACGGGTTAGCTAAGCCTTTAAACACCCCTTTATTAGTGTGAACTATGGGTGATGTTTTACCGTGCATTACTTTTTTAGCACGTATTACATCTCCTCCTAAAGCTTGCGCGATAGTTTGATGCCCCAAGCAAATCCCTAAAATAGGATATTGCCCTTTTAGTTGCTCAACAATATTTAACGAAATACCCGCTTCGTTAGGCGTGCATGGCCCAGGCGATAACACGATGTGCTGCGGGTTTAACTGTTTTATTTGTGCAATGCTTAGCTCGTCATTACGTTTCACTAAAACGTCTTGATCTAAACGCTGAAAATATTGCACTAAGTTGTAAGTAAACGAATCGTAGTTATCGATCATTAACAGCATTACACAACAGACCTTATAAATTATTGACCACTACTTCACACAAGTGGTACTAAGCGCTGCATTCTACCACTATTAATTAGTCAATATAAATGAGGTTTGTTTTTCTTACGTTAGGGCTATATTTTGAAGGAATATGAGGATTATAAAGAAGCCGGCTAAAAAGCCGACCTTAATACATTATTGTACGTTTATAACAACTTTGCCCATTGCTTGACCGCTAGCTAAACGGTCGTGTGCTTTAGCTGTGCCGGCAAGTGTAAAATCTTGCTCATCAAGTACTGGGCGCATACCGCCTGCTTCTACAATTTGTGCAAGCTTTGCTAGTTTGTCGCCATGATCTTGACGATTAAAGTCGTGGATCATCGGGATAAGCATAAAGATTACGTTTAACGATAACCCTTTAAAGTGTACTGGACTTAAGTCTACTTCTAATAAAGAAAGCGTTGTAGATACCTGTGCATTTAGCTTTGCTGCTGCAAACGAGTTAGTAAGGTTACCACCACCTACAGTGTCAAATACCATGTCAAAGCCAATATTACTGGTGTGTTTTTCAACGTATTGCTCTACGGTTTCGTCTTTAAAGTTAATGCCTGTAGCGCCAAAGCTTTCTATTAGTGCTAGTTGCTCTGCGTTACCGCCAGTTGAGTAAACATCAGCGCCAAAGTGTTTAGCTAGTTGTACAGCTAAATGGCCTACACCACCTGCGCCACCGTGCACTAACACTTTTTGACCTGCTTTTACATTTGCACGTGTTAAGCCTTCAAGTGCAGTAATACCTACAAGTGGAATAGCGGCTGCTTCTTTCATGGTTAGATTTTTAGGTTTGTGAGCAATTAAGCGCTTATCAGCAAGCATAAACTCAGCAAGTGCACCTGGTAAATCGCCTAGGCCACCAGCACAACCGTAAATTTCGTCACCAACAGTAAACTCTGTTACACCGTCTCCCACAGCTTCAATAGTGCCCGCAAAGTCCATACCTAAAATGCCTGGTAACTTTGGAGCAAATGGTAAATCGGCACCCATTTGACGAATCATCATATCAATTGTATTAACGCTCGTTGCAGCAATGCGAACCAATACGTTACCTGCAGTTACTTGTGGTTTTGCAACCTCCGCTGCTACAAACTCTTCAGTGCCACCAAAATTATTAATTGTCATTGCTTTCATGAGTGTTGCCTCTATTAGCTGTTTATAGTTAATGTGTAATGAAGTTTCATTGTAGCTTTGCTTTTAATAAATGATAATAAGGCTAAATACACAATCTGTTTCAACATAATATTGAGAATAGAGTATGAATAACGACCATCTTGCTTTGTTTGTACGCATTGCTAATACGTATAATATAAGCCTTGCAGGAAGAGAGCTTGACTTATCACCAGCAGTAGCGAGTGCCTATATTAGTAAGCTTGAGGAAAACTTAGGAGTACGGCTTATTCATCGTACTACGCGCAAAGTATCGCTGACCGAAGAAGGTGAGGCATTTTTACCTCATGCACAAGAGGTGCTAGCAACATTAGAAACGGCCCGCGCATCGGTTGGTGCAGGAAGTTTAGTGCCCCAAGGTACATTACGTATCACTGCGCCTGCTTCTTTTGGGCGCATGCATATAGTCCCTGCCTTAAAAAGCTTTATGCAAAAATACCCAGGGCTGACTATAGATTGTCGCTTTAGCGATACTATTGTTGATTTAGTAGAAGGCGGTTTTGATATTGCAATTCGTGATGCGGCACTTAAAGATTCAAACCTAATTGCTCGAAAACTAGCAACAGACAACCGCATTTTGTGCGCATCGCCCGAGTATATAGCTAAAAACGGCTTGCCTAAAACACCGCAAGATTTAGTTAATCATCAAACTATTAACTTAGCTAGTATAGAGAGCTGGGGTTTTAAATCAGGTAGGGACACTCTTAATATTAAAACCAGAGGCGCACTACGTTTTGATAATGGTGAAGCCGTTCGTGATGCATGTGTACAAGGGTTAGGTATTACTATTAGTTCAAATTGGTGTAGCTATAAATATTTAGAAGATGGCAGCCTAGTTGAAGTGTTAAAAGACTTCCCCCTAGTAGCTGATGTCGATATTTGGGCAGTTTACCCAAGCAACCGACTTTTAGCGCCTAAAGTACGTGCGTTTATCGATCACTTTATTGAGTACTTTGGTGAAACCCCTTATTGGGAAAAAACAACAACTGCTAAAAAGTAAAAGCGGTTGTTTGAGTTATATCAAATTAAGTTGGCAATGGTTGATTTATGATTGTTTGAACCCCAGTGTATTATATGAAGGCAGTAATTCACTTAAACAACTCATTTATATCCTATTAAGGAGCGAATATGTTAGGCGAAGACCACTCATTAACAAATGACTTTCCAGAGTACTTAAAGACCATTGCCGAATTAAATGAAAGCGATACTGAATTTGCAAAAAAAGCAGATAAGTACGACAAACTAGATAAAGAAATAAGAGTGTTAGAACTCAAAGATGCGCCCATAAGCGATGAACAAATGCATCAGCTAAAGCATGACCGTTCTGAGTTAAAAGATTGGCTCTACGAACGTTTACAACAAGAATAGCATTGTATAAATGAAAAAAGAGCTCACTGATGAGGTGAGCTCTTTAGATCAACAAAGGGTAAAACGTTTACTACTTTCTAATTTACAAACCCACCTATTGGCTTCATAAATACAGTGCTTGGACCTGCAAAGGCTTTGGCAAATTCTTCACTAAGCTGGCTGTAAACAGTCACTCGCTGCATATCAACCATACTTAAAAATAACGGGCCACTTTCGCCCCACCCTTGCAGATGTAACTTTGCTGCGGCTTCATTTTGGTAACGCTCATAAATATGTACGCTGCGGTTATTCTCGCTAATCGTCCACTCATACATAACCGTACCTTCTTCATTTTTAGCTGAGGTAATAAGCTGCTGCATTACCTAACTTAAGCTGCGCTAATACAGAATCTAAGGTATCAACAAGCTGCTGGTTTTTAGCGTTATTAAGTGCATCTGGGTGTGGAGGTGCAAAGCGCTCTGCGTCATTATCAAAGTAAAGGCCTGTTGAGTCTTTAAATTCATCGCTTAAAGCTGCACGACAAAAAATATCAGCCCCTAATTTTAGGTCACCGCCATCAAGCCCATAAGCATCTTTTACCATTTTACTACCTAGTAACGATTTAGGGTTTACCGATATAACTAGTGGCCCCGCGCCTTTAAGCGCAAGCCCTAAATGACGTGACCACATAGTAATAGCCAACTTACTTTGTGCATAGGCTGCGCTATCTGAAAGTGGCTTATTACCTACTAAGGACTCAAAGTTAACGCTTGATTGCGCAGCAGATGATACGTTTACAACGCGCGATTGCACATTCATAACAGGCAATAGCAATTTAGTAAGCAAATAAGGGGCAATAGTATTTACCGCAAAACGTGCATCGAGCCCTTCTTTTGTCGTTATATCAGCAAGTTTGTATACACCTGCATTGTTAATAAGTACATCAAGTACTTTATCTGCTTGTTGTAAATCGCTCAGAACGCTTTGCGCTAATGTTTGTACTTGCGCCATATCACTTAAATCAGCGACGTAAGTTACAGTGCTTGCCTGCGGGTATTGCTCATTTAAGGCACTTTGTACGTTATTTAATTTATCTTGATTGCGGCCATGCAATAATACGGTGTGGCCTTGGGCTAATAACATCTTTGCAGTTTCTAGCCCAATGCCATCGGTAGCACCGGTAAGTAAAATTGTTTTGTTCATGTTGATCTCTCCTTACTTTATTTTCGCTATATTAGCACCCCGACTTACTGCTGATAATTAGGCCAATAGTTGAATCAGTTTATAGAATTAATTGATAAAGCTAAGCCTATGTTAGTTAATATAAAAGCATTCCTTTAAAAGGCAGATGAGTGTTTAAGCTGAATGTTTTTTATGCTTTTATTTGAATTACTCAACAATCATAACTATTGTTTTTAAATCACCTTAATAGTAGTATTTATCATATAAATACCCTTTTCGAGAAATAACATGAAAGTTTTAGTTACTGGCGGCATGGGTTACATAGGTAGCCACACATGTATTGCATTGCATGAAGCAGGTATTACACCTGTTATTTATGATAACTTGTCTAATGCAAGTGCGCGGGTGCTTGACCAACTCGAAAAGATTACGGGTACTCGGTTTGAGTTTATTTTGGGCGACATACAAGACGAGCAACAGTTTAAGCTCGCTCTAAAACATACTAAAGCCGAAGCTGTTTTTCATTTTGCAGCTTTAAAAGCTGTTGGCGAATCAACTGAGCAGCCACTTCGTTATTATCAAAATAATGTGTCGGGCACATTAAGTATGTTACAGAGCATGCAAGAGGCAGACGTTAACCACATTATATTTAGCTCATCAGCTACTGTGTACGGCGAACCCGACTACCTCCCTATTGACGAAAAGCACCCTATACGCGCAACTAACCCTTATGGTTGGACTAAAGTCATGGTTGAACAAGCCATGCAAGACGTATGTAATGCCAACAGTAAATTTATGGGCATTGCGCTTCGTTACTTTAACCCAGTAGGTGCACACCCAAGTGGTTTATTAGGTGAGAGCCCTAATGGCATTCCTAACAACTTAATGCCATTTATTGCTCAAACAGCGGTAGGTAAACGCGACGTGGTTAATATTTTTGGTGACGACTATGACACCGAAGATGGCACAGGCGTACGCGACTATATTCACGTTTTAGATTTAGCTAAAGGCCACGTTGCCGCTTTTATGCAGCATAAAACAGATACCGCCTTTCATGCTTATAACCTAGGCACCGGGCAAGGCTATTCAGTGCTCGATATGATCAAAGCATTTAGCGCATCAGCCAATAAAGATATTCCTTATAAAAGTGCACCGCGCCGAGCAGGCGATATTGCCTGTAATTACGCCGATGCTACAAAAGCGCAAAACACACTTAACTGGCACGCAGAACTAACACTTAGCGACATGACCAACGATACATGGCGCTGGCAAACTAATTACCCAAGTGGGTTGGAGAGTTAACATGGCTTTATTAGAAAGTACTCACAGACGTAAAAACCCGCTAACGGGTCGTTGGGTATTAGTTTCACCACATCGTAATAACCGCCCATGGTTAGGCGCAACAGAAGCCGTTAACGAAAACGTATTACCAAAACACGATGAAAGCTGCCCACTTTGCCCAAGTAATACCCGTGCAAATGGCGACAGTAACCCAGATTATAAATACACACACGTATTTAGAAATGACTTTGGTGCACTCACACCTAATGCCAGCGAGCAATTACAAAGCTTAGAATCAGACAGCGATTTATTTATTGCCGACGAAGCCAGTGGCGAATGCCGCGTAATTTGTTTTTCGCCAGAGCATAATAAAACACTACCAGAGCTTAGCCAAAACGCATTGCACGAAGTAGTAAAAACCTGGAAACAAAATTACACAGAGCTTGCACAGCAGTACGAATGCGTACAAGTTTTTGAAAATAAAGGCGAGATAATGGGTTGTTCGCAACCTCATCCTCACGGCCAAGTATGGGCTCACTCGCATTTATCAACCGAAATAGAAGCAGAAGATAACCAGCAGCTTAGCTATTATAAAAAGCATGGCACAGCCATGCTTGCCGATTACGCGCAAAAAGAGCAAGCAGATCAAACACGTGTTGTATTTGAAAACGAACATTGGCTTGTTGTTGTGCCATTTTGGGCAGCGTGGCCGTTTGAAACAATGCTAGTAACTAAAGATAACATTCAAAACTTTAGCCAGCTAAACGATGCGCAAACCGACTCTTTGGCTCAGGCACTTAAAGTATTAACCACTAAGTACGACAACGTATTTAATTGCAGCTTTCCCTACTCAATGGGTTGGCACAATGCACCGGCTAATAGAGGCTCTGATGAGCAACATTGGCGTTTGCATGCCCATTTTTATCCGCCGCTACTTCGCTCTGCTACTGTTAAAAAACACATGGTAGGCTACGAAATGCTAGGCGAAAGCCAACGCGATTTAAGCGCAGAAACCGCTGCTTCTATTTTAAAAGCAGCCAGTACAACACACTATAAAGATACAGCAGGACACACAGATGAAGCTTAACGAATTCCAACAACAATTTTTGTCACTGTATGGCGCGCCTGCTCAAGGTATTGCAGCAGCACCGGGCCGTGTAAACCTCATTGGCGAATTTACCGACTACAACGACGGTTTTGTTTTACCGTGTTCGTTAGAGTTTCGTACCCAAGTAATGTTTAAAGAGCGCGACGACAATATTATTACTGTGCATTCTTTAAATTACCCAGGCGAAAAAGACAGCTTTAGTGTTGATGAAGAAATCACTGAAGGCCAATCGCAATGGGGTAACTACATTCGTGCTGTTACCTATGTTCTTAAAAGAGCGGGCTACACACTACGTGGCGCCGACCTACTAATTGACAGCAACTTACCGCAAGGTAGTGGCTTGTCGTCATCGGCCGCACTAGAAGTTGCAGTTGGCGGTATGTTTAACCATATTGCACAGCTTGGTTTACCGCCAGAGCAAATTGCGCTATTTGGCCAAGAAGCCGAAAACGACTTTATGCATTGCCAATGCGGCATTATGGATCAGCTTATTTCAGCTAAAGGCGAAAACGGTCATGCGCTACTAATTGATTGTGAAAACCTAGCAACTAAATCAGTTAAAGTTCCTGATGATTTAAATATTGTTATTGTTAACTCTAACTACCCGCGTAAATTAGTTGATAGCGAATACAACCAGCGCCGTATTGACTGCGAACAAGCAGCTGTAAAAATGGGTGTAGAAACACTTCGCCAAGCAACCATGGCTGGCCTGCAAGCAGTAAAAGCGACATTAAGCGAAAACGAATATAAACGTGCACACCACGTAATTAGCGAAAACGACCGCGTAATTGCAGCAACAACTGCACTACAGAATAACGATATGGATGCACTTCGCACCCTAATGGCAGCATCGCATCAATCACTTAAACACGACTTTGAAGTAACCGTACCTGCAACCGATGGCCTAGTAGAGATTTGTAAAGAAGCCATGGGCGATCGCGGTGCAGTACGTATGACGGGTGGTGGTTTTGGTGGTGCTATTGTATGTTTATGTCGTGATGCGGAAGTACCTCTTATTAAAGCAGCGGTTGAGCAGCACTACTTTGAACGCTTTAACTTAAATGCTGATATTTATGTATGTTCAGCGGGCTCAGGATTACAAATTACGTCTTTTTAAATAAAACTAAGGAATAAGCATGGCAAAGGTTAATTGGGGAATTATTGGGTGTGGCAATATAGCTCACACCTTTGCTAAAAGCATTGCGCATTGTAGTGATGCACAGCTTATTGGCGCGGCATCAACGAGTATGCAGCGCGCTAAAGAATTTGCCACACCGTACAATATTCAAGGCTATGAGAGCTATCAAGCTCTTATGCAGTGCCCAAATATAGATGCCATATATATTGCTAATACGCACGATCAACACTTTAAAACTATCGCCCAATGCTTAAAACACAATAAGCACGTGCTAAGCGAAAAACCAATTACCGTTAATGCTAAGCAGTTGCAAAACCTCACTAAGCTTGCCAAGCAACAAAACTGCTTTTTAATGGAAGGCGTTTGGATGCGGTTTTTACCAGCCATAGTAAAATTACAACAACTCCTAAGAGAAGATGTTATTGGTAATGTGCACAGTGTTAATGCCAACTTTAGTTTACCTGGCAGCTTTGCAGACACTCACCGATTAATGAACCCTGTAACAGCGGGTGGCGCCCTGCTCGATTTAGGTATTTACCCTATTTCGATTGCTGATGTGGTATTTAATAAAGCCCCTGAACACATCAAATCTTTTGTACATAAAAGCACAACCGGTATTGATGAGCGAAGCACTGCTTTAATTGATTACGGTAACGGGCAATTTGCATCTCTTGCCAGCGCACTGCAGCAAAATGGCCCAACAGAAGCATGTATAAACGGTGAGCTTGGCTATATTCGAATACCTCAATTTGTAGGCGCGCAATCTATAGAGCTACATATAAGTGGCCAAGACCCTAAATACTTTGAATACAACTTTAGCGACGATGAAAACTTTAAGTTTGAAATTGCACATGTCACGCAGTGTATATTACAAAAACAAACCCAAAGCAGCGTGTTGCCACTAAGTACTAGCTTACGAGTTATGAATATAATGGATACCTTGCGAGCACAATGGCAACTGCAATATAGCAATGCCGTCGAGTCGGCTGAACTGACTAATTAAAAAATAAAAATACAACAAGGACACACAATGACACACACACTCAAGGCGCTTTCAAAAGCCATATTACTTGCTACGTGCAGTTTATCTGTCAGTGTAGCTGTTGCTGAATCTAATAAACCAGAGCAGCTATATCCGCCAATCACTAGCGAAGTACTCCCAGAGCTTGCAGCTAAAGGTAGCTACAATGTAGGTGTGCAAACACTTGATTTAGTTAACCCTGCGCAATTTGACCCCGCTACACAAGGTCAAAAAGATCGTCCTTTAAAAGTAGAGGTGTGGTATCCGGCTGCAAATACAGCAAAAGCGCCACTTACCAGCTACACAGATGAAACTCGCTCAGGTAAAGAGTTTACTTTGCAAGCCGATGCAATGCGTGATGTCGCCATTAATAATAAAGAGCACTACCCTGTCATTGTGCTTTCGCACGGTTATACCGGTTACCGTACAATTATGTACTACCTTGGCGAGCATTTAGCATCGCACGGTTACATTGTTGTTGCACTTGATCATACCGATTCGACCAATGCCGATGTTGATTTTAAAAACGCACCATTCTCTGGCTTTTTTAGTACGCTAATAAATCGTTCACGCGATCAGCAGTTTGTTATTAATTACTTTAATGAGCAAAACAACTTTGCAAGCAAACAAGTAGATAACAAAAGCGCAGGCGTAATTGGTTACTCAATGGGTGGCTATGGCGCTGTAAATACGATAGGTGGCTGTTACGCTTTTAATGAGCAAACTACGGCTATGTTTACGGGTATGAAAGACCCTGCTCAAATTGAAAAAGTACAGCAATTACTAAACAGCTGCGCTGGTGGGCAATACCAAAACCCAAAAGTAGACCCACGTATAAAAGCGATGGTGGCCTTTGCCCCATGGGGCGGACAGCACGCTATATTTGATGCCAAAGCAATGGAAAACATTAAAGTACCTTCGCTTTATATAGCCGGTAACCTAGATGACATTTCAGGCTATGAAGGCATTAAAAACCTTTATGAACAAACAGGCAGCAAAGATAAGTACATGCTTACTTACAAAAATGCACGCCATAATATTGCACCACACCCAGCCCCTGCTATTGCACAAAGCAGCAGTGAGCTAGATATAGGCCATTACTACGAGCCTTCGTGGTCTATGCGCACACTAAACGAAATCAACAAACACTTTGTACTTGCCATGATGGATTGCCACGTAAAAGGCATAGCCAGCGAGTGTAAATACTTAGATTTACCACAAAACGGCGACCAAGCTGTTGTTGACGGTAAACCGCTGCCACAGTGGCGCGGGTTTGATAATCGCTTTTCTACCGGTATGGATTGGCAACAAGCTAAACCTCACACCAAGTAATAATAAGCTTTAAGCGGCTGTTTTTAATCAATAGCCGCGTACGCCCTTAAAATAATGCAAAAATAAAACGCCTTTTATATAAAAGAGTTACCAACAAATATTAGCGTGTTTATTTTTTAATCTGCTATTTTAAGAAAAAACCATTGCCATTAACTTCGGTTAAAGGCAATCTAGTCATATATAAGATAAGATAAATAACACAAATATCATGTCCAAATACATACTCTCAATTGATCAAGGAACCACAAGCTCTCGGGCCATCTTGTTTACAAAAGATGCAGACGTTTTTGGTACAGCACAACAAGAATTTTCGCAGCATTTTCCACAAAATGGTTGGGTAGAACACGACCCTAACGATATTTGGCAAACAGTGCTTAGTACTAGCCGCGAAGTCTTAACTAAAAACGATGTAAAGCCTGAAGAAATTATTGCCATTGGTATCACCAACCAACGCGAAACCACGTTAGTGTGGAACAAAAAAACAGGCAAAACAATTTATAACGCAATTGTTTGGCAAGACCGTCGCACAAGTGACTATTGCGAAAGCCTAACAACTGATGAGCTTTGCCAAACGATAAGCGAAAAAACAGGCTTATTGCTCGACCCTTATTTTTCGGCCACTAAAATTCGTTGGATTTTAGATAACGTTGAAGGCGCACGCGAACAAGCTCTTGCAGGTGAGCTCGCTTTTGGTACGGTTGACACCTACCTGCTTTGGCAGCTAACAGGCGGCAAAGAGCACCGCACCGATGCAACCAATGCATCGCGCACCATGTTATTTAATATACATACCCAGCAATGGGATCAAGAGCTTTTAGAGTTATTCGATATTCCAGAATCTATGCTTCCAGAAGTAATGGATTCAGCTGACGAGTTTGGCTCAACCAGTGCTGACATTTTTGGTGCGCCAATTCGTGTTTGTGGTATTGCAGGCGATCAGCAAGCTGCGCTTGTTGGTCACGCATGTTTTGAACAAGGCATGGCAAAAAGTACTTACGGTACAGGCTGTTTTTTAATGCTTAATACTGGCGAAAAAGCACTGACCTCAGAAAATCGCCTACTGACCACTGTTGCCTATAGATTAAACGGCAAACCAACTTACGCCATTGAAGGCAGCATATTTATGGCTGGCGCAACGATGCAGTGGATTGTTGAAGGCTTAAAACTACTTAGCCATGCTGGCGAAAGTGAATCGATGGTTAAAGATGTACCGCTCGATCATGGTGTATTTTTAGTGCCTTCGTTTACGGGTTTAGGTGCTCCTTATTGGGATCCTAATGCACGTGGCGCTATTTTAGGTCTAACACGCGATTCAGGTATTAGCACTATTGTTGCGGCTGCTCTGCAATCAGTTGGTTACCAGACCAAAGATTTACAAAAAGCGATGGAGCGTGATGGTCTTCGCCCAAGTGTGCTTCGTGTAGATGGCGGTATGGTAAAAAATAACTGGGTTATGACCTTCTTATCAAATATTTTAGGCGCAACAGTTGAGCGCCCAACTGTGACCGAAACGACCTCTTTAGGCGTAGCATATTTAGCTGGCTTACAAACAGGTGTGTACGAGTCAACCGAGCAGTTATCTAAAATGTGGACATGCGACCGTCGTTTTGAGCCAACTATGAGCGCCGACGAACGTAACGATTTATATGCAAAATGGCAGCACTGCGTTGCTCAAGTATGTTTAACGAATAAAAACTGTCCGGAGTAAGTACTAAGTGGCTAAGCAAATACTTTAGCCACTTCGCCTTTTTAACTTAGCCAATAGCTAGATTTAAAAGGGATGCTTTACTGCTTTAAATTGAAAATGGATCAGCGTCAAAATTAACAAATAAAAAACTGGGTTTTCTATTGTCAAATGAAAACAGCAGCTTTATGATGCTTATATCTTATTTATATTACAAATAAAAAGGTTAGCTCGGTGGAATTAGCAGATAACGAATATGACTTACTAGTCATCGGTGGCGGTGTAAACGGCACTGGAATAGCAGCTGATGCAGCAGGCAGAGGATTAAAAGTACTCTTGTGCGAACAATCAGACCTTGCTTGTGCAACATCTTCAAACAGTTCTAAGCTGATCCACGGTGGTCTGCGCTACCTTGAGCACTACGAATTTAGATTAGTAAAAGAAGCCTTAGCCGAGCGTGAAGTGCTACTTAAAAATGCACCTCATATTATGTGGCCACTTACTTTTAGATTGCCGCATCAAAAGCATTTACGCCCTGCATGGATGATTCGCATTGGTTTGTTTATGTATGACAACCTAGCAAAGCGCGAAACACTAGCGGGTTCTCGAAGCATCAAGTTTGGCGAAAATAGCGTACTAGAACCTTCTATTACCAAAGGTTTTGAATACTCAGATGGCTGGGTTGATGACTCTCGCTTAGTCGTTTTAAACGCCCTAGCAGCACAGCAAAAAGGCGCCGTTATTACCACGCAAACTAAGTGTGTAAATGCCAAACGCGAGCAAGGTAAGTGGCAGGTAACGCTTGAGCAGCAAAAAAGTAAAGCTAAATACAGCATTTCTGCTAAAGGTATTGTTAACGCTGCGGGCCCTTGGGTTGCTAAATTATTTGATGAAGCGCTAGCAGAAAAGTCGCCACAAAATATTCGCCTTGTGAAAGGCAGCCACATTGTGGTGCCGCGCATTCACGATGAGAAGCAAGCTTACATTTTACAAAATAAAGATCAGCGTATTGTATTTGTTATTCCGTTTGAAGATGACTTCTCACTTGTTGGCACAACCGATGTAGAACACACAGGTGAAGCGCAAGACGTTAAAATTAGTGATGAAGAAATCGATTACTTAATTGATATTACTAACAGTTACTTTAAAAACCATATTAAACGCGAAGATATAGTACATACCTTCTCGGGTGTGCGCCCATTACTTGATGACGAATCAGTTAATGCACAAGCCGTTACTCGCGATTATAAATTAGAGCTTTCGAGTGACGCCAAGCAAACACCACTATTGAGTGTGTTTGGTGGGAAAATTACTACTTATCGTAAACTCGCCGAAGCTGCAGTTAATAAGCTTGAAGAATTTTACCCACAAATGAGCGAAGCGTGGACTAAGCACAGCTCACTCCCTGGTGGCGATTTTAGCTCTGTAGAAGCTCTTAAATCAGAACTCAAAGCGAAATATGAATGGCTACCTGAAATAACACTTAAACGCTTTGTGCGCACTTACGGTACTCGCGCTAAAATTATACTAGGTAGTGCAACTGGACTGAGTGATTTAGGCCAAGATTTTGGCCATGGTTTATTTGCAGCAGAAGTAAATTACTTGCTAAATGAAGAGTGGGCAGAAAACGCATACAATATTTTATGGCGTCGTAGTAAATTAGGACTACGTTTTAATGAGGCACAAGTTGCTACGCTTAATGATTATATTGAGCAAAGCAAAGCGGCTAAAATTGCTTAATAACCGCTAAAGTAATAGGCTGTTGTAGTCCTAAAAACTTCCCATGCAACCCCTTTATAATTGATTATTATAGAGGGGTTTATTTTTTGACTCTAAATTAAATAAATAATTAAAGCCACTTAGCGTGGCAGTTTTAATATCAAACTCAACACACTTAACACCAATTTGCTTAAGTGCTGTGGTAAAACACATATTAAGTTGCTTTGTACCAATCACCACAACTTGTGTATCACTCAATAATTGCCACTCGCTTGCATGGCGAGCTGCTCGTACATCGCTCCCTATTAATACGCCCGACAAATAGGCTTTTGCTTGTACTGGTGTTAGCTCCTTTGAAAGCTGGCGGGTACGCACACTAAAAATACCATGTGCCAAGTTACCGCTATCACTACCTAAAGTTAGCTCGCAGCCTTGCTCAAATGCTTTAAAGTCAAACTCACCTTCTGCGCAGTCGTTAGGAATTAAAATACTTTGATGACATAACAAATCATATAACTCGCCGGTCATGGCTGTTTTAAAGCAAATGATTTCGCCATTATTTATAAGCACCCATTTGGTATGTGTGCCAGGCAAACATAATAATATTTTACCTTGTTGATACTCTGGATTTTGTTTTAAAAACCCTAAAATTTGCAGCTCTTCGCCGCGCATTACATCAAATAAGCTATTTTGCAGCGTACACTTTGTGCCGGGTAACGCTTTAATAGTATGCCCATTGCAATCAAAACTAACCGCAGCATTAAGTAACCCCTCAGGATTAATTGGGCACTCTAAATAAGGCGTTTCGTGCCAGCCAATACTTGAGGTAATTTGCCCGGCAATATAAACGGGTAAACTACCATATTCTTGCTTCCACACCGCAATGGTGTCAATTAAGGTTTGCTCAAAATTTTGATTCGCCTTAACAACTCCTGGGCCATCACGCTGTGCTAGTAATTTAAGTGTTGATTGCGCATGTACTTCGCACAAATAAGCACGTAAATGGCTCGTGCCCCAGTCAACAGCAATAAAAAGAGATGAATTAGCCAAGCTTTAAAGCCTCCCACCGTCGATTTTAATACTCTGCCCGGTGATCATACTGCTTTCATCGGCGGCTAAAAAGAGTGCCAAATTAGCAACATCTTCAGGTGTTACTAATTTTTTAAGCGCCATGGCTTCCATCCACTTAACTTGCTCTTCTTCGGTAAACCAACTTGCTAGTTGACGGTCGGTAGCAACCCATCCAGGTAAAATAGCGTTAACGCGAATACCAAACTCGCCGTAATCGCGAGCCAATGCCTTAGTCATACCTATTAAGCCTGCTTTTGCGGTTACATAGCCTGCCATTTGTGGCTGGCCCATAATCGCGTTAATAGAGCTAAAGTTAATGATACTGCCGGCTCCATCGCCTTTCATAAAAGACATAGCAACTTGAGAAGCAAAAAATGCAGGGTTTAAGTTTATTTGTAAGCACTGATCCCAATCTTGCACGGTAACGTCTTCGCTCGCTTGGCGGCGGTCGTTCGCTACATTATTAACTAGTACATTAATGGCACCAAAAGCGGCGCATGCATCCACAAGTGATTGCTGAAGTGCATGAGAGTCAGTTACATCAACTTGCCTATACCATAGTTTTGCATTGGGTAAATCACGAATAAGCGATTGCGCTGCCTTATCATCAATATCTATAAATGCTACTTTTGCATTTTGGTTTACAAAGGACTTAACCATTGCTCTGCCGATGCCTGATGCACCACCAGTAATAAAAATAACTTTACCAGAAAGACTATGATATTGAGCGAGGGTGTTCAAATTCAACTCTCCATACAGCGCATTTTCAATTTCATTTAAACTCTTTATAAACTTATACTTACACTATAAAGAGCCAAACTAAGCTGTTATTGCTGTGTTAAAATATTTAGCTAATTAAAAGTTTATATCATATCCTTGAGTACATTAATATGATATATGATATATAATAAAGCAATATATCAACTCGGAATCCTGCGCAATGAAAAGCCAACCCCGTCAAAATTTAACACAACAATTAACCCACGATTTGGGTTTTGCTATTGTGCGTGGTGTTTACCCTGTAAGCGAAGGCCTGCCTTCTGAAGCCGATTTATGTATAAAATATGATGTAAGTCGCAGCGCCACCCGCGAAGCGGTAAAAATGCTCTCAGCTAAAGGATTAATTTCTTCTCGTCCTAAGCAAGGTATTCGTGTATTACCTGAAAGCAGCTGGAACATGTTTGATACCGACGTACTACGTTGGATTTTAAGCAGTAAGCCATCACTGTCATTATTAAAAGAGTTTACTCAAGTACGTGTCGCGCTTGAACCACAAGCGGCCGCGCTTGCTGCACTAAATGCAACTGCAGAACAACTCGCTGAAATTGATAACGCTTTAGCCCGTATGGCTGAAGCAGACGAAGGCTTAGACGATCCACTAGAAGCTGACATTGCTTTTCATACCAGCATATTAGTTGCCAGTAACAATCGCTTTTTTGTGCAGTTAACTGAGTTTATTAGTACAGCCCTTAGAGTAAGTATTCGTTATACAAACCACATTAAAGGTGTACCGGGCGCAGACGTTGCTAAGCACGCTGATATTTTAGAGACCATAAAGTCACGCGACCCTGAACGCGCTAAAAAAGCAGTAGAAACAATTTTAGAAGAAGCACTGCAGTTAATTGAATCTAAATTAGTTTAATGTTATTTCAAGATATTGTATAAATATTGAGTCCATCGAATTTACTCTTTGCAGTATATTTTATGGACTTTTTTATTGTCTATAAGGCTTAATACCAATCCGCAATAATACTTAATCATTTTGCGGGGCTAAACGCGTCGCTACCTGCGTTAAAAAATTCTCATTTAAAACAACTAAATAGCGAATTTTTTGCCTAGCTAGCAACACGTTTTTCCGCCCTCAAAATAGATCATTTAATTAAGCGAATTGATATAAATTACAGGCATTAAAAAATCCGATATCAGTCTCCTGATATCGGATTTTTAATTATTTAAATCAGATTAATAACTCTGGTTATTAACTGAGATAAAACGCCTTTTGCAGGCTAGAATTACAATCCTAATTTCTTCTCAAGATAGTGGATGTTAGTACCACCATTTTGGAAGTTTTCATCTGCAAGAATTCTCTTATGCAAAGGAGTATTAGTTTTAATTCCGTCAATTACTAGCTCGTTAAGTGCATTGCGCGCGCGGGCAATAGCTACGTCACGGTTTTCACCGTAAGTAATTAACTTACCAATCATTGAATCATAATGTGGTGGAACCGTGTAGTCAGCGTAAATATGGCTGTCCCAACGAATACCTAAACCACCTGCTGGATGGAAACGTGTAATTTTACCCGGTGACGGGATAAACGTTTCAGGATCTTCAGCATTAATACGACACTCAATAGCATGACCACGAATAACAACGTCGTCTTGAGTGAATGATAACGGCTGACCCGCTGCAATTTTTAACTGCTCTTTCACTAAATCGATACCAGTAACCATTTCAGTTACAGGGTGTTCAACCTGAATACGTGTATTCATTTCAATGAAGTAAAACTCGCCGTTTTCGTATAAAAACTCAAACGTACCTGCACCGCGGTATCCAATTTCAATACATGCACGTGTACAGCGCTCGCCAATGAATTTACGCGTTTCAGCAGTAATTCCTGGTGCTGGTGCTTCTTCAACTACTTTTTGGTGACGACGTTGCATAGAACAATCACGTTCACCTAAATGCACTGCATTACCTTGACCGTCTGCTAATACTTGGACTTCGATATGGCGTGGATTTTCAAGGAATTTTTCCATGTAAACCATGCTATTACCAAAGAATTGCTTAGCTTCTTGCTGTGTTAATGCAATTGAATCAATAAGTTCAGATTCGCTGCGAACAACACGCATACCACGACCACCACCGCCACCAGCGGCTTTGATGATTACCGGGTAACCGATACGCTTAGCGATTTGCATGTTACGTTCTTTATCATCTGATACCGGACCGTCTGAGCCTGGTACACATGGTACACCTGCTTTACGCATTGCTGCGATAGCAGACACTTTGTCACCCATAAGGCGAATAGTGTCGCCACGAGGACCGATAAATACAAATCCACTTTGCTCAACTTGGTCGGCAAAATCAGCATTTTCTGCAAGGAAACCGTAACCAGGATGAATCGCTACAGCGTCAGTTATTTCAGCCGCAGCAATAATGCGCGGAATATCTAAATAACTTTCAGTTGCTGATGGTCTACCAATACAGATGGTTTCATCTGCAAGCAATACATGCTTAAGATCGCGATCTGCCGTTGAATGCACAGCAACCGTTTTGATCCCAAGCTCTTTGCAGGCGCGCAATATACGAAGTGCAATTTCACCTCGGTTTGCAATGACTACTTTATCTAACATTAGAGTTGGCCTTTTAGGTTACGCTATTATTCAATGATGAATAGAGGTTGATCAAATTCTATTGGCTCGCCATTTTCAGCTAAGATAGCTCTTACTGTACCGGCTTTATCTGATTCAATTTGGTTCATCATTTTCATAGCTTCGATAATACAAAGTGTATCGCCAACTTTAACTTGCTGACCAACTTCTACATATGCTGGAGCTTCAGGAGACGCAGCAGAGTAAAAAGAACCAACCATTGGTGATTTAACTTGATGACCCGTAGGCTCAGCTGGTGCTGCTGGTGCTGCTGCTTCAACAGCTACAGGAGCCGCTGCAACTGGTGCTGCTGGCGCTGGTGCATATTGCTGTGGAGCAAATTGTGGGTAACCTGGGCCTGCACTCATGTTGTTACGGTTAATACGTACTGATTCTTCACCTTCAGTGATTTCTAGCTCAGCAATACCTGATTCTTCTACTAATTCGATAAGCTTCTTTATCTTGCGAATATCCATTACACGACCCGCCTGTAAGTTGTTTGTGTGTTAATTTAAATTAAATTGCGCTTTGCAACCGGTTAACAGCGGCGTTTAATGCTGCGTGATAACCCATTGCACCTAATCCACATATTACGCCTTGTGCCACATCAGAAAAATACGAATGATGACGAAAGGCTTCACGTGCGTGCACATTACTTAAGTGCACCTCAAAAAACGGAATATCAACACTCAACAGTGCATCACGTAATGCGACGCTAGTATGCGTAAATGCAGCTGGATTGATAATTATGTAATCAACCGCTTGCCAAGCATTGTGAATGCGTTCAATGAGTGCTTGCTCACTATTACTTTGAAAATGCGTTAACTCAACATCTAGACTATCAGCGGCACTTGTTAGTTCGCTCATAATTTCACTTAGCGTTTGAAAACCGTATTTATCCGGTTCACGTTTGCCCAGCATGTTTAAATTTGGACCATTTATAACTAAAAGGTTAAATTTTGCAGCCATAATACGCGATATATCCTATAAGTAATGAGTTAAGCGGTTACTAACTAATTTTTCACTTTTAAGTAAGCAGAAAAAGCAATGTAGCAACAATTTCTCACGTTAACCAACTATTATAGTGATTTCGACGTAAATAGCAGCAAAATACTGGTCTTATCAGTGTCGTGGGTACAAATATAAGGGGAATTATGAAGGTGCCACTTAGACAATTCAAGTGGCACTATTGCACTATTATTGTGCGCTGGCGCGCACAACTGCTAGGTGTTTAGCAAAGTCCTCAGCATTTAAAAAGCCCGTTACGCGCTGCATACTAAGCTCTTGTCCTTGAGTGTTAAAAAACAAAATACTAGGTAAACCAAACACAGTGTACTCTTCCATTAGCTCAATTGTTTTATTATCACTTTCAGTTAGATCAATTTGAATAAGCTGATAATGGCTAAACTCACTTTGCACTTTGGCATCAGGAAAGGTGTAATGCTCAAACTCTTTACATGCCACACACCAGTCGGCATATAAATCGACCATAACCATTCGACCTTCGTCGTTTGCTTGTGCAACTGCTTCTTTTAATTCTGCTAAATCAGCAACCTGTTTAAACTCATTATTTTGTGAGCTTACCTGTACTGTTTGTACTTGTACCGGCCAAAAGTAGTTTTTAGTTAACGTAAAGCCAGTAATAACTAATAGAGTTGCTGCAAACCATAATGCAGTTTTTAACTTGCTTTGTGTTTGGCTACTTTGCCAATGATGTAAGTACAGTGCTGTTGCTAATGCAAGCACACCTGCCATTAATAATATAATGTCGGCGCTTACTAGTCGCTCAAGTAATATAAGCGGCACAACGAGCATCACAAAACCAAATAAGGTTTTAACTTGCTCCATCCAACCACCCGCTTTAGGCAGTAGTTTACCGCCAGATGTGCCAAGTAATAACAATGGTAATCCCATACCTAAACTAAGCACGTACAGTGTTAAACCACCTACTAAGTAATCACCACTTTGCGCTACAAATAACAGTGCCGCCGACAGTGGCGCCGTAGTACAAGGTGATGCTATTAAGCCCGAAAGTACACCCATTAAAAATACGCCAACGTAGTTGCCGCCTTTTTGGTTGTTACTTACTTGAGTTAGCTTGCTCATCATACTGCTTGGCAGTTTAATTTCGTACCAACCAAACATCGACATAGCCAATAATACAAACAACAAACTAAAGCTGATTAACACAAATGGATGCTGTAAATATCCCTGCACTTGCCCACCAAGAGCAGCAACAACTAAACCAAGCGCTGCATAGGTAACTGCCATGCCTTGTATATATACAAACGATAACGCGAAGGCTTTTTTAGTTGAAAGGTTTTGCTGACCCGCAATTAAGCTCGACAAAATAGGAAACATAGGGAATACGCAAGGCGTAAAAGCAAGGCCTACACCAACAGCAAAAAATATGAGTAAATTAGTTATTAAGCTCTGACTTGCTAATTGCTCAGTAAAAGTAAGCTCTTTTTTGGTGTCATCTGAATTTGTTGTGGGTTCAGTAGTTGGCTCATTAAGTGCTGCAAACGTATTTGCTGCGGCTGCCGTTTCATCGGTAGCGCTATTTTGATCTACATTTTTAATCTGTGCGCCACTAATAACACTAAGTGGAATGCTAATTACCTCTGGCGGATAACAAAGCCCTGCTTTTGCACAGCCCTGATAGCGAACTTTAACAACCGCTCCCTCAGTGATATTACTTAACTTACTAACAACGCTCGCGGTATTAAAAAAGACTTCTGTTTTACCAAAAAATTCATCTTCAATAGTTTCGCCACTGCCGGAGTCGCCTACTTGAATGTTTGCACCTTTGGCGATAATTTCTATTTTCTTTTTATATAAATAATAGTCTGGCGCTATATCCCAACCTACAAACAAGGTACTGCCTTGTTGGTCAAAATCAAAAACAAACGCTTGGTCTACAGGTAAAAAAGTCTGTTGCGGAGGCCCAAGTAGATCACCAAGCACATTATTAGTCGCAGCCTTTACGGGTACGGTTAATAATGTAACCAACAATAAAAAGAAAAAACGCATTAATTCAGTACCTCGTCCATCCAATTAAAATACGCCAAATTACCTGTTGAAACTTCTACAACCTGAATCTCCGGCACTTCGTAGCTATGTAGCTCTTTTATTGTTAAAAACACATCGTTCATTTTATCTGCTTTTGTTTTTATAAGTAGCTTGGCTTCAGTTGCTTCTGCCACTTCGCCTTCCCACATATAAATAGAGCCCATGTTAGGTAAAATATTTACACAAGCTGCTAGCTTTTTTTCTACCAACGCCCTTGCTAGGCTGCGTGCTTCTGCTTCATCTTTGCAGGTCGTAAAAATCATTTTAAAATGCGTAGTCATTATGAACCTATTCTTATTGGACAGTGTCTAGCTTCATAGTATCTGATAGCCGATACAATGTGTAGACGCTTAAATATCAGTAAAATGACGATACCTATGCCCTAACCTTGAAAAGAGACCTAGTCACCCTCATTTATATTTCATCAACTCTTTTGAGTGTCATTATTTAGAGAGCGCTATGTTTAGATTTTTATTTGTGTTGTTTATTATCATCCCTATTATCGAAATCGCTTTGCTGATTCAAGTAAGCGACGTGATTGGCGGATTTGCAACAATTGCACTTGTGGTTATTACTGCGATTTTAGGTGCCAAAATGGTTAAAACACAGGGTATGGGTGCGCTGCAAAACGTACAAGCGCAAATGGCGCAAGGGCAAATGCCAGCCAAAGAATTATTTACCGGAATATGCGTTGTAATTGCAGGTGTATTACTCCTTACTCCTGGCATTATGACTGACGTATTTGGGCTACTATTATTAACCCCTGCAATTCGTAACAAACTGGCTGCAGGCCTTGCTAGCCAAGCAACTGTTAGAATGAGCGCTGGCATGCAACAAGGGCCATCGCCGTTTGCCGGGCAGCAACATGCTGAACGAGAGCAAGGGCAAATGGAACGACCAACCACTATTGATGGTGAATATGAGAGAAAAGATTAAAAATTTATCGTTTTTTCTCTTGGAATTTTTCACTCTACCCCCATTAATGAATGCAAATTAGAAAAGCTTTTTTCTGTACTGTTCAGAAACTGTTAGGAGAACTAAAAAACATGAACATTCGTCCTTTACAAGATCGCGTAATCGTTAAACGTCTAGAAGAAGAAACAAAATCTGCTGGCGGTATTGTATTAACTGGCTCTGCAGCTGAAAAATCAACTCGCGGAGAAGTTGTAGCCGTAGGTAATGGTCGCGTTTTAGAAAACGGTGACGTGAGAGCGTTAGAAGTTAAAGCCGGTGACACTGTGTTATTTGGCTCATATGTTGAAAAAGTTGAAAAGATCGAAGGTCAAGAGTACCTGATCATGCGTGAAGATAATATTTTAGGCATTGTAGGCTAAACCTACTTTTCGTTTATAAACATTTAAGAATTTAGAGGAATTTAAAACATGGCAGCAAAAGAAGTACTTTTTGCAGGTGACGCACGCGCTAAAATGCTAACTGGCGTAAACATCCTAGCAAACGCAGTAAAAGTTACATTAGGTCCTAAAGGCCGTAACGTTGTACTAGATAAATCATTTGGCTCACCAGTTATCACTAAAGATGGTGTATCTGTAGCAAAAGAAATCGAACTTGAAGACAAGTTTGAAAACATGGGCGCACAAATGGTTAAAGAAGTTGCATCTAAAGCAAATGATGCAGCCGGCGATGGTACAACTACCGCTACAGTACTTGCACAGTCTATTGTTAATGAAGGCCTTAAAGCGGTTGCAGCGGGCATGAACCCAATGGATCTTAAGCGCGGCATCGACAAAGCAGTTATTGCTGCTGTTGCAGAGCTTAAAGCGTTATCTGTTCCTTGTTCTGATACTAAAGCAATTGCACAAGTAGGTACTATTTCAGCTAACTCTGATAAAGAGATTGGCGACATCATTGCACAAGCAATGGAAAAAGTAGGCCGCAACAGTGGTGTTATTACTGTAGAAGAAGGTCAATCACTTGAAAACGAACTAGATGTTGTTGAAGGCATGCAGTTTGACCGTGGTTACTTATCTCCTTACTTTATCAACAGCCCAGAAAAAGGCACCGTTGAACTAGATAACCCATTTATTCTACTTGTAGATAAAAAAATATCTAACATCCGCGAATTATTACCAACATTAGAAGCGGTTGCTAAAGCAAGCAAACCACTACTAATCATCGCAGAAGACCTTGAAGGCGAAGCACTAGCTACATTAGTAGTTAATAACATGCGCGGTATTGTTAAAGTATCAGCTGTTAAAGCACCAGGTTTTGGCGACCGTCGTAAAGCAATGCTACAAGATATCGCTGTATTAACTGGCGGTACTGTTATTTCTGAAGAAATCGGCTTAGAGCTTGAAAAAGCAACAGTTGAAGACCTAGGTACAGCTAAGCGCGTAATTATCACAAAAGATGATACAACAATCATTGATGGTGCTGGTGAAGAAGCGGGTATTACTGGTCGTGTTTCTCAAATTAAAGCACAAATCGAAGAAGCAACATCAGACTACGATAAAGAAAAACTTCAAGAGCGCATGGCTAAACTAGCTGGCGGTGTTGCAGTAATCAAAGTAGGTGCTGCTACTGAAATCGAAATGAAAGAGAAAAAAGACCGCGTTGAAGATGCATTAAATGCAACTCGTGCAGCGGTTGAAGAAGGCGTAGTACCTGGCGGCGGTGTTGCACTTGTACGTGCTGCTAGCAAGCTAGTTGATTTAGTTGGCGACAACGAAGATCAAAACCACGGTATTAAAGTTGCACTTCGTGCAATGGAAGCACCACTTCGTCAAATCGTAACTAATGCTGGCGAAGAAGCATCTGTTGTAATTAACGCAGTTAAAGGCGGCGACGGTAACTTTGGTTACAACGCAGCAACTGGCGAATACAACGACATGATTGAAATGGGTATCCTAGATCCAACTAAAGTAACACGCTCTGCATTACAATTTGCAGGGTCTATTGCGGGTCTAATGATCACTACTGAAGCAATGGTAGCAGAAATCCCGAAAGATGAAGCTGGTGCACCTGATATGGGTGGCATGGGCGGAATGGGTGGTATGGGCGGCATGATGTGATAAACATCACCGTTTAAGCACCTCGCTTATATAAAAAACCAGCTTCGGCTGGTTTTTTGCTTTTTAGCAGAAAAACTATAGACAGCTTACCCTTAATGGTTAGCCCTATTTGAATAATATTATAACAGTACTTAGAAACACTAGGTGTGAATGAAAGGTATCATCGCTTTGGCTCAGGCAACCGTGATGCAGTGTGTTGCCACACAATCACCAAATAAATGAGATGGAATATTCATCATATCGTGGAAGGAGTTAAAGATGCCAGTGATGAAATGAGTAATCTGGTATTGTTGCATCCCAATTGATACAGGCAGTTACACTCAAACTAGGCGTTGAGAAAATACTTTTTTATTTTTGGTATAATAGACGTAACTTTGAACAGATGAGAGTGTTGTCTATGAACAGTGAACATTTTGAACTTTTAAATCAAGTGAAAAATCAAGACGAAACTTATGGTTTCTATTGTGACTTTGATAATAAAAAGGTGATAACAATGTCACAGCTTATTTCTGAAGGATATATACAAGGTCAGAAACAAAGTCATGATAATGGGGTTATTTTTAGCAAAGTTCAAATTACGATGAGAGGAATTTCAGCCTACGAAAACTTTGATCAGAAAGAATCAGAATGGACACTGCCAAACAGATTGACGGTATTGAACATCTCCGTGGCTATTTTAGGAATAATGGTTACAACCATAATTTCACTTTATTTGACAAAAGGCTAGTCGCTGTTTTGTACTTAGATACTGATTTATAAAGGCTTGAGCCACGTAAGCGGGAAACTCGCACGTACGATCCCTATAGGAGGAGCATGCAGCAATGGCTCCCTACCCGACATCAACATCGCCGTTTAAGCACCTCGCTTATATAAAAAACCAGCTTCGGCTGGTTTTTTGCTTTTTAGTATAAAAACCATTGACATTGTTTAATTTATACCCACATCTAAGTTACGTATAACTAAGATTTATATTAAATGGATTTATTAAGTAATAACACAATATTCATCTTCTTTGTTTTTATTGCCCTTGTGACTGGGTTATTTTCATTCGTAGTTTGGGCTATGCTCAAAATGGTCACGTGGGGTAAAAGTATGTCTAAGGGGGCTTATTTATTTTTAGCATTCTTTCCGCTTATTTCTATTATTCCTATCCCACCGCCTACCTACGAAAATGTTCAAAAAGCAAAACAAGAACAAAGAAAACGCAAAGAAGACTCAGGTGATCCACCCGATGATGAAGACGAACTCGTAAGTTAATTCATATTACATACTGCGGGCATATACCTGCGTAATTGTTTACTAAATATGATAAAAAGCACATTTATTCAAGAGTACGGAGCAAACTAAACATGACTAACGTTCAACAGCATATTGGCAGCATTGCATTAGTTGTTAAGGACTACGACGATGCCATTGAGTTTTATACTCAAAAGCTCAACTTTGAGTTAGTCGAGGATACTGATTTAGGAGATGATAAACGCTGGGTGTTAATTTCACCTCCAAATTCAAACGGGGCTAATTCAAACGAGACTAATTCAAACGGGACTAATTCGAGCAGGACTAATCTACTGCTTGCTAAAGCCACAACACCCGAACAGATAAGCGCTATTGGTAATCAAACGGGTGGTCGCGTGTTTTTATTTTTGCATACCAATGACTTTTGGCGAGATTATAATTTAATGCTTTCTAAAAGCGTTACATTTAACGAAGAACCTCGAGTAGAACCCTATGGTACCGTCGTGGTTTTTGAAGACTTGTATGGTACAAAATGGGATTTATTACAGCTTAATAATTAGTACGATAAAATGCTGTTAAATATAAAAGCAAAGTTTTTATTAACCGCAGGCGTTATTGCATCTGCAGCGGCTGTAGGGCATTTACTTTGTATATGGGGTGGCACTAGTTGGTTTATATTTGCTCGCGCCCCAATACAAATAATAGAATCATCACAGCAAGGTACATTCCTTGCGCCTTTAGGTAGTATTGCAATAGCTGGACTCATGTTTGCCTGTACTGCATTTGCCTTATCAGCAATTGGCTTAGTGCGTAATATAGCATTTACTAGAACCGCTTTAATTGCTATTGCAACCTTGTGTATCATACGAAGCTTAATAATTATCCCTGCATTAATTCGAGCCGATACATGGAATATTATAGCGAGCAGTGTTTGGCTTTATGTAGGTGTATGCTTTTTAGTGGGTGCAATAACGTTTCACAATTTAAAACCGAACACTAATAGTTGAGTGACGCTTAAACTCACGTCTCTTTATTAACTAACTCTCTTACAATTGGGAATAAATCACTGGGTAGCATGCCCCTTTGCCCATCTCGCTCACTTGCGATATCACCGGCTTTAGCGTGCAGTGTTACACCATAGCGTGCTGCTTCATCAATATTTAAACCTTGAGCAAGTAATGCACCAATAATACCGGTAAGTACATCGCCACTGCCGCCAACGGCCAATGCCGGGTTGCCATCTTCACATACCCACGTTTGCTCAGCATTATCTATTAATGTTCCAGCCCCTTTTAATACACAGGTCGCGTTATAGCGTTTAGCGCAAAGGCGAGCATAATTAAAACGATCAGATTCGATTTCGCTGGTGCTCACACTCAACAGTCGAGAGGCTTCGCCGGGATGTGGAGTAAGTACGCATTGCTCTAACGTGTATGATGAAGCTTTCTTAGCCAGTAAATTAAGGGCATCTGCATCTATAACCAACGGCATTTTATTGTTTTGGCAATATTGCATTACTTCATCGAATGTTTGCTGTGCCCATTCGTCTTGCCCAAGCCCTGGGCCAATAACAACGCAGCTTGCCCACTCTAGTGCTTGATGTAAGTTATTACTGCTTACCATAAGTTCTGGTCTGCCAATGCTAATAGGCGTTATTGAGCTTTCGTGTGTATACACTCTTACCATGCCAGCACCCGTTCTAAGAGCTGCTTCACTACTTAACCTAATTGCACCTGCAGTACCTTGATTGCCACCAACACATAAAAGTTTACCGTGGCTTCCTTTGTGACTATTAATTGCTCGCGTGGATATTCCTTTAAAGCTATTAATATTAATCAGGGTTCCTGATGATTGAGCGATACAAGTAAACGCATCACCAATTGCTAAATCATCAAATACTAACTTACCGCTATATTGTTTACCTGCTGTCGTTGTGAGCCCTTGCTTAATACCCACAAAAGTAACGGTTGAAGTTGCTTGTACTGCGCACCCTAAAGGCTGCCCTGTATTAGCCTCAATGCCTGATGGAATATCAATGCTTATTACGGGCTTACCACTGTTATTTACAGCCTTAATTATATTCGCAAAGTTATCACGCACTGCGCTTTTAAGCCCAGTACCAAGGAGCGCATCAATAACTATATCGCACTCATTAAGGGCATCTTTTGTAAAATGAGAAACTTCCCCACCCGCTTCAATCCATAACTGCTGCGCTTTTGCTGCATCACCGGTTAATATCTTCTCGGGTTCAGCAGCGCATACCGTTACCTTTTTACCCAATTGCTTTATAAGCCTTGCAACAATATAACCATCTCCAGCATTGTTACCATGGCCAACGAGTACTAAGGTATGTTTTGCATCAAATAACTGCCATTGCTTATATACAGCCTCGCCTGCACGCTGCATTAGGGTAAATAAATCACAATGACTATTTTTAGCCGCTAAAGCTTCATTGTCTCTTACTTGTTGTGCGGTAAATAAGGTTTTATTAAGCATAAAGGCTCCTTTACTAGGTGATACTTCACCTTATCAAATACTTATATCTAGCGGCTAGTTCTGTTGATAATTTTAAACTGCAATTTTATTTAAAGTCTAACTTAGCAAAATACGCCCAAGCCAATTTGGGCATGACCAACATGAGCACGACTAACTTGAGCAAGGTGAGCTAATTAAAGTACAATGCAGTTAATTAAAGGCTTGGCTTACTTGTAACCCAGGCCTGTTTATTTTTAGGTAGAGAAAAAATGGCACAAACTCGCGGTAACTTATTTATTTTGTCAGCCCCTTCTGGTGCTGGTAAATCAAGCTTAATCAATGCGTTATTAAAAAAACACGCTGACATGAAAGTATCTGTATCACATACAACTCGCGCCCCTCGCCCAGGTGAAGAAAATGGCGTGCATTATCACTTTGTATCTACAGACGAATTTAAAGCGCTTATTGCCAAAGATGACTTTTTTGAATGGGCTCAAGTATTCGATAATTACTACGGCACATCAAAGCAGGCTATTGAGTCGCAGCTTGATGCGGGTATTGATGTGTTTTTAGATATTGATTGGCAAGGCGCTCAGCAAGTGCGCAAAATTATGCCAAGCGTACAAACTATTTTTATTCTACCGCCTTCAAAAGAAGAATTAGAGCAACGCTTAAATAACCGTGGCCAAGATTCGGCTGAAGTTATTGCCTCTCGTATGGCAAAAGCACAATCTGAAACATCACATTATAACGAATACGACTTTGTAATTGTTAATGATGACTTTGAGAGCGCACTTGCCGACATAGAAACAATTGTAATGGCTCAGCGCTTAACGCTAAAAACCCAAGAAGATCGTCATCAAGTTTTACTAAATAGTCTGCTTAAATAATTTAAGCCTACTTAAATTAGGCTTAGGCAAGTAAAACTGATAAAAATTGAACACTGGCTATTGGCGAAAGTGGCTCCTTGGAGTAAACTACGCCTTTGCTTTTAAATTATTTTTGGAGTGCTGTGATGGCCCGCGTAACAGTTGAAGATGCAGTAGATGCAGTTGGTAATCGTTTTGACTTAATTTTAGTTGCGGCTCGTCGTGCCCGCCAAATTGCTGTTGGTGGTAAAACTCCACTAGTAGACCCTGAAAACGATAAGCCAACGGTAGTTGCTTTACGTGAAATTGAATTAGGTTTAGTTGATAGCTCTTCAATGGACTTAATTGACCGTGAAGAACAACAACACCAAGAAGCAGCAGAATTAGCTGCTGTTGCTGCCATTGTTGGTGGCAACCAATAATCGACCTCCCGGTCTGATTTAGCCAACGGCGCAGTATTTCTACTATAGCCGTTGGCAATCCTTTCATTTCATCGTATATTCGTAACTTACCTAATTTGCTTCACTAGGGCTGTCTATCTTTCGAGGTTAAATTTGCAGTAGTATGCTTGCATAAATGCCAAGCATGAGCTGCCCAAAGGGTTCTGCCTAGGGGCAATTTACTCTTTGTTGCTCGATTTTTACTTAGCCCGCTAGGCTAAAAACCTCGCGCCGCGATTAAATCGCCCCTAGATTGAACAAATTTTAATCCTGAAAGGTCAACAGGCCCTAGAACATTGGAGTGTGAATGTATCTTTTTGAAGGTCTTAAAAAGAAAATTTCAGAATACTTGCCCGCTGCTGATGTAGAGCTGGTTCAAAAATCTTACGTGGTAGCCCGAGAGGCCCATGAAGGACAAACTCGCTCAAGTGGCGAACCTTATATTACTCATCCTGTTGAAGTAACCCAAATTCTTGCAGGCATGCATCTTGACCATGAAACGCTCATGGCCGCGCTAATGCACGATGTAATTGAAGATACTGATTTTAGCCAACAAGATTTAGCCGAAATTTTTGGCGAAACAGTGGCAGAACTCGTTGAAGGTGTAAGTAAGCTCGATAAACTTAGCTTTAAAGATAAAAAAGAATTCCAAGCCGAAAACTACCGTAAAATGATTATGGCAATGACTCAGGATATTCGAGTTATTTTAATCAAGCTTGCTGATAGAACACACAATATGCGTACCTTAGGGGCACTGCGCCCAGATAAGCGCCGCAGAATAGCACGTGAAACGCTTGAAATTTACGCGCCAATAGCAAACCGTTTAGGTATCCACGATATTAAAAATGAGCTTGAAGACTTAGGTTTTCAAGCTTTATATCCTATGCGTCATCGCGCACTTAAATCTGAAGTAGCAAAAGCACGTGGTAATCGCAAAGAAGTTATCACTAATATCCAACACGAAATAGAAGCACGTCTTGAAGAGTCAGGCATTAAAGCGACTGTGTCAGGCCGTGAGAAACATTTATATAGTATTTATAAAAAAATGCTTAATAAAGAACTGCTATTTAACGAAGTTATGGATATTTACGCGTTTAGAATTGCAGTTGATTCTATGGATACGTGTTATCGCGTATTAGGTGTGGCTCATAGTCTTTATAAGCCTATAGAAACACGCTTTAAAGATTATATTGCAGTACCAAAAACTAACGGTTACCAATCACTTCATACTTCATTAGTTGGCCCACACGGAATACCTGTTGAGATTCAGATTCGTACTCACGATATGGATCAGATGGCCGACAAAGGTGTAGCGGCGCACTGGATGTATAAAAAATCAGGTGATGGTGCAGGTAATACTTCGCAGCAACGTGCTCGCCAATGGATGCAAAGCTTATTAGAGCTTCAGCAAAGTGCGGGTTCATCGTTTGAATTTATTGAAAATGTAAAAACTGAGCTATTCCCAGAAGAAATTTACGTATTTACACCTGATGGTCGTATTGTTGAGCTACCAATGGGCGCTACCGCAGTCGATTTTGCGTATGCAGTTCATACTGATGTAGGCAACACTTGTGTAGGCGCACGCGTTAATCGCAAGCCACATCCTTTAAGTAGGCCGTTAGATACAGGGCAAACCATAGAGATAATAACAAGCTCAGGTGCCCACCCTAATGCAACATGGCTAAACTTTATTGTTACTGGTAAAGCACGCTTAGGTGTTCGTAATTACCTTAGAAGCCAGCATCATGAAGAAGCTATGCTTTTAGGGCGTCGTTTGCTTGATTCGGCATTAGGCGAAAACAAACTGGATAGTATTGCTGATGAAAATATAGCGAGAGTACTTGAAGAACACGAACTCTCCACAGTTTTAGAGTTGTTGGTAGAAATTGGCTCTGGTAACTTAATGAGCATGTTAATTGCCAAGCGCTTATTGCAAAATGACAATGACGATTTAACTGATATAACAAACCAAGCCAAAGCGACCATTATTGGTACTGAAGGCATGTTAGTGAATTACTCTAAGTGCTGCCGACCTGTACCAGGTGATGCCATTACAGCTCACATAAGCCAAGGTAAAGGCCTCACTGTTCACCGCCAAGAATGTAAAAACATTCGTGGTTGGGAAAATGAGCGCTCTAAATACTTAGTTGTAAAATGGGACGATAGCCCAGAAAAAGAATATATTGCAGCTCTGAGAGTTGAAATTATTAACCATCAAGGCGCGTTAGCTAAGCTAACCAATGTTGTTGCTACAACCCAAGCCAATATTGTAGAAATTGCCACTGATGAAAAAGAAAGTAATTTATACGTGATAGATTTAGGGGTTACCGTTAAAAACCGTATCCACGTTGCCAACATTATGCGCCGCATTCGCGTTATGCCTGATGTGCAAAAAGTCTATCGTAAAAAATAAAATAGGAAACACATGAATAAAGCATTTATCTCTACCGACAAAGCACCTGCAGCTATTGGCACTTACAGCCAAGCAGTTAAAGTAGGTACCGCTGTTTATTTATCTGGTCAAATTCCATTAGTTCCAGAAACGATGGAAATGATTTCAGAAGACTTTAGCGAACAAACGCATCAAGTATTTAAAAATATTACTGCGGTATGCGAAGAAGCAGGCGGAAAAATCCAAGACTTAGTTAAAATCAATATTTACCTAACAGATCTATCTAACTTCGCCACTGTAAATGAAGTAATGAGCCAATACTTTAAACAACCTTACCCAGCGAGAGCTGCATTAGGTGTTCGTGCACTCCCAAAAGGTGCACAAGTTGAAATAGACGGAATAATGGAATTACCTTCTACCAATTAAGTATTACAGGCTATAGAGCTTCTCTATAGCCTTTATTTTCTCGCTCCGCACTTCGTTTTCTCTGACTTCTTGACTCAAATGTAAATTTCTAGCAATCTGTAGTTGTGTTTTAAAAAACAAACTTAACTTAAGTAGTAAAAAAGGATTAACTCGTGTTTAAGCTTGCCAACAATGGAAATGTTTTACTTGATGTAAAAGAACATATTCCTCCCAGCGCTGCATTTATTTTAGAGGCTCTCGAAAAGTCAGCTTTTTGCGACTGTAAAATAGATCATGACGCTATTAATGATTTTTTTAAAAACGAAAACACACAACAAACTTTGGTTGTAGCAACAAAACACAATGCCACTTTAAATGTAACAATTAGCGACGATAAAATGCTGGCTATTGGCGAGCTAACGCTTGCCCAAGGTGGAAAGTTATTAAGCTTAGAAGATGCAAAAAAACAACTCGTTAAAGCAGGTATTGTGCGTGGCTATAAACAAGCATTTTTAGAACAGCTTCTGCAAAAACAATCTGAACACTCTGCGGGATCTTTAGTTAAGGGGATATTAGCTAAAGGTAGGCTCCCAAGCGATGGTTTAGCCACTAAACTAATAACAACGGTAGAAACTTTAAAAGATCGTTTAAAAGCGCCCAAACTCAAAGAAGACGGCAGTGTGGACATGCGCGACTTTGGCAAGCTTGCAAGCGTAGAGCCTGGCTCTGTGCTTATTCGCCAACAACCAGCAACTCCCGGTAAAGAAGGATTTACCGTAATAGGTGACATACTGCCTGCAAAACCCGGAGAAAATAAACAATTAGTGGCTGGTGAAGGCACTGAAATATCAAAAATGAATCCGCTTGAGTTAGTCTCTACTATTGCTGGTGTTCCGGTTGAAATTAATAATGGCATGCGTGTCGACGATATTTTTACCATTTCAGATGTAAATGTAAAAAGCGGCCATATTGACTTTCAAGGCAGTGTTATTGTTACTCGCAATATAGACCCAGGGATGAAAGTAACTGCCAAAGGCGATATTACTATATTTGGCACGGTTGAATCTGGCGAGCTTACCGCAGGCGGAAACATCACTGTTAAACAAGGTATTATTGGCCATCAAAAAGTGGATAGTAAATCACTTTCTTGCAAACTAATTGCGCTGGGTGATATTCATGTATCTCACTCACAGTATTGCTACCTCGATGCAAATAATATTTTTATTGATCGCCAAACAAGCCATTGTGTAATGAAAGCTAAGCGTTTACTGCAAGTAGGCCAACCAGACTTACCTAAGGGTAAAATATTTGGTGGCGAAATACTTGATGCAACAACTCTCATTGCTGGCGAAATAGGGAATGAATCAGGCGCTAAAATGATTATTAACCTAGCGGCTTCGGGCGCCGAAATAACAGCAGATACTGATAATTGCTTTAAAGACTTAGCTAAAACAGATGCACAATTAGATACGCTTCAAGCAGCGCTAGAAAAAACTGATTTAGTGAAGGATGCCGAAAAGAAGAAAATATTAATCACCAAAATTGGCGCTACTCAAAAACATTATTGTGAGCAAGCAGAGCTATTAGAAAAACGTCTTTCAAACTTAGATCACGACTTGCACGATTTACTTAGCGACGCTAATTTAGCGGTAAATTCTGTTTTGCATTCAGGTGTAGAAATTCATATTTTTGATAAAGTGCTAAAAACAATCCGTAATTACCCTCCGTGCAACGTTAAACTATTGAATAACAAAATTGAAATAGAGTTTAAAACAAGCTAAGAACAGAGTGCTCTATTGAGCACTCAAATTAATTCATGTTTTAAAGTAAACCACTTACCTCAACATGTGTTTGCTGCGGCCATACACCCACTTGTACTTGACCAATATGCTGCTTTTGTAGTAATAGCATCGCTAAGCGCGACTGCCCTATTCCACCGCCAATTGTTTGCGGGAATTTACTTTGTAGTAGCGCTTTATGCCAATCAAACTCTAAGCGATCTTCATCCCCTGTTGTACTTAACTGCGCTTTTAAAACCTCAGGGCTTACACGTATACCCATTGATGATATTTCAAATGCATCTTCAAGCACTGGGTTCCATACTAAAATGTCACCATTTAAACCCATATATTGATCGCATGTTGGCGTAGACCAATCATCGTAATCTGGGGCTCTTACATCATGAATTTTGCCATCTCCAAGCACGCCACCAATACCAATTAAAAATACAGCACCATATTCTTGTGCAATGGCTTTTTCGCGTTGCTTAGCACTAAAATCAGGATACATTTTACGCAGCTCTTCACTGTGCACAAACTTAATATCATCCGGTAAAAAAGGCGCCAAACCATAAGACTCTCTTACAAAAGCTTCCGTCTCTTTTATCCCTTTATAAATAGACTGAACAGTTTGCTTTAGTGTTGCCAGCGAACGCTCTGTCGTTTCGCTAATTACTTTTTCCCAATCCCACTGATCAACATATACAGAATGAATAGGACTTAATGAATCTTCATCTGGGCGCAAAGCCTTCATTTGAGTGTAAATACCCTCACCAATACTAAAGCCATAAGTAGCCAGTGTTTTACGTTTCCACTTAGCCAGTGAATGCACCACTTCGTAGCGGCTATCTGTAATCGCTTTCACATTTACAGCAACTGCGCTTTCATGGCCGCTTAAGTTATCTTGCGTGCCATCGCCCACTTTAGCCAAAATTGGGGCTTGAACCTCAACCAGCCCAAGTTGGGTTTCTAGTTGTTGTGAAAAAAATTGCTTAACTTTACTTATTTGCTGCTGTTGCTGCACATAGTGTGAACTCATAATAATTGGCCTCATTCCCAGTTATTGTTACTTGCTTAATTGATAAAAAGCGCTCTAACTAGCGCCCTTAATGAAGTTAATGTAACGATTTAAAGGATTAATTCAATATCCCACAACAAAAATAGCTTTAATATATAAAAAACACTAATTAAGTGGTATAAAAACCATATATTCGATAATTTTATGAGAAAAATATAATGGAAAATTATTTAATCGATAATCTCGATAAACAGATACTTCATGCGTTAATGGCAAATGCCCGTACTGCGTACGCCGAATTAGCAAAAAGATTTAATGTAAGCGCGGGGACAATTCACGTAAGAATTGAAAAAATGAAGCAAGCAGGGATCATTACAGGAACTCAATTAACGATTAATACTAAACAGCTAGGCTACGATGTATGCTGCTTTATAGGTATTAATTTAAATAACGCACGTGATTATCCACAAACACTTATAAAGCTAGAAGCATTGGAGGAAGTGGTAGAGGCTTATTACACAACAGGTAACTACAGTATATTTATAAAAGTAATGACAAAATCCATCGATCACTTACAAGATGTGCTGATTAATAAAATACAGGCAATAGAAGCAATCCAATCAACAGAAACACTTATTTCTCTACAAAACCCAATTAGCCGTACGGTAATGCCTTAACTGTAAAAATCTCGTATAATTGCCGAAAAAAGAGGATAACCATGCAGCAAACTCGCTATCAAAGAATCGAAGACGTACTTTCGCGTCGTCAAACAGACTTAACCGTGTGCTTAGAAGACGTGCATAAACACCATAACTTATCGGCAATAGTACGAAGTGCTGATGCAGTTGGTTGCCATCACGTACATGCTGTATGGCCTGAAAAACAAAAATGGCTAACAAACAATACCTCGGGTGGCAGTAAAAACTGGCTAGAGACGCACCTGCATAGAAATATTGATGATGCTGTAGTGGCAATGCGTGAACGCAATCCAGAAATACAGATATTAGCGACTCACCTGTCAGAAGATGCCGTTGATTTTAGAGAAGTAGATTACACCAAGCCAACGGCTATTATTGTTGGACAAGAAAAAACAGGGATATCAGAAAAAGCCCTAGAATATGCCGATCAAAATATTATTATTCCAATGCAAGGCATGGTGCAATCGCTAAATGTTTCGGTTGCTGCTGCGCTAATATTGTTTGAAGCACAGCGTCAACGTGAGCTGGCTGGTTTATATAATAGAGATATGCTGAGCGCCGAAGTTAAGCACCCACTTTACTTTGAAGGTTGCCATCCTATTATTGCAAGGCAGTGTAAACAAAAAAAATTACCCTACCCAGCACTTGATGAAAACGGCGAAATCGTCGCTGATGAGCAATTTTGGCAAGCTTTAAAACATACTTGATGGACTAAAGCTCTGTAAGTACACTTAACTTACTCACAAATAATAAGATTGATACAATTTGTCTAAACCTAGCTTAAATCAATACCCAATTACAGAGCTCAAAGGGGTCGGCCCAAAAATGGCTGAGCGTTTGCTAAAGCTAGGTATTTTAACTGTGCAAGATATGCTTTTTCATTTGCCACTTCGCTACGAAGATCGTACTCGCTTATACGCGATTAGCGAGTTGTCACTGCATAGCCATGTAAGTGTTGAAGCCACAATTGAAACAAGCCAAATAACGTTTGGTAAAAGGCGCATGCTTGTTTGCCAAATCAATGATGGTACTGGCAGGCTAACACTACGATTTTTTAATTTTACCGCCGCACAAAAAAACGCATTTAGTGCAGGTAAAATAATACGTTGTTTTGGTGAGATACGCCGAGGCCGTGTTGGCTTTGAAATGAGTCATCCTGAATACAGCATCAGCGATACCTCTAACGAGCAGCCGGTAGCGACGACATTAACGCCCGTTTATTCAACAACCGAAGGTTTAAAGCAGCTATCGATTAGAGCTTTAAGCGAACAGGCTATTAATTTACTAAATAAATACTCAGTAGAAGAACTACTGCCTTCAAAATGGCAGCTATCAAGTATGGCGTTAAGTGACGCCTTATTATTGCTGCATCGCCCACCTAATGATGTTGATGTAACTGCATTAGAGCAAGGTACTCACCCTGCTCAACAGCGCCTTGTATTTGAAGAATTACTTGCACAAAATCTCAGCTTATTAAAAGTAAGAGAGCAAGGGCAACAAGTTAAAGCCGTAGCATTAAATCCGGTCAACACATTAGAAAGCCAATTTTTAGAGCAACTTCCTTTTGCACCCACAAATGCGCAAAGCCGCGTAGTTGCTGAAATTAAAGGTGACATGCAACACGCGTATCCCATGATGCGTTTAGTACAAGGCGATGTAGGCTCAGGTAAAACCCTAGTAGCAGCACTTAGTGCACTAACAGCCATTGCCCAGGGCTTTCAAGTAGCTTTAATGGCACCTACTGAAATTTTATCAGAGCAACATGGTGTTAATTTTACAACGTGGTTTAATCAACTAGGTATAACAGTTGCGTGGCTTGGCGGTAAAACAAAGGGCAAAGAGCGCGTAGCAACACTTGAAAAAATCGCCTCTGGTGAGGCGCAAATGATTGTAGGTACTCACGCTTTATTCCAAGATGAAGTTAAGTTTAATAACTTAGTGCTTATCGTTATTGACGAACAACACCGCTTTGGTGTCCACCAGCGTTTATCACTACGCGAAAAGGGTAAGTTTGGTGATTGCTACCCTCATCAACTAGTTATGACCGCAACACCTATCCCACGTACGCTTGCTATGACCGCCTACGCCGACTTAGAAACTTCTGTGATTGACGAGCTGCCACCAGGGCGTACGCCAATCACAACAGTGGCACTTCCTGATACTCGCAGAGACGATATTATTGCTCGCGTTAAATTAGCGTGTAACGAGCAAGGCCGCCAGGTTTATTGGGTGTGTACACTTATTGATGAATCTGAAGTACTGCAATGCCAAGCAGCGGAGGACAGCGCACTGCAGTTAAAAGAAGCGCTACCAGAGCTAAATGTTGGTTTAGTACATGGCCGAATGAAATCAGCTGAAAAACAAGCCATTATGAGTGAGTTTAAAGCAGGTAATATACATGTTTTAGTTGCCACTACGGTTATTGAAGTCGGCGTAGATGTCCCTAATGCGAGCTTAATCATTATAGAAAACCCCGAGCGCTTAGGTTTAGCACAGCTGCATCAGTTACGTGGGCGAGTTGGCCGTGGCGCTACGGCATCGCATTGCGTGCTTTTATACCACGCACCGTTGTCTCACACCGCTCAAAAGCGATTAGGAGTACTACGCGATAGTAACGATGGTTTTGTGATAGCTGAGCGCGATTTAGAAATTCGTGGCCCTGGTGAAGTACTTGGTACAAAACAAACAGGGTTAGCCGAGTTTAAAATTGCCGACCTTACCCGCGATAAGCATATACTTAACCAAGTTAAACCGATTGCACAGCAAATGCTTAAGCAGCACCCTGAAGCTGTTGACCCACTAATTCAACGTTGGTTGGGTAATAAGCAAAATTACGCGCAAGCGTAACCACTCTATTTTCGATACTTTTGAGTTTGCTAAGTTAATTTACTAAATTAGTTTACTAAGTTAGAGATGCTAAATTTATTTGTTAGCATTTTGAGGGGATATAAAAAAGTCAGCTCTAGACAATATAGAGCTGACTACTGATATCTAAGCTAAGCAGCATAAAAGCGATTAGCGCCTTTTACTGCTCTTAGTTAAATTTAAGCTTTGTTAAGCTCAAATATAAGCGATGTTTGCGGGAATGATATTGGCATTTGTAAACCAAACTGCATTAGCGCTTCACCTGTAAATGTTTGACCATTTACCGCAGCAATAGAAGATGGGCGATACTCTTCAAATTTTACCGGCCACACTAAATTAAGTGTGTACTGCGCATCGGCATCTAGGCCAACAAAACGAAGCTTATTAGGCGCTGTACGCGGTGTTTCGCGAACGCTGTTATACGCAAATAACGCTTTTGTTTTTTGCTCATCGATTAAACCAAAGTTAATTGATAAATCGTCGCTACCTAAGCGGTATAAATCGGCGCTATGAATAAACTCACGATGCTCTTTGTGTAGTGCTATTGCCGCTTTAAGTGCATTGTATTCGTGATCGGTCAGCTCACGTGGGTCCATTTCAATGCCCATGTGGCCAAACATTGATACCGCAGCACGCATTTCAATACTTACATTACGCCCTGTGATATGACAATCGCGTGGCCCTACGTGTGCACCCATAACCGACGATGGGAAAAAGAACGAACATCCACGCTGTATTTCAAGGCGATCAAGCGCATCGTTTGAATCTGACGTCCATACACGGTCTGTGTGTGCAAGTACGCCGTAATCTACACGTGCACCACCTGACGAACAGCTTTCTATTTCAAGCCCTGGGTGCGCCGCTTTAATACGGTCAATTAAACGATAAAGTGCTAATGTTTGCTGGTGCACTGCTGGCTTACCATCAAAATTACCCGCATGGTTAATATCGCGGTTCATATCCCATTTAATGTACTTAATAGTTGGGTATTCAACTAAAATATCGTCGATGGCTTTGTATAGGTACTCAACAACCTCAGAGCGCGTTAAATCAAGTACTAGTTGATTTCTAAAGCTTAACTGTTCGTTGTTTTGGGAGCCTAAAACCCAATCAGGATGCGCGCGGTATAAATCACTATCTGGGTTGACCATTTCTGGTTCAAACCAAATACCAAACTCCATACCTAAGCTATTCACATGATCTATAACGGGTGATAAACCATCGGGGTAAATTTTGTAATCTACTGTCCAATCACCTAAACCAGCGTTATCGCCACGGCGGCCTTTAAACCAACCATCATCAAGTACAAAACGCTCAATACCTAACGGCGCTACTTTGTCGGCTAGCTGCTTAAGCGTGTCTACGTCGTGATCAAAGTATATGCCTTCCCATGTGTTGTAATGCACAGGACGTGTTTTTTCACGCTGCGCTTGGCTAAGTAAATTAGCTTTAACAAAACGATGAAAATTACGAGAAAGCGCACTAAAACCTTCACTCGAAAACGAGCCATAAATGCTCGGGCTTTGATATGTTTGACCTTTAGCAAGCATAAGCTCACCAGGAAGTAATAGCTCACCCATTTGTACATAACGACGACCTTCAGCTAAAAGCTCTGCGCGTAGTTTATTATTGCCACTCCAACCTAAATGAAAGCCGTAACATTCGCCGTGTTGCTCGCCTGCATTCTCGTTATGCACTAATAAACCAGGAAATACATCGTGTGATGTTTTTCCTTTACGGTTTTCACGAACAAAACTGCCTAAAACTAAATCAACCGATTGACGTTGAAATTCATTTGACCAACGACCTTCAAAGCTCACTATTTTGCTTACGCTATCTGGTAGCTGAAATGTTGGTGCTGCGCAAAAGTTAACGCTTAGTGGTGAGTCACCTAAATTAGTTAATACAGTATGTGCACTTAAAACATTTGTGTTGTTATCAAGCGTGATGCTGTGAACGACTTCAATACCACGAAGCTTATCTACGCTTACAAACTCAACGGTCGTACTTGAAGGCTGACGCACTTTTTGAAGCTCTGGCCCTACTGACCATGCGATTGAGTCGTTTACTAGCTCAAGCCCTGGCGCACCAGTAAAGCCCTCACCTAGTAATGGAGATAGAGAAATAGGCGCTTCTTCAACCACGGCACATTTTACTTCTTGACGCGTAGCAAGCTGAGTTAGCATTGTTTCTGTTGTTTGCTCAGATAGGTGTTTACCAAAGTACAGTAACGCCGGTGTTTTGCTCTGGCAGTCGAAAATAACGGTGCTGTTTACACTGTCTAATCGATAAAATGATTTAGTGTCGGCCATGATTTTCCTATCCTCTTGTTCATTGTGTGAGTTATAAATATAACGAAAATTAGTAAGCTACACTATGTACTAAATGTATCTCATTGCTTGAGCCACAATCTATCAGACTGTGACATTCAATAATAATAGTATATATCATATAAATTAGATTTTGATAGTCTTTACATCGCAAATAGTCAGATAAACTCACTGGAAGTACCACTGTAATAAAAAGTATTAAACTAACCTTAGCTTTGAAGTTGTCATGTTGCTTTTAATACATATAAAAAATCGGCCAGAGTTTCCCCATGACCGATTTTGTCAGCTTAAACTATTTATACGTTATTTTTGTACTTGTGCTTGGCCTGCGTCATCAAGTGCCGGTGTTTTACCTGCCCACTGCGCATTCAAACCAAAGACCACTTTATTTACTATCAATGCAAAAGCTACACATACAATCAGTGTAATTGGCATTAAGTGAATGTAATGAATGTCAGTATGTAGTGGTGAGTTTGCAAATGTAAGCATGCCATACATAACCACACCTAAAATTACTGCAGCAATACCCGCTCGTGCATCAACATTTTTAAATAATAAGCCCACTACAAAAATAGAGAATATAGGCATACTTAATAAGCCATTTAATTGCTGTAGTAAGTTAATAATACTGTCTGCTTGCTGGTAAATTGGTACAAGTACCAGTGTTAAGCTTGTGAGTAGTAACGTTACGTAACCACTTAGCTTTACAACACTTGGCTCTTTATTAAAGTACGCTTCGTGAATGTCACACACATATAGTGCTGTAGCTGAATTTAATAAGCTGTTGTAAGTAGAGAGTACTGCTGCTGCCATTGCCGCTGCGAACACACCGGTTAACCATGCTGGCATTACATCACCCACAATTCGACCATAAGCAGCGTCGCCAATATCGCCATAAAGTTTAAACGAAATAATACCCGGTAATACCACAATTGCTGGGACGATTAAAAAGCGAATACCCGCTGCGGCAAATATACCTTTTTGCGCTTCTTTAACATTAGGTGCTGCCATTGCTCGCTGTGTGATTGTTTGGTTAGTACCCCAGTAATACATTTGAATAAAGATCATACCGGTTAAAAGTGTTGGCCACGGAATAGGTGAGTCAGCATCACCTATGAGTGTTAAGCGCTCCTCAGGAATACCCGTAAAGTCATAATCAATCGCATTAAGTGCTAAAAACACGACTAAAACAGCCATGCCTAGTACAAGTATGCCATTGTAGGTATCCGATACAGCAACTGCTCTCAGGCCACCAAAAAACGCATAAACAGCACCAATAATGGCAAATGCGGTGGCAATATACATTAGCGGAATATCAACCTTAAACATGGTTTGCATAAATAGCGCGCCAGAATAAATAACCGCTGGCATATAAATAAGTGCATTACCTAAAAAGAATAAACCACCAATAACAGCGCGAATATGTTTGTTGTTATAACGCTTTTCTAAAAGCTCTGTGGTAGTTGTACAGTTGTATTTGTAATAAACAGGAATGAACACTTTGGCTAAAATAATCAAACCTATAATTGCTGCAAGCTCCCACCAAACCAGTAAAGCCATTTGGTTACCATTCATACCTACAAGCTGATCAGTACTTAAATTAGTTAATGTGATTGAACCTGCAACAAACATCCAAGTAAGGCCACCGCCCGCTAAAAAATACTCTTTGGTTTGGCTTTGTCCGTTATTGCGATTTTGGCCTCGGCATTTCCAATAAGTAAGGCCACCAATTAAAGCGGTGACAAAAACAAAAACCACCAGCTGTAAAATGTTATCTGACATGTGTGTGTCTCCTGCGCGTTATACGCAATGTCTGTGTAATAAAAAAGTGCACGCTACAGCGCGTGCGCATCTCGACTTAGTTCTAACTTAATCTGCTTTAAAGGCATAAGTTCGGGACGTTGGTTATGCAGCTTTACCAATGCATTTAACTGAAACAGTGAAATAAGCATGCTGTTAAGCACACTCAAGTAACCTTGCTTGTGTAAGTTTGCAACGGTATCGCTATTTAATGTTTGCAGTTTGTCTTCATCAACGGTGCTCAAACCTTGAATAGTTTGGGTTTCGCCTTGTTCAAACTGCAATACAATATCTATGTTTTTAATGAGCCCTAACCGCGCAACTTCTTGGGTAAATTGATACGTTTGATAGTCATTTTTTAAGTCGCTTTCTAACAGTTTTTGCTGTGCACTTAAAAATAAACTCGGGTTACCTTTAGCATCAAATAGTGCCTCACCTTGCTGCGTGTTTACGGCTGAGCTTTGATCATCAATTGCAATAAAATAATCGCTACTATTTGCTTCTCGGGTCATTAAATAAAGAGGCTGGGTTTGCATACATACCGGTGTGTAAAGTGCCTGCCATTGGTTGTTATTAACCAATAAACTTTGACCTGCACTAAAGCTGGTTAACGCTGATACGGTATAACTACCATTTTGTGTATTACGTGCTAAAAAAATAGGTAAGTCGCAGGCTGCTTTTGCTATTTCATTTGCTCTTAAATTAACTAAATGCTGCGTTTTTGCATATTCAACAGCTGCATTGGGGTTAATTTTTAATGTTTGGTGTTTGGTGTTTACTAGTTCACTAATAGCCATAGTTACACATCCTTAAACTGGGTTAGCTGCTAACCACTGCTCTATAAAAGCACGGTGAGGCGGCAAAGTTTGCAACATCTGCTGTGTAAGCTGGCTGTTACGTTCAATTATTTGTTTGGCTTGCACATGTTGTGAATACAAATATGCTTGTTTAGTAAAGTCAGGCTTAAAGCCCATACCGTACAAAACATACTGATAACTGGCAGCAGGGAATAACTCTAATGCGCCATGAAAATCTTGAATTAGCGGGCCACGGCTTCCCCAAAGCAGTAAATCTTCTTGTAGGGTTTGTGGAATAGTGTCGGGCTGTACATGTGCTTGCCAGTAAGGTTCTGGGCGCTTGGTTAGCATGTAATGCAGCTTTAAAAAGTCGATAATACGCTGCCAGCGGTAATCCATCTGCTCATTAAAACGCTTAGCTACAATAGGCATTACTTGTGTGTCTGCTGGCATATGCTCTGCTACAAAGCGTGCTGAAATTTCAACAAGCATAATAGCGGTTGCTTCAAGCGGTTCTACAAACCCTGCTGACATACCCACTGCAACACAGTTTTTATGCCAAAACTTCTCACGATATCCTGATTCAAAGTTAATTTTACGGGCAGTTAAACCGTTTGCTGCATCGCCTAAATAATTTATTAGGTTTTGCTCTGCTTCATCGTCTGATAAAAACTTGCTTGAATAAACATGCCCTACACCTCGGCGGTGCGTTAAACCTATATCCCAAATCCATCCAGCGTTTTGCGCTGTTGCTATGGTATGGCTGGCCAAGGAGTCGTCGCTTTCATCATAAGGGACTTGCATAGCCAGTGCGCTGTCGTTAAATAGCACGTGGTCCATTTTTTTAAACGGTACGTTGAGCGCTTGGCCTAATAACAATGATGAAAAACCAGTACAGTCTATAAATAAGTCGGCGTTTATAGTGCGGGTTTGATCTTTTAGAGTAAGCTCATTTATTGCACCATCGTCATCAAGCTTTACCTGATCAACAGTACCAATAATATGCTCTACACCAAGCTTACTTTTACAATGCTGTTTAAGCATTTCGGCAAAAGCGCCGGCATCTAAGTGATAAGCGTAATTACAATTACCTTGGTATTCACCTTGCGCTATACCTCTTGGGGCTAAGCTTGCTTCGCAAATATCATGTTGAAAATTAGTTTGCTGTGCAAAGTCTTCAACATTATCTAAATATGGGGCTAAATCTATACGGCCGTAGCCTAGCGGTACAGTAAATGGATGGTAGTAAAAGTCATTATTGCCATGTGTCCAATTTACAAACTTTCCGCCTTGTTTGAAGGTAGCATTACAGGCTTTAAACACATCAACTTCACGCAAGCCTATTTGCTGAAGTGTGTTTTTCATCGTGGGCCAGGTACCTTCACCTACGCCAATAGTTGGAATGTCTGACGATTCAACCAACATCACTTTTAAGCCGTCACCATTTTGACCTTGGTGATACGAAGCTATAATTGCAGCGCTCAGCCATCCTGCTGTACCACCGCCAACTACCGCTACTGTTTTTATTGCTTTATTCATAATGGACTACTCTTTGAGTATTTTTTGATAACGTTTTATACAACAAATGCCCGTTAGGGCATTTTGATTTAATGTGAATTCATTTTAGCCAATTAGGTTAACTAATATACATTACTGCTAAATTAACCTAATTGGTATTAGCACCTCGGTGCTGTAATGAAAACGAAGAGGCGAAAAAATACGCCTCCATCATTAATTAAAACGATCCGCGAATACCAAACGCGTAACGTGAGCCATTATCTTCTACTGAATAGATTTGGTTAGCAAAACGACCTGTTTGCACTAACTCTTCTTCAGTGATGTTGATGCCTTCTGCAAAAATAGTGAAGTTTTCGTTAATATCGTAGCTTGCACTAATATCCCACTGGCCGTAAGTTTCTACGTTCACTGGTTCACCGTTAAAGCCGTTATCAACTAAGCGTAAAAAGCCTTCACGGTTGTTAAATGCAACACGTGCTTGCCAGTTTTCTTGCTCATAGAAAAATATTAAGTTTTGTGAATCCCCAAGACCTTCTAGTGCAAATGTTTGTGTAGTATCATCACCCACACTAATGTCGCTATTCACAACAGTTGCATTAGCAATAAAACCAAAGCCATTTTCAAACATGTGAGTAACACCGACTTCAAAGCCGGTTACAGTTGCAGACTCACCATTTTGAGGACGACTTACAGTGTAAACTTCTGAACTACCAATAAGTTCGTCATCTGTTTGATCTGTACATGTAGTACACGCAAAATCAGGGCCTGAACGATCAGACATTTCGTATGTTTCGGCACCTGTTAGGGTAACAATAAAGTCATCTACTTCTTTACTAAATACTGCAAAGCTAAATAAGTTAGCATCGTTGTAGTACCACTCGTAAGAAATATCCCAGTTTTCTGATTGGAATGGTTTAAGTGCTGGATTACCACCACTTGCCGTTAAGTTTTGACGACGTGGCTCGTTAAAGTTTGTCGCAGGAGATAGCTGAGACATCGTTGGACGAGTAATACTGTCGTACGCTGCAAAGCGTAAAATCATGTTGTCTTGCAGCTCTAACTTAACATTGAAAGACGGTAATAAGTTTGAGTAGCTAGTGCCTTGCTCGATGTTCGTTGCAGGCCCAAAAACATTCTGAAATAATGTTGCGTCAGATGTTGGTATAACATCGCTAATAAAGCTTTGTATTGCAGCAACTTCAATATCAGTTTCTGAGTAACGTGCGCCCATATTAACAGTTACTGGCATATCAGCTAGGTCAAAACCAAGCGTAAAGTCCATGTATAAGCTAGTGATGTCTTCGTTAATTGTATAACGGTTATTTTGTAGTGTTGGCTCTACTGGGAAACCTTGATCGGCTAGGTAATCAAGCATTTTATCACCGTCGTAGGTGTAGAATGTATCGATTAAGCCTGGGAAGTAATTGCTTGCTTGGTATGCTTCAAAATCAATTGCATCAAGTGGTGCTTGTGTACCATAACCACAGAACTGACATTGACTACCAAAGATTTGAAAGCTTGATTTTTCACGCTCTTGGCGATAAGCACCAAAGTTAATGCGATCAACTGGGCCTTTATCTGGCACATATTCAAAATCGGCTTTTACTTCAGTAATTTCATCTTCATCTGTAAATTGATTACCAATTTCGTTGTAATGAAGACGCGCTAGGCTTGGATCTGGCAGCGAACCATTTTCAAAACCGTCATGCTGTACAGTAGGAATGCTGCCTGTACCGTCAAAAGTATAGCTATTGATAACACCTACAACGTTAAAACGATCTCTACCAGCACGGTCGTTTTCGGCTGTTGAGCGAGATACATCAAATTTAGCTTTTAATGACTCGTTTACTTGCCAATCAACGTTAATACCAAATGCTTTATTAGTTACATCACGTGAATTACGTGTATGCGATACAAAGTCACTTGCAGGGTCGCCACTTGGCGCGCCTAAACCAACTTCTTGAGAGAAAGTTAAAAGAGTGCCTGTTTCTGGATCAATCGTTGCACTGCCTACGCGGTCTGGTTCAAACCAAGATGCTAAATCGCGGACTGTTGAGTCAACTTCGAATTTTGAAATCATGCCATCAACAGTAATCGTAACATCGTCAGACGGTGCGTATTGAAGTACTAAACTTGCATTTGTACGCTCGCGGTCTTGCTCATCAACTACTTGGTCCCAGTTACGTGGAATGTAAGCATTTTCAAACAATACACCATCAGTTGGGTTAGAAATTGTTTGGCCACCGCGCCAACCTGCCGTTAAAATTTGGTTATTTTGAAGTTTACGTTGTTGATTAGTGATGGCAAAAAGCACACCTAGCTTGTCATCGTTAAACGTATTACTTATTAAGAATGATGTTGATGGAGATACTTCTTCAGAAAGGCTTTCGTACATACCTTTAACTGAACCTAAAATATGTAAACCACCAAAATCAAAAGGACGTGCTGTAGTTACGTTAACCGTACCGCCAATGCCGCCTTCTTGAAGAGTTGCTGTATTACTTTTATAAATATCAGCACCGGTGATTTGATCCGCGGCCAATACATCAAAGTTAAATTCACGACCTGCACTGTCTGTCGCAATTTGACGACCATTAACAAGTACAGTATTAAATTGTGGACCAAAACCACGAATAGTTACCGCTTGGCCTTCACCACCACTACGGTCAATTGCTACACCTGTAATACGTTGCAGAGATTCTGCTACGTTTAAATCAGGAAATTTACCAAGATCTTCTGCTTTAATCCCGTCTGTAACAACATTAGATGCTTTTTTATCCAACATTGATGAACGTAAGCTGCTGCGGATACCCGTTACTGCGATAACTTCAACATCTTCATTTACTACTGTAGGCGTATTGCCTTCAGCGCCTTGAGCTGCAACGTTTCCGCTTGCCAATATGCCAGTGATAGCAATACTGATCGCGGTTTTCTTGTTGAACGATAACTTATTGTTAATTATCATTTTTTAAAAACTCCTGATTGTGTGTAGTCGTTGTGTCGTTGTGGTAGTGCATATAGTTTCAAATACTATTTATATTATAAATACTTTAAAACAGCAAAAAGTGCAACCTTTTCCTGAATTATAGATAGCATTTAATCACCGTATTTTTGCTTTTAATTTTCTTTAAATTAACATTGAAAGGCTGCATTCACTCAGAAAAAGAGTAAATAATAACCTGCTCGTAATCCTCTCCCGGCAATAAATTAGCTTTTGGGAAATTTTCACGATTTGGCGCATCAGGCCAATTTTGCGCTTCAAAGCACAAAGCTTGGCGTGCTTTAAAAGGCGCACCAACAAAGTTAGCAGTATATAGTTGCATACCTGGCTGAGTGCTTTTAAGGGTTAAATTAACCTTCGTGTGTGGCGAAGTTAATGTAGCCATCGTCTTTAAACTGCTGTCATCATTAAAAATATAGCAGTGATCAAAGCCATTTCCAGCTTCTAACTGAGGATGAACAGCGCTTAATGCCTTACCAACTTGAGCTGGCTTGGTAAAATCAAAGCAGGTGCCTGTAACTAAAGCGGATTCATTAAGTGGAATACTGGTTTTATCGATAGGAAGATAGTAATTGGTATTAACTTGAACAAGGTGTTCATTAATTGATTCGCTGCCATCAAGATTAAAGTAACAATGGTTGGTAAAGTTAACGAGCGTTTCTTTATTGGTTAGCGCTTTAAAGTGCAGAGTAAGCTCGCCGTTTTTAGCGCTAATAGTTTGCCAAACCTGCAACTCACCAGGGAAACCTTGTTCGCCGTCGGGAGAGCAATAATAAAGCTCAACTTCACTTTCAGTTTGTTTGGTTACTTGCCAAAGTACTTTATTAAAGCCTTTAACGCCGCCGTGCAGGCTATTAGGACCGTTATTTGCTTCCAGTTGATACTGCGTACCAGATAAGTTAAAACGCCCCTTTGCAATGCGATTAGCGTATCGACCTACTGTAGCGCCAAGATAAAATGGGTTTTCAAGATAGTATTGAGGATCATCGACGCTAAGCGTCATCTCTTGTTTTTTAAATTTAATGCTTTTTATTATTGCGCCAAACGGCAAAATTTCAGCTGTTAAATTTTCACCATCACTGAGCTGAATAACTTGTAAAGGTTGGTTATTGGCAATAGATGTCACACGCATACTCCAATCAAATTACCGAATTAACATTTCCTGTTATAACGGCGCAACAATATATACTATAAATAGTATATAACTGAAGCCTGTAACTCAATCTAAATGCGTTAAAATTTCTCGACAAAAATTTACAGTTGCCGTCATATATTTACAATAATTCAGCTCAGCACGAGCTTATATAAAATATAAGCTTCGTAAGGTTAACTGCTTTGGTAAATATGCTCATTAAGCGCCGCTTTTTCGTCAACGCTAAGCGCTTGCTTTGATTTAGCGATAAAATCGTATCTCACCATCACGGCTTTGCCTATTGCGCAGCATTTATCGTGTTGCCATGCTTCTTGCCTCAGCGTAAAAGAACTAGTGCCTATATGCTCTACAGAGGTTTTAACTGTCACTTCGTGGCCATAAAATAATTCGCCTACAAACGACACTTCTACTTTGGCAATTATCAACTTCCAATCATGTGGATTTAAGTCCGGTGTAAAAAACTTAAAAATAGGACCACGCGCGACTTCAAACCATACAGGGAGTACGGTATTGTTAATGTGTCCGAGTGCATCTGTTTCGCTAAAGCGCGGCATCACTTTTTCAATAAACATAAAAATCCAATAATAATTATATAAAGGTAAACCATGACGGACTTTATACGCGTTATTGATAACGCATTAAGCGATGAGTTTTGCGATGAATTTATTACCACATTCGCGCAAAGCCCGCATGTAAAACAAGGGGTAACATCGGGCGGTGTCGACTTAAAGAAAAAAGACAGCCACGATCTGCATTTAAATAATCACCCCGAATATGCACAACAATTAAAACATATACAACAAACGACTGCACAGCATGTTTTTAAGTATGTTGAAGAACATATTTTTATGATGATTGGGGCGTTTGGATTAAAGGTCTATCACCCAAAAACAGGTGAAGTAGTCGATTTAACTCAAGACAATTTTGAAGAAGTAGGTAAACCGCAACTACCTGTTTTAGTACAGCAAATTTTTAGACTTGGCAATATCCAGGCGCAAAAATACGAAGTAAATAAGGGTGGCTATCCTTACTGGCACAGTGAAGTTTACCCGCAGCTACAGCACAATGAAGCTTTGCATCGCGTGTTGTTATTTATGTTTTATTTAAACGATGTAGAGGAAGGTGGTGAAACTGAGTTTTACTATCAAAACCGTAAAATAGCACCTAAAAAAGGCACTATGGTAATAGCCCCAGGCTACTTTACACATACTCATAGAGGTAATAAGCCAGTATCAAACGATAAGTATATTTTAACCTCGTGGGTGCTGTTTAATCGTGCAGAACAAATATATGGTGCGCCAAAAAGTTAGCGCACCAAAGCTTAGATGGTTAACCTAGTAGCTCATCAAATAAATCAAACAGTTGATCAAGCTCTTTAATAGTGTTGTAGTGCATACAACCAATGCGCACTACACCGCCTTTATCAAGCACATCTAACTGCTTGCATAAACCTTGGGCATAAAAGTTACCATCCCACACGCATATATGCTGCTTACCTAAAAATTCCGAAACAGCGCGTGGCTCTAAGCCTTCAAAAATTAAAGCAAAAGTAGGTGTACGCTCATTTAAGCGATCAAAGTCATCAATACCAAACAACTTAATGCGTGGGTAATTAACTAAGCGTGTTAAAAAGTGCTCACTAAGCGCCATTTCATGCTGTTTAGTTTTAGCAAAGGCCACGCTTAACTTTTCGCGGCGTGAATGGCTATCATCAAGCTCGCTTATTGCCGCAATGTAATCAACTGCCGCGATAAAACCCGCCATTGCTTCAAAGCTTTGTGTACCGGTTTCCCAGCGACCTGGCGCTACGTCTTTAGCGGGTTCTACTTTATAAGGTGTAAACCCTTCTAAATGTTCTTTTTTACCGTAAACCATACCTAAATGCGGGCCAAAAAACTTATATGCCGAGCAGGCTAAAAAGTCGCAATCAAGCGCTTGCACGTCAACAAGCTCGTGCGGTGCATAATGTACGGCATCAACATAAACAAGTGCGCCTACGCTGTGAGCAAGCTCTACAATACGTTTAATATTGTTGATTGAACCTGTGGTATTTGACGCATACGTTACCGCTACAAGCCTAGTATTGCTGTTTAATAAGCTTTCAAATTGCACCATATCTAAGCTGCAATCTGCTTCGTTAATAAGCGCTGTATTTACAACAACGCCTTTATCTTCTGCGGCTTGCTGCCACGACGATACATTTGAGAAGTGATCGGCATTGGTTACAATTATTTCATCGCCAGCTTGCCAGTCGCGTGAAATAGCACGGCTAAAACTAAACGTTAGGCTGGTCATGTTTGGACCAAACACAATTTGTTGTGAGCTAGGTGCATTAAGTAAGTCAGCAGCTGCTTGGCGCGCATTCGCCATCAGTTCAACCGTTTTATCACTTGAAAAAAACGCGCCACCTAGGTTTGAGTTGTAGTGCCCTAAATAAGCTGTCATCGCATTAAGCACCGATGTTGGTACCTGCGAGCCGCCTGGGCCGTCTAAAAATATTGGCGATTTACCATCAACGGTCTGCATTAATGCAGGAAACTGCTCACGTAATTGCGTTATGTTCATGCCTAACTCCCTTAAGACGTTAATACAAAACAATCCAGGTAACCTGGTTTGCTAGCATCAATTTTGTTCATAGGTGTTGCGTTATGCCACACTTGACGGTCATTTATTAATGCAAACATCCCGTCTTTTATTTCCATTTTAAAACAAGGCTCAGCTTGCTTGTTTTCGTATACAAGTAGCTCGCCACCTTCTAAATTTTCATGAGAAACACCGCATATACATACATGGTCAAAACCATCTTGATGTATGCCTTCTGGCGCTGCTGGTGTATCACTGTTAATAGCAAGCATACGGAACTGATGAATTTCAATATCACGCTGCTCATCAATACCGGTAAGTTGGCGAAACTCATTTACAATGCTTTTCATGCCTTCTGACTCAAGTAAACTTTGCTCTAGGTTTTCGTAAGTACGCTCTACATTACCTTGAAAAGTATTAATTGAATCGTCTTGAACAAATGCTTTGGCTTGCTGTAGCTTTATTTCACCATTTTGCATTTTAACTACTGAGTAACGACGTTTACGAAAGGCACCATCTGCATAAGGATTAGCAGGCAGGTTATCAAAAGAAGGCTTAACCAAATTAATATTTGCTTGGTTAACAAAACGTAGTTGCAGTAAATTCTGGTTGTTTAATGCTGTCATAAAATCTCGCCTAAAATAATGAGAATATTGATGAGGATTTTAATGCATTTTGATAGGAATTTTTGCGCGATTAATTACTTTAAAAGTAACTTGAGACTAGATTTAATACAATAATATAAAAAAAGAAGCATGAACTATCTAATATTTATTTTAGCCAATAAAAAACCCGCCTAAGCGGGTTTTTAAACAAACTCTAAAAATTATACAGCTTGTTGAATAATCACGTTGTCTGCTTTTTTAGTGTAAGCAGGCATACGGTGGAAGTTCAAGTAACGGTATGTATCTGAAGCCGTTGCATTGATCTTCGCTGCATATTCTTGGTACTCAGCAGCTGTAGGTAGTCTACCTATGATTGCAGCAATTGCAGCAAGCTCAGATGATGCTAAGAATACGTTTGCGCCATTACCTAAACGGTTAGGGAAGTTACGTGTAGAGGTAGACACAACCGTTGCTTTATCTGCAACACGTGCTTGGTTACCCATACATAGTGAACAACCTGGAGTTTCGATACGTGCGCCAACACGACCAAAAATACCGTAGTAACCTTCTTCTGTAAGTTGATCTTTGTCCATCTTAGTAGGTGGAGCAACCCAAAGCTGAGTCGGAAGTTGACCTTTAAAGCCATCAAGCAACTTACCAGCAGCACGGAAGTGACCAATGTTAGTCATACAAGAACCGATGAATACTTCATCAATTTTCTCGCCAGCAACATCAGAAAGAAGACGCGCATCATCTGGGTCATTTGGAGCACAAAGAACTGGCTCTTTAATCTCAGCTAAATCAATTTCAACGATATGCTTGTACTCTGCATCAGCGTCAGCTTCCATTAGTTCTGGGTTAGCTAACCAATCTTGCATTGCAGTAATACGACGTTCAATCGTACGTACATCGCCGTAACCTTCAGAAATCATCCACTTAAGCATAACAATGTTAGACTCAAGGTACTCAGAGATAGACTCTTTAGATAACTTAACAGTACAACCAGCAGCAGAACGCTCTGCAGATGCATCTGATAATTCAAACGCTTGCTCAACAGTAAGGTGCTCAACGCCTTCAATTTCTAGTACGCGACCAGAGAATTCGTTAATTTTACCTTTTTTCTCAACTGTTAATAAACCTTGTTTGATACCGTAGTAAGGGATTGCATGAACAAGGTCACGTAACGTGATACCTGGTTGCATTTCGCCTTTAAAACGAACCAAAATAGATTCAGGCATATCAAGTGGCATAACACCCGTTGCTGCTGCGAATGCTACTGCACCCGAACCTGCTGGGAATGAAATACCTAATGGGAAACGTGTATGTGAATCACCACCAGTACCTACGGTATCTGGTAATAACATACGGTTTAACCACGAGTGAATAATACCATCACCTGGACGAAGTGAAACACCGCCACGGTTCATGATGAAATCAGGAAGCGTATGGTGAGTGCTTACATCGATAGGCTTAGGATAAGCTGATGTATGACAAAATGACTGCATTGTTAAATCTGCAGAGAAACCTAAACATGCTAAATCTTTAAGTTCATCACGTGTCATAGGACCTGTTGTATCTTGCGAACCAACAGTTGTCATTTTAGGCTCACAGTACTGACCTGGGCGAATACCTGCAACGTTACATGCTTTACCAACCATTTTTTGCGCTAGTGTGAAGCCTTTATCAGAAACTTCTGTTGCTGTTGGTACTTTAAATGTATCAGTTGCGCCTAAGCCAAGAGATGTACGCGCTTTATCAGTTAAACCACGACCGATGATTAGTGGAATACGACCACCAGCACGAACTTCATCTAAAATCACATCAGATTTAAGTTCAAAAGTAGAAATCACTTTATCTGTACCATGTTGCTTAACAACACCTTCGTACGGATAAATGTCGATTTGCTCACCCATGTTGAGTTCATCAACATTTAATTCGATTGGTAATGCGCCTGAATCTTCCATTGTGTTGAAGAAGATTGGAGCAATTTTATTACCTAAACATACACCGCCAACACGCTTGTTTGGTACGAACGGGATATCATCGCCCATAAACCAAAGTACAGAGTTAGTTGCAGACTTACGAGAAGACCCCGTACCAACAACATCACCTACGTAAGCAAGTGGTAAACCTTTAGTTTTTAATTCTTCAAGCTGAGTAATTGGACCTACTTCGCCCGCTTTATCAGGTGTAATACCGTCACGTTCAATTTTTAGCATTGCTAAAGCATGAAGTGGGATATCTGGACGAGACCATGCATCTGGTGCAGGTGACAAGTCATCAGTATTTGTTTCGCCAGTTACTTTAAATACAGTAACTGAGATCTTTTCAGCAACAGCTGGCTTATTAGTAAACCATTCTGCATTTGCCCAAGATTCGATAATTTGCTTAGCGAATGTGTTACCCGCCTTTGCTTTTTCCTCTACATCGTAGAACGCATCAAACATAAGTAATGTATTTGAAAGGCCTTTAACTACGATTGGTGCAAGTGTTTCGTCATCAAGTAGGTCAATCATTGGTGCGATATTGTAACCGCCCAACATTGTACCTAACAATTCTGCCGCTTTTTCTTTAGAAACAAGTGGAGAATTAGTTTCACCTTTAGCTAAAGCTGCTAAAAATCCCGCTTTAATATAAGCAGCATCATCAACACCTGCTGGTATACGCTGAATGAACAAATCTAAAATGAATTCTTCTTCACCTGCTGGTGGAGTTTTTATTAATTCAATAAGATCAGCAGTTTGCTGAGCATCTAATGGCGCTGGTACGATACCTAACGCGGCACGTTCTTCTACGTGTTTACGATATTCTTGTAGCACAATATTGCCCTCTTGGTGACGTGAAAGTATCCGGTAGCGCTTCAAGCGCAAATAAGTTACCCAATACTTATAGTATTCTAACGCGTAATTATAAAGCTTTTATGGATAGATGAAAATCCATCCAGTTGCGCAACTGATTATACCGATTATAAATACTATGAATAGTGGTTGTAGTAAAAACTATTTTCATGAATACTTGTTAAGTAATAATCATTACCATTAACCAATATTAATTTATTATAGCCATAAAAAAACCCAGCACTTGGCTGGGTTTTTATTACAAACTATTTAATTAACGTAAAACTTTAACGTTTTTGATAGTTTTGATATGCGCTTCTACACGACGGTTTTCTGCGTTTGCAGCTTTAGTGTTTGCATCATTTTTAAGACGCTCTTCACCTAAACCAACTGTAGTAATACGGTCTTTAGCAATGCCATCAGAAACTAATTGCTCAGCTACTGCATCAGCACGTTTTTTAGATAACCATTTGTTGTAAGTTGCTTTACCTACAGAAGAAGTGTGACCTTCTAAAAGTACTGTTGTATCTGGGTACTCTTTTAAGAATGCAGATACTTTTTCAATATCGTTTAAGTACTGAGTAGATACTGCTGAAGCATTGTTAGGGAAAGTCACTAATAAGCTTACAGTTACTTCTTTATCTTCATATAAAGTACAACCAGTGCCATCAACTGCATCAGTCATAGGTGTGTTAGCACACTTATCGTCTGCATCAGCAATGTTATCGTTGTCGCTATCTGTAGGAGCTACAGCTACTTCAACAACTTCAGGAGCTGGCTTAACTGGCTCAACTGGTGCTGAATTTTGGCCGAATAAGTAGTTAATACCTATTTTAGCGCCTACATCAGTGTAACCACGGTCAAGACCTTGGTATACAGCTGTTTCAGCATTAACAAATAAGCCATCTGTAATGAAATGTTGGTAACCAACACCTGCATTTAAGAATGTGTTGTCATCTACTACGTCCATTTCTTTAATACCGAAAAGACCGTAGAAAGGACCGCCATTTAAATGGTAAAGAGCATCAATACCGTAACGCTCGCCATCAATACTGTTGCGGTTACCAGCAACTTTATCAAAAGCATTAAAATCCATATCTGCATATTCAAGACGTGCGCTCCAGTAATCACTGAAACGGTAACCAGCTTCAACACCCCAGCCAGTTGATTCATTCACGTCAAGACCAGCTTGAGCACGCATGTTTTTCCAAGATGCGTCATAGTAGTCGCCAAATGCGCCAATGTAGAAACCTTCTTCTTTATCAGCAGCGAATGTAGATGCGCTAGTTGCAGCCAACGCGATTGCAATTGTAAGTGATTTTAATTTCATTGTTTTCTTCCCATTTGAACAATTTTAAATTGTAGCTAATCGATACTAGCTCAATCAGTTTTATATAGACTAACTGAGCCTTTGTTAATCAATACTTAACGAAAAATAAAGTTTATAACTTTTTTCTATGCCCTGTCACAACACACATCCACTTACTATAGGCGAAATTGAAACTTTATTGAAAAATAAATATAGTAGTTTTTTGTAAATTAGTACTTAGCAAGGAATGTAAGAGCAATTAAATGCACTTATAAATGCAAAGAAATATTGCTTGGCTTTAATTCGGCGCATAATACCATCAGAATTAACATTCCCCTAGATATATGCGCATATTTGATTAAAAAATGACTCTTTTTAATCATGTAGTTATATTAAATGTTAAGAATTAAGTACCACAAAAGGTCTGGTAATCATTATCATTTATCGGTGAAGTTTGAAATTCTGATAATTTTTCACTATCAGAATACGGGCTACCCGCTACTTTTATAAAGCGCTGTAGTAACTCACTAGACCCTGTAGCGTTATATTGTGTAATTATTTCTTCGATCACATGATTACGCGGTATTACACGAGGATTTGCAGCTCTCATTACTTCATAACTATTATTGTCAGTTAAGCTTACCCACTTAGCTCTCCATTCAATTAGCGACTCAGGTATTACTGTTTCTTCTTTTAAGGATTCAGTAAGCGCATCGAAGGTATTGGTGTAATCGAGCTGGTTATCTTTTAATAGTGTTAACAACTCTGCGATTAACTCGCCATCACTGCTGCTAGATTCATTTAAACCCAGTTTTTGTTCCCACATAGCAGTAAACTCAATATTAAATTGCTCAGCAAAGTTATTAATGTATGGCGTCATTAACGTAACAGCCTGCTCGTCATCATCATTAATAAGTGGTATTAAACTCTCGGCCAAGCGTGCACAGTTCCAGTTAGCCATATTTGGCTGATTCCCAAAGGCATACCGACCTTGTTTATCGATAGAGCTAAATACGGTGTCAAAATCAAAATTATTCATCATAGCGCAGGGGCCGTAATCAATGGTTTCTCCGCTCACTAGCGTATTATCAGTATTCATTACTCCATGAATAAAGCCAACACGCATCCAGCTCACAACTAGCTTAACTTGGTTTTTAATCACACCGCCTAAAAGTGCTAAATAGCGCTGTGGTCCTGTGTCGGTTATTTCTGGATAATGTCGCTCTATAGCTAAATCTGCTAAATTTTTAAGCCCTTCAACATCGCCTTGCGTCGCTAAATATTGAAACGAGCCAACGCGAATATGACTGGTTGCTAAACGAGTAACTATTGCGCCTGCTTGTGGTGGGTTACGATAAACCGTTTCACCGCTGCCAACGACCGCTAAACATCGGGTAGTTTTAATGCCTAGTGCATGCATTGCTTCGCTCATTACGTATTCACGAATAGCGGGCCCAAGTGCACAACGGCCATCACCCCCTCTTGAATAAGGAGTAGCGCCAGAGCCCTTTAATTGAATATCCCATAACTGGTTTTCATTGTCAGTAATAGCCCCTAATAAGTGGGCTCGTCCGTCACCTAAACGTGGTGAAAAATGTCCAAATTGGTGCCCAGAGTAACCAAGTGCTACTGCAGGAATCGCCTGCTTTTCATTACCGCTAAAAGTATTAGCATGTAAATCATCAGCGACATTAATATTAAACTGTTTTGCTAAGCTCTCGTTCCACAGCAATAACTGAGGGGAGGCAACACTTGCAGGGAAATCTTCAATTGCGAAGTTTTCCGCAATATCTGTGTATCTTGGCACTAATTTCATGGTAATTCCTATTATTGCTGACTTATACCCACGCGGTTGTCACCTACACCATAGGCCACAATTAAGCTTAACTCTTGCATACTTAAGCCACTTTGCTTTTGCATTTCATTAAAAAAGGCTTGGGCTGCACTCAGTGATTTTTTGGTTTGTAAGCCGCCGTCTATAATTTTATGCGCACGCAAATAATTCTCTACATCGCGTGATAGTAAAAAAGTATCTTTACCAAGTGCTCGTAGCGCATAAGGGCCTGTATTTCCGCCTAAACGCGAACCATGCTTTTTTAAATACGCCCATAAACCAATAATATCGTCTGTTGGCCAATTAGCGACAAACTGGTTAAAACTGCCATGTTCTTGTGCTATTTCGTGGATCATGTAAGCATTTTCGGTAATTGTTTTTACTTTTTTATAGTTACGAACAATTCGCTCATCCGTTGCTTTTTGTTCCAGCATATCGGGTGGCATCATTAATAATTTATCAACACTAAAATCCCAAAAAACCTCTCTAAAGCCCGGCCACTTATTATTAATTACTGACCAATAAAAGCCGCTTTGAAATACTTTTCGAGTAAATTCTTCAAGCCAATCGTCGTCACTTAACGTGCTTAGTTGTTTTTTAGATAGCGGTTTTGCAAGTAATAACTTAAGCATCTTTTCAGAGCCTTTTCGCTCTACCGCTCGCTTATAAATATCGCTAAATTTTTCCATACTAATTAAATACCTCACTACTTATATTGCTAGTGTACGAGAAAAGCACCCAATACGTAACCATTCCCATTATGGATGAATGAATATGCATTTAGTAGCTTGACACCTAGACGGCTAAAATGCTTTAATCGCCGTAATTACCCTATTTAAATTGCAGCGGTTTGTAAGTTTTTACTCTACAAACAGGTGCAAAGGGCTAGAAGAGGTGCGTTATTCAGGTAGCGTATGTTAGGAGCGCAAACTCCAGTGAGCATACGTGAGGGGAATTAACGCCGAGAAGTAATCACTTTTGCGAAGTGTTTATTTCGGGCGACTAGGTTGAACCCTAGCGACTGTCACCAATAGCTGCTTATAACAAGCAGCTTATTAGTTTGGTGGAGAGCTTCTGGTCTTAAATATTAAGGCCGTGCGCCCTATTATTTTAAGCCCATTCGCTCTTCGAATTATTAGTTCGAACGACGTTAATGCGGCTCCTTCCATAAAGCTTTTTAACTCTTCGAATAACTTATAAGTTCGTGAGAGATGATCAACAACTTCAATTTAAACGACTACTCATTGTGGACCGCGCTTGTTACGCCATTTGATCAACACGGTGATGTTGACTACAACACGTTAACTAAGCTGGTTAGCGAGCAAGAAGCGGCACATAACGGTATTCTACTACTTGGTAGTACAGGCGAAGGCTTGGCGCTAACGCAAGAAGAGCAGCAAGCCATTGTTGAACACGTATGCCAGCTAAAACCAGCGGTACCATTAATGGTTGCTGTGGGTGGTAGTAACTTAAAGCAACAAATTGAGTGGGTTAACTATTGTAATACACTACCCATTCATAGCTTTTTACTTGGCTCACCCCTTTATGCAAAGCCCGGCGCTATAGGCCAAACTCATTGGTTTGAAAGCCTACTTAATGCAAGCGCTCACCCGTGTATGCTTTATAACGTACCGGGGCGCAGTGCTGTTAGCATCCCAACGGCAACAATTCAAAACTTACAAAACAATAAAAATTTATGGGCGTTAAAAGAAGCGAGCGGCAGCATTGCTCAGTTTGAAGCTTACCGCCAAGCGGCGCCTAATTTAGCTATATTTAGTGGCGACGATGCGCTAATGCCTTATTTTGCACAAGCAGGTGCAAAAGGGTTAGTGTCGGTAGCTGCAAACGCATGGCCCGCACAAACCCACGAGTTTGTTAAACGCAGTTTAAGTGGTCAACATCCTAATTTATTTGCTCAGTGGACTAGTGCCATTAATAGCCTATTTGCTGTCGCAAACCCCATTCCCGTAAAGGTATTGATGCATTTGCAAGGCCGCTTAAGCAGCCCGCAACTTCGTCCACCTTTAACACACCTTGAGTTAACTCAAACCGATTGCATCACAACTGCAAACAACACCATTTTATCTTGGCATTAAATACAGGTTTTTATAATGAGCTGGTTAGAACTATTAAATAATTTAGAATCGGGCGCAGTACGCGCAGCATCACAAAACGAAAGCGGCCAATGGCAAGCTAACGTAGAAGTAAAAAAAGGCATTTTAGAAGCCTTTAAAAATGGCACTAATACTGAGTTTGCAGGCGGTTTTGTTGATAAACACAACTTAGCTCCACAAGAGTTTAGTGCTGATGATGGCGTGCGTATGGTGCCGGGTGGCTCTAGTGTTCGCCGTGGTGCTTATGTTGCTAAAGGCACGATTATTATGCCACCAGCGTATGTAAACATCGGTGCATATATCGACGAAGGCACAATGGTAGATAGCCACGCATTAGTTGGTTCGTGTGCACAAGTAGGTAAAAACGTACATTTAAGTGCAGCAGTGCAGCTTGGTGGTGTACTTGAGCCAATTGGTGCAAGCCCAGTAGTTGTAGAAGACGACGCCTTTATTGGCGCTGGCTGTATTATTGTTGAAGGTGTAGTCATTAAAAAAGGTGCTGTGCTTGCACCAGGCGTGCGTTTATCTGCGACTATTCCTGTTTACGACTGCGTAAACGAGCGCCAACTTGATAAAGGCGAGCCAATCCCAGAATATGCCATTGTAATACCAGGCTCTCGCCCTGCTTCAAACGAATGGGCGCGCGAGCAAGGTCTAAGTATGTCGTGTGCGTTAATTGTTAAATACCGCGACGAACAAAGCGATGCATCATTATTACTTGAAGAGGTTTTACGATAATGAGCTTTTTGAGCACGCCTATCAAAACTGCTGTAAATACTATTACACAACAACTTGATACACCTTTTTTTGTTTACGACTTAGATAAACTAAACACGCATCTTGCGCGTTTAGTTGCACAAACCGACGTAAAACTTTGGTACGCCGTAAAAGCAAACCCACTGTCTAAAATTATTCAAAGCTTAGACAACGCCGGTTTTAATTTTGACGTAGCAAGTAAAGGTGAGCTTGAGCAAGTACTAGCACAAGGTATTAGCTCACAGCGCGTGCTCAACACGGGGCCCGCAAAAAGCCCCAAACAAATTAAACACTTTATTGAGCGCGGCGTATGTATATTTGTAGCCGAAAGCCTCAATCAAGTCCGTTGGTTAAACCAACAAGCACAACTACAAAACACGCAGTTACAAGTACTTTTACGTGTACAGTTGCGCTGGCCTGAAGGTGAAAAAAACCCATTGGGTGGCGACAGCCTTACCCCATTTGGTTTGGGTTGTAATGAATGGCAAGCACTTAATGTAGCCGACTACCCTGCACTTAAGTTTGACGGCTTACATATTTTTCAGTGGGGCAACATGCTTAGCACGCAAAAGCTAAGCGAATTGTGGTCACAAATGATTGCACCACTTAGCCAACTTGCCGGCGATTTAAATATTAGCCTTAAAATTCTCGATTTAGGTGGTGGTTTAGGTATTCCCTATACACAAAGCGAAACAACACTTGATTGGGATGACTTAATAACGGCGCTCGCTAAAATTAAAAGTGATGCGGGTGTAGAAGAGTTGTGGATGGAGCTTGGTCGCTATGCCGTTGGCGAATGCGGTCATTACGCCAACCCAGTAGTCGAACGCAAACAAAACTACAATCAAGAACAAGTAATTTTAAGCGGCGGTATAAATCACCTATTGCGCCCCGCTGTTACCAGCCAAGATTTCCCTGCTGCGTTACTGCGCGAGTCCAGTGCAAAAACTCAAGCGGTCACTTTATACGGGCCGCTTTGTACCGCGCTTGATTGCTTGGGTGAGCATAACCTACCAAGCGATTTAAATGAGCACGACTGGCTAGTGTTTAGCCAATGCGGTGCTTACGGCTTTACCGAAAGTATGCCGTATTTTTTATGCCACGAGCTAGCTGCCGAGTATACCCTGCAAAACGGTGAGCTTACCTGTGTTCGCCAAGCTGAAAATGCCAGTCATTATTTAAGGTAATAACTATGAGTAATACAACCCACATCAGCCAAGAGAACATTGTAGTAGGGGAAGTTGCAAACGGCTTACCACTTACAATTCCTGTTTATCGCTTAAAAGGCGATGGCACAGGACCTAGTGTTTATATTCAGGCCAATATGCATGGCGCTGAAGTGCAAGGTAATGCGGTTATTTTTCAGCTACTTGAGCAATTAAAACACCTAAACCTTAATGGCGATATTACCTTAGTCCCTTATGCAAATCCGATTGGTTGTAATCAAAAGTCGGGCGAGTTTACCCTTGGCAGGTTCGATCCAATTACTGGTACTAATTGGAATCGCATGTACCACTACAATAAAAATTTAGTGACGCAGTTTGCACAAAATCATACTCAGTATGATGACGCTACATTAAAAAGTAACTTTAAACAGGCGCTTATTGACGAAGTAGACAGCAAACTCAACGGCCCTGCTTATTTACTTAATACGGGTAAACGCATTGCGCTTAACTTACAAAAGCTCGCTCATCAGGCTGATATAGTACTCGATTTACACACGGGGCCTATTTCAAGCAAACACTTGTATTGCCCAACTTATGCAACCGACAGCGCGCGCTATTTTAATATTGAACATGTACTGCTTATTCCGAGTGATTTTGACGGCGCTATGGACGAAGCTAACTTTTGCCCATGGTGGCATTTAAGTGATGCACTTAGCGAGCAAGGCCGTGAATTAACCATTCCCGTAGAAGCATTTACTGTAGAGCTAGGCAGCCAAGAAAAAATAGACTTAAAAGAAGCACTACACGATGCAAACAGTATTTTAAGTTACTTAAATCATAAGGGCGTACTGCAAAACGCAACGAATACCCCTGCTGATATTACTCGTTATGCGTGTAATTTAGATGACTATTTTGCTTACTACGCCCCCATTGGCGGTATGGTTGAATACATAGCACCACTTGGCGGGCACATTAAAGCTGGTGAGCCTATTGCTAATATTTTACGGATGGAACGCTACTTAAGCGAGCAACCACTGCAGACACTTACTCTAGATTGCGATGCAATTGCCATTTTGCACTTTGCCTCAGCGAGTGTTAACCAAGGCACCGAGCTTTATAAGTTTTTTACTAACATATTTGAGCTTTAGCTCACCCTTCTCATTGCGTGAGAGCAGATTAACTAAAATAATTAATCTGCATTAAAAAAGCGGCCTAGGTCGCTTTTTTTCTGATCTATATTTACTTTATATACGTATAATGGTTGCTGTGAATACAAATTCAGTAAAAGTTCACCGTTACATATGTAAAAAGACGTTATAATTAAATTAACGCATACAACAACCCGAACTCACAAGGAATTACAATGAGCTGGCGCCACTGGATCACACTTTCTGCCTTAATAAGTACAGCGACCTTCGCACAAGAAGAAGTTGCTACAAACGAGCAAGATAACGACATCGAACTTGTAAAGCAGTGTATTTTAAATGAAGTAATTGGCGGAGACGGTAAACAGACATTAGACGATCTTCGTAAAAAGTGTTCAGCTCTTGAAGAAAACAAACAACTTACCGCGCTTGATAAACGCCAAGCTCGAGAAGAAGTCGGTAAAAAAAATAGAAACGTAATTACGCCACATAAGCGTAACTATATTTTACCGCTTTCGTACGTATCACACCCAAACGATCGCCCTTTTGATGGTTTTGACGAATTAACAGATGATAACGATGGTGAGCCACTAGACAACCTAGAAGCAAAATACCAGCTTTCAATCAAAGTGCCTCTATATGATGACTTTTCTGATGAAGACCAAGCCATATTTTTTGGCTTTACTCTGCAATCTTACTGGCAGCTTTATAACTCAGAAATCTCTTCTCCATTTCGTGAAACCAACTACGAACCAGAAATATTTTGGATAAACTACCTCGACCCAGAAAACGTATTATGGGGCGACGAAATGGCAATTTCACTAGGTATTTCGCATCAATCAAATGGTCGCAGCCAGCCAAACTCGCGTTCGTGGAACCGTATTTATGCAGACTTTATTTGGGAAAACAGAGGCTTTGTTTTTAGCTTTAAACCTTGGTACCGCATAGCTGAGGACGAAAAAGACAACGTTTTAGAAGCTAAAGGCGACGATAATCCAGACATATACAAATACATGGGCTATTTTGAATTTAGTGGTGCATACCGTCTTAACGATCATGAATTTAGCTTCATGACGCGTAACAACTTAAATTCAGAAAACCGTGGTGCAATTCAACTCGACTGGTCATTTCCGTTATGGGGTCGCGTTCGTGGTTATGCACAATACTTTAACGGTTATGGCGAAAGCTTAATTGATTACAACGCGGATGTAGAACGTATTGGTGTAGGTATATTATTAACTGACTTGTTATAAAACGAGCTCACAAAAAAGCCAAGCATTGCTTGGCTTTTTGTTTTTCGACATTAAACAATTATTTTTTAACCGCAAACACACCTTCAAACTCTGCAACTACATTGTCACCATCATAAATAGTAACAGGCACAATATAGGTTGCTTTACCGTCGGTTTCTAAATCGCTTAACTTGCCCTTACATGTTTGTATATCAACACAACCACGTGGGTCTGTAGTAAGCGGTTTTAAGTACTTAATGTTAGCATCGGCCAATACAATATTACCTTCAAGCCCAGCTTCTTTAAGTGCTAAGTACGTAGCGCCCCAACCTGTTAGCGTGGCCAAGCTATAAATAGACCCTGCAAACATGGTGTTATGTAGGTTTAAGTTAGCGTCAAGGTCGGCACTGGTTGTAAATTGCCAATCGGTATAGCTTTCTACCTTAATGCCCATCGCGTCACTAATTGGAATAGACTCACGCCATATATTTTGTAGTACTTGCGTCCAATTAGGGTGGCGGAACCAACCTGGCTCACATGGCTTTTGCTTTACCATTTTAAAGTGTTGAACATCGCCATACGCTAAATGCGCTTTTTCTTTTAGTTCATAACCGTGGCGCTTATAAAACTCAAGTGCTCGTTCGCGTGCAAACAAAACCAATTCACCGGCATTTTGAACCCATGCAATTTTTTCAAGCTCGTGAAGCAAACGACTACCAATATGCTGGTTACGATTACCCTCAGCAACTGCCATATAACGCACTTGTGCTTGCTCATGATTGTTAAAGTGCAAACGTGCTACGCCTAGCACTTCACCTTCTTTATTTTTTATAAAGCGATGCTCAGAATCTTGTTCCATATCGTCTTGTTCAGAGCCACGAGGCTCGCCCCAAGGCGCGCGTAATACCTGCCAACGCAATTGATAATACGCTTGCCAATCTTCGCTACTTTGTGGGGTGCTTACCTGAAACATACATACTCCTGTTGTTATATAAGCCGCAAATAAAAGTCAAAAAAGGCTACGGCGCTATACTAATCGTATTGGTTATCTACCAAGCTAGAAAAATAAAATAATTAAATTGATTGGTATTATTATGGCAAATACCATACTCCATCCTAAAAAAACTGCAAATACGACTTTGGTGATGCCTGCAAAATAACGTAAAAAATAATAGCAAAGGGCATTGCGCTTTAACGTTGCTAGTTTATGCTGAGAATATGACTGAAAAAATCAATTATATAAATTCACTGACGGGTTTGCTAAGCGATCAATTTATTGAAAATAGCCACAGCATTGGTCAGTTAATCTATTGGCATAAATGCAGTGGTGATCACATTCAAGTACGTGAGCACGAGCAGTTACGCTGGTTACTTATTAACGACACCCTTCAATCTGTTATTGATTTAAATAATCCGAGCTTATTACTTTTTCCGCATTTATTGTACTTAGATAAGCATTGGCAAGCTCTTAAGCCGCCACAAAATGTGTTAGAACTTGGCCTTGGCGGTGGAGCAATTCGTAATTATTTACAGTATAAATACCCTAAAGCACAAATAACATCGGTTGAAAAAAACGCCGATATTATTGATTGCTATACCCAGTTTTTTTCGTCAAATAAAAATGAGCAACTGCTTTGCGCCGATGCGCAACAGGTTTTAAAAAGTGCGCTAAATGTTGATTGGGTTATTCTAGATTTATTTAGCCAAATAGATGCACCTCGATTTTTATTTGAAGAGGCATTTTATAAAAAAATCTACTCGGCTTTAAATAACAACGGCGTGCTATTTATTAACTTTTTATCGCAGCATGAGTCGCAATTAAAGCAACTTCAGCAGCTATTACTCGATGTATTTGGTTGTAATGTTAGCCCGCAAAAAATTACGGGCTATGTAAATCATATTGTCGTGGTAACCAAAAACTTAAACAGATAAGTTAAACGTAACGGGCCCATCGTTACACAAGCTTACTTGCATATCGGCACCAAACTCACCTGTGGCTATTGTAAGCCCCAACTCTTTAGCTTGAGCTACAAAGTATTCGTAAAGCTCGTTAGCTTGGCTTGGCGTTGCCGCAGATGAAAAACTAGGGCGCATACCCTTTTTAGTGTCAGCCGCTAGCGTAAATTGCGAAACCACAAGTAACTCACCTTTAATATCTTTAAGGCTTAAGTTCATTTTGTCGTTTTCGTCAGTAAAAATACGATAATTACTTACTTTGTGTAAAAGTTTGTCAGATGTTTGCTTGTCGTCGTGTTTTTCGACACCTAATAGCAACAATATACCATTGCCAATCTCGCCTACTACTTGGTTATTAATTTCTACTTTGGCATACTTTACACGCTGTATTAAACCTTGCATTTAAACTGTATCCTTTAGTGCTGGTTCATCATCTTCTAGTTCAAGCTCAGGTGTTTCTGGAATATCATTTGGGCTAATGCACGCTGTAAATTCAGCGCCAAGCAAAACAACTACCCACGACAAATACACCCATACAAACAAAATAGGAATGGTAGCTACTGCGCCGTAAATAACTTCGTACGACGGAAAATGGCTAATATAAAGTGCAAATCCTTTTTTAGTCAGCTCAAATAAAAGTGCCGCAAAAAAAGCGCCAGGTATTGCCGCTCTAAACGACACGCGCGTATTAGGCACTAAGGTGTAGAGCATAATAAAGCCCACCATCGAAATCCCGTACGGCAATAACTTTAACAAAAATCCGCTAAACCCAGGAATACCCTGATCAGCAAACGATACCAACGATACAATGTAAGAGGTAACACCAATACTGGCACCGAGCAACATAGGCCCTAAGCTCAAAACCATCCAGTACACAGCAAATGAGATCATCATTGGGCGTTTTTTCTTAATTCGCCAAATTCGGTTTAATGTGGCATCTACATTGCGTATTAACAGTAAGGCTATTGCAGCTAAAAAGCCAATACCTACTGCCGTCATTTGGTTGGCATTGCCCGCAAAGGAGCTAATGTGCTCTCTAATAACATCGGTAGAAGTAGGGACAAAGTTGGTAAACAAAAAGCTCTCAATTTCCATGCGAGTAGATTCAAAGCCCGGAAAAGCCGAAAATATAGCAACACCCACCGCAATTAATGGCACTAACGACAGAAGTGTCACGTAAGCAAGGTAACCTGCATTAACCGTTATTTGATCGTCTATACAACGATTAAAATACTGCATCCACCAACCAGGTTGCTGGCGTATAAAGGACTTAACTTGCTGTTTGTAATGTGAGAGCTTATCATTCATACAATTGACTTGTGCTTATATAGTTTTGATTATAATAACAATCAACGCCATAATTTACAGCACTAACGCACGTACACAGGAATTCAAATGAAAAAACAAACATTACTCAGTGTTTCAATGCTTGTAGTAACACTTACTTTAACTGGCTGCCAATCAGCTTATTACTCTGCAATGGAAAAAGTGGGTGTTCATAAACGCGATATTCTTATCGACCGCGTAGAAGAAACCAAAGACTCTCAAGAAGAGTCACAAGAAGAATTTAAATCGGCACTAGAGCGCTTAACGACTCTAATCGATTTTAATGGTGGCGAATTACAAGACACTTATAATCAGTTAAACGACGATTACGAGTCGAGCTTAAATGCCGCTAACGAAGTATCAACTAACATCAATAAAGTAGAAGACGTAGCAGAAGCGCTATTTGATGAGTGGGGCGATGAGTTGGAGCAATACAAAAGCGCATCACTTAAGCGTGAAAGCAGCAAAAAGCTAGCCGCGACTAAGCGTCAATTTGATCAGCTATTACGCTCAATGCGCAGCGCAGAGAGTAAAATGGAGCCAGTATTAACCTCGCTTCATGATAACGTTTTATACTTAAAGCATAACTTAAATGCACAAGCGGTATCGGCTATTAAAGGTGAATTCACTAACCTTAAGCGCGATATTCAATTGTTGATGAACGACATGAACAAATCGATTGCCGATTCAAACAAATTTATTGAACAAATGAACAGCGCTGGCTAATCATTTGTTACTTTAACAAGCCTGCTTAATTGCAGGCTTTTTTATGTTAAAGGGAATGCTAAAAGGGATTTACAATGAAAAGCTTTTTAATCGCAACAATGCTCTTATGTATACTAACGGCCTGCGGTGCACCTAATAATATTAATCGTATTACCAGCCCCGACTCAGTTATAGTTATTAACGATAAAAACGGTCGTTATAAAAATTTATACACAGGTGAAAAAACATATCCCATCACCTGCACTGAAAACTGCTACCCAGCCCACCCAGACTTACTATGCAAAACCGGCAGTGAAAACTGCCAGTATCAAGGCCAGCAAACTAAACCACAACTTAGCACCGGCTATACTGTGCGCTGGCTTGGTCACGCTAGTTTTGTAATTAACACCCCAAATGGTCAAAGTGTGCTGTTTGATCCGGTAAAAAATCAGTTTGATTATCCAGTCGCACTTGGCTTTAAACTCGGCGGTGGCATTTATCGTAAAGCAGGCGCTTGGCCTAGTGAACAAGAACTAAAAAACATTGATGCGGTAATATATTCGCATATTCATTACGATCATTTTAATAAGGCCGACATACAAAGCATTGGCAATGAACCTCGCTATTTAACACCACTCGGTATGGCCGACAACTTCCCCACCGGCGGTTTTAATATTAGCGAAATGCCGTGGTACTCAACAACCAACATTGACGACTTAGTTATTAATGCCGTGCCAGCTCATCATTTTAGCGCTCGAGTATTGGTGCCCTTTATTTACGAAGATAACAATAAAGACTTATGGAATGGCTGGCTGCTTGAACAAAACGGCAGTACCTTATTTTTTGCAGGCGATACGGGCTACTCAAAGCACTTTAAAGATATACAGCAAAAATATGGCGATATAGATGTGTGCTTAATACCAATCGCATCTTACTACAGTAAAGAAAGTGGCAAATTTTATCGCTACGTTCACACTACACCAGAAGACGCGCTTAACGCAGCACAAGAGCTTAACTGCAAAGTAATAATACCGTGGGGATACGGTAACTCAAGTTGGAAAATGGGCGACCATACTAGCCACTCTGCTTTGCTACGTTTATTACACATGGTTAAAAATATGGATGCTAAAACACCGCTGTATATTTTAAACGAAGGCGAAAGTATTTCACTGTAACTATTTACTTAGCTGTTTTAAGATTGTTATTACATTAAGACAAATCCACAATAAAATTGAGAAATTAATGAAAAAATTAGCACTCGCCTTAAGCTTTTTATTAAGCACGCCTGCAATGGCCATTGATGTTGAACACACATCAACTCCAATTACTATTGATGGCGTATCAGAAAGTGCGTGGGATAAAGCCACTTGGCACGATATGCCTTATTTAATGGATGGCACACTGCCATCAAACGATGCCGATTTTAAAGGGCGTTATCGCTTACTGTGGGATCAAAACTACTTATACCTACAAGCCGATATAGTGGATGATGTTTTAATAGATACACACGCAGATCCAACCTATAAATATTGGGATGACGATGCATTAGAGATATTTATCGATAGCGATGCATCAGGTGGTAATCATCAATTTAATCATACTGCATTTGCGTATCATATAGGCCTTGATAACCAAGCCGCCGATTTTGGGCCTGATAAAAAGCCCCACTTATACACAGAACACTTAGTAAGTAACTGGAAACGAAATACCGTAGCACCTTATAACATTACTTGGGAAGTGGCGATCAAACTCTATCCAAATGATTACCAAGAAGGCACAAAAAATACACCTATTAAATTAACGGCAAAACAAGTTATCGGGTTCATGCTCGCCTACTGTGATAACGATGGCAGCAAAGTGCGCGAACACTTTATGGGCTCACACGAAGTCCAACCTGTAAACGGCGATAGAAACCGTGGATTTATAGACGCAGATGTATTTGGCAAAATCACCTTGGTGCGCTAGCCGCTCTTTAGCATTGTAGGTATGAGCGGTAAAACTCTAAATTTTATAAATAGTAGTCATCACATTAATTATTAAGCAACAAAGAAATACACATTAAGAATGTGTATTTCTTCTAAGCTCGTATTAGTAAATAGTAACTTGAACATCAATCCAAGCGTTTGCAGTGCCTAATGTACCACCAACCTCAACTGGATAAATACTAAAGCCATTCCAAGGGTCTATAAACGTTTGGTTCAGAAGTAGTGGTGAATCATTAAAGTCTTCTAACGACCAACCAGAACTTCGAGAGTTTGGAGTTGCATCCAACAATAATGAGTTATGGTTATACCAAGGAGCCGCGTTTTCATCCATGTAGTTTTGTAAATTTATAAGAATACCACTTTGCAATAAAGGAGTACGTAATTGAGACTCTGGAGGTGTATTTGTTTCACCATTTTGTGTGGTTCTATATTCTACCCAATATGTTTTATCTCCATCCCCTGACTTTACTTTTAGGCCTATCGGGCCAGGCGCATTATGGCCATTGCTGGTGCCATGATCAAAAGCATATATTCTATACTTTCCTGAAGTTGTGACAGTGGGTACATCAGTCTCTGTAATCCAATTTTTAAAATACCCTTTATACATTAAGTTCATTTCTTCTAAAGAGTGAGCACCCATCCCCATTAAGCCAAATACATTCCCGTAATTAGTAACTATGTCATTACTATTTCCATTTAATGTACTGCTCCCCCCCTCTATAGACATTGAGTGATGCAACCCCAATGCATGACCCGCTTCATGGGCAATAGTGCCAGCTTTATATGTATAGATTTCCATTAAAGGAGGAGCTGCTTGAGAGTTAATAAAGTAACTTGCTTGTGTACCTACAGGCGGTGCCGTTACCATTATTATGGTGCCTTCACCTGGAAAATTAGGATCTATGCCAGTATTAATTAATTCTTCTTTATAACCTGAACTCCACTTAGACTTATCATAATTATAATAGTCATGGTCATGGGGCATCGTAATTTTTGATTTTATCTCCCACGTAAAATTGAAATTACCATATGATTGCTCAGTAAAGTATTCTTTGGTTTTTTGCATTTCAGCATTAATTTGAGCAGTACTAAACTCTAAATCTTGATCAGGAAATCTAATTGGATAAACTAAGACATGGACACTCTCATAATCGTATCCATCATTACCTGGATCTACTAACCCTGGAGTGACGCGGCAATTAGTTGCATTGAAGTCGGCAACAACACTAACCCCTTTAAATAACCCTTCTAAACTGACATTATTCCAGCCATTTGCTGGCTGCGTTAAAATAACGCACTCAGTATTACCTATATGCGACGACCTAGTACTATCATCTCCATCGACAGGCCAACCATCTGTTCTTGCTGCAAGTGTTAAGTTTCCTAAACCATGGGCGGTACTGAAAGCAATACTAGTTATATTTTTGTTGAATGTTGAAACATTAAAACCTAGCTTATACGACGCAGCAGGAACGCAAACAGGAACACCATCCTGTAATAAAACTGCTGATGTTGGATCTTGAGTAGCGCAAATATCTGGTAATATATAGGGGTTAGGGTTGGGTTCAGGGCTAATAGGATCTGACAAACTGGTTTGCATACTTATAGTGTTACTCCAACCAGACCTATTCGTGCTGTTTTGAGCAAACATTGTATAATAATAAGTCGTATCTTCAACTAAGCCTGTGTCTGTATAAGTTGTGGTATTCTCACCCACCGTTGATATTACTTGCCAAGAAGAGCCTGCGCTTGATCGTTGAATCTCAAAGCCATTCTCATTATTTGAATTATCATCCCAAGTTAAATTAATGGTTGTTCCGTTAACTGTTGCTTGCAAATTGCTAGGAGCAGCTAAAGTACCTGTGTTTTCACTACCGCCGTTAGGTAATTCGTTATTGCTTCGGCAAGTAGTCGCACCAAAATCAACAACAAGGGATGCATTACTTCGCTCTCCAGATATAGCAATCATTAACCAATGTTGATTTGGATTACTAATAATTACACATTCTTCATTTGAGTCTGTAGTTAGTGATCTATAAGCGGTACTGTTTGATGCAGTGCTAGGCCAACGGCCCTGATCTACATATAAGTTAAGATCTCCCGTACCATGTGCTGTGCTGATAGCAATACTGTTATGACCACTTGCTCCTGCAATACTTAAATATGCAACTCCATCATCATTGATACAAACAGGGGATCCATCACTTATAGAAGTCGACGCCCCTTGAGTTGCACACATATCTGGTAACTCTGCACCGGATGTATAGTATGAGATAAATAGAAAAGAGCCTATCAGGCTTTTCACAAGTTTTAATGGGGGTCGTTTCATTTTTTCACCATTCTAAGTTAGTTAACTATTCTTTATGCTTTAGTTTAAAAACATAAGTTTACTTTTTATTTACAACTAAGTTTTAAAAACTAACTTACATAAAACATAGAATCAAGCATTCAAAAAACACTAAAAACAAAATTTCAAATCACAATAACAAATTGAAATTAAAGAACTTTTAAAGCGCAATGATAAATTGTGATGATAGATGATATAAAATGGTAAACTTTAAAAAACATAACGAACATGAATTACTAAACAGAGCTAATTTTTTTCTTACCCAACATAATTATGAAATAAATCTACATAGAAATTCCAAAGAGTAAAAGTGAGCACAATGCTTTACTCCACCAATTAACTAAAAAATAGCTGATATCAAATAAGCCCTAGACTCCACCTGCTAACGAGTCAATTTTCAACCGGAGCCAATGCAATACATTTACAATTTATTTATTTTAAGTTGGGTTAATTTACGAAATAAGACTGGATATCTGAAAAATTTTTGATTATCTCGCGAATAATATTAGGAATAACGAGGGGAATTTACATGCTAGACGCTTTTCTAATTAAAAGTAAAATCAACGTAGCTCGCGTTGAAAGTAACCGTTGGAGATAGATTCACTATGCAGAATTCAGATTAAATTAGGTATAATTATCTTTCGAGATTAAATGTTCTGCTACATGAAGAGTGCTGCTTAAGGTTTTTTGACTTCTAAGAGGTTAGATTTACTTAAACAAATAGCATTTTAGCCGTACAATAAAATATGTAAGCTAATCAGGGGACTACGCCTTCCACTGACATACTTAAGAAAACATTGAGGTTAAGCCGTTTGTTTAACCTCATTAGGCAAAAAGTTAGTCGCTATATAAAGACCCGTAGTTCAACACGTAGTGATTAGCTATGCTGCGCCCCTATCATTATTTGAATGGGGCACATATCAGACCTTTCTTACCTGTAAAACAATACACTAAGACTAATTCACCTCAATACAACCTGCACAAAGGATTCTCCAAATCCTAGTGCTAATAAGCTAAGAATCATTCAAAATCAAACTTAATTGACATCCCATTATGCTCACCAACAATACTGAAATAATGATAACCTGCTCGAGGATTATTTATCGTAATGAATTCTGCATTATCCGGGTTGTCAGACCTTTGGTCATAACTATTCCCACTAGCCCAACCAGATGATTTATAATATAAATTTCCGTTACCAGATCCATGCGCTGTCATTATGACAACTTTATTTGTGCCCAATGGAACGTTAATACCGTAGTATGCGATTGCATTAACCCAAGAGCCGCTGGGTACACAAATATCATCACTTTGCTCAATCCAACCCGATATAGGGCTTTCTATTGCGCAAGCATCGATCACTGTATCACCACCACTGTGCTCAGCACTTATAGAAACTGTAGTTACTACCGTGTCAGTAGCACCATCACTATCCGTAACTGTTAACTCCACATTATAGTCACCTACAGCTGTATAAGTATGGCTAGGGTTCATTAAAGTGCTGATTTTTCCATCTCCAAAGTTCCAGCTATATGAAACTATTGGTCCTTCAGTATCTGATGAACCTGCACTACTAAAACTTATCGAGTTATTCACAGTACCTAAATATGAACCATTAGAATAAGCTGTTGGGGGCGTATTCTGATTTTCACTAACATTACATCCAGGAGTGTCAAATTCAACTAAAATAGATGCAGTTCCATTCGAATTAGAAATTTTCAGATTACCCCAGTAGTTACGCCCTCCAGATACATAAATACACTCACTGTTTCCAATATCATTCGAAATACCATCATCACTATTCGTGCCTGTAGGCCAACCTGAATTATCATAATTAATACTTAAATCACCAGAACCGTGTGACGTTCTGATTTTAACACTGTCATGGCCACTAATATTTGCGATACTAAGCCAAATTACTGGTGAATTACCTAAACAAACAGTATTACCAGCTACTAAATTACCACCAGTAATAGGTGCCTGTGTAGTACATGTATTTGGTAAGGTATTCCCTGGTATAATATCTTCTGCTGAAATAGTCACTTTAGTACTTGTAGTGTTTGTTGCCCCTTCATTGTCAGTTACAGTAAGACGCACATCATAAACCCCTTGTGAGTTATAAGCGTGGCTAGGGTTGGCAAGTGTACTCACTGCACCATCACCAAAATCCCAACGAAAAGCCTCTATCGAACCATCATTATCTGTAGAACCCGCGCTGGTAAAGTTAACGGCTATATTTACAACCCCATTATAAGTACCGTTAATATTTGCTGTTGGCGCATTATTTTGAACATCACCATTTATAGAATATACATTTTCACCTGGTGTAAGAGAAACCACCCCTTTACAGCTATTCAATGAATCAACAAACACCATTCTATCACCAGCCTGCCATGTAGTTCCTGTATAACTTTCACCTACGTTAAGTGTTGCATAAACAGTATCAGAGCGCGCACCAGTTACATAGTTAACCCACCGTACTTGCATGACTTCATTTGAGTTATTTGTAACAGTTACATTAGTGGTATTTGTAGTTTTAAAATAAGGCCTTTCTAAACTACATGAACCAATCTCATTAGCTGCAGGCAAAATGTCAGGCACTAAGTTATTAACTAAACTAGGCTCTACCGAAAAACTAGCTGTTTGCCCAACAATACCAACCCCAACACATTCTCGATTTTCGCTCATCATGACAAAGCGATCGTTTTCACGCCAAAAGCTATTATTGTATTGCTGACCTTGCGTTAATAATGCTATTTCTTGTGTTCCTGCACTTCCAGTAACATTATCAATCCACATTAATCTTAACGGGACTGAAGTATTATTTAGCACTGACAGATTAGATGTAGAAGAGTCATCTACATATCGAATATACCTTTGCTCCAAATTACATGAGCCAAAGTTATTATCTTCAGGAAGTGCAACATAACTCATAGCTGTCGCAGATGTTAATGATTGCACATAATCAGAAAAACCATCGCCTATACGGTCTGAAACATTTTTTAAGGTTGTTTGATAAGTTGCAGTACTCCCAGACCGAAGCGCATTAATTATATCGTCATAATCACTTCGATGATTTGCATTCATATAATGAATCGCCATATAACCCCATTGATATAAATCAGGGTGATTATAGTCCGCACTTAAAATATTGTAGAAAGGAGGAATCTCCTTACCAGAGAGGCTATTGAGTGTCCTTGTATAGTTTGTACCATTAGCTAGAAAATCAGCTAAGCCTTCAGTCAATCCCGCATTATATGTAAAAGTACCAAAGGGGCCTGAGACATTAAAACGACCATCTAAATAGTGTACATATTCGTGTTGTAGGTTATATACCTGCCCTGTATAAGCACAAGAAAAAGGTACCCAACTATCCTCACAAATGTGCGATATAAATTTCGCTTGGTTTACCGAGTTTGATGGTGTCCCCTCTAAGTACATTCCTCCATTATCAGTGTTAATTCCAAAATGCGCTTGGCCATTAGCTTTATATTCTGCACTTGATAAGTAAATATAAACATCTAAGGTAGTATTATTGTCATTGGGCAGCGGGGAACTAGCATTCGTATTAAAAAAACTGTAAAAATCCGTTTCAGTTTCAGATATTTCATCGCAACTACTTCTTAATTGCTGTTGTGTTATACCGCTTTGCGCTCGTAAATTCACAGAATTACATTGATAAGATTCAGTAAACACCTCATTTATAGTTGCTGCAGATGCGTTTTGGAAGCCACAAAGCATAAATGCAGCTATGGCCCCCACTGAGTTTATAGTTTTAATCATGCACTTTTCTCTTTAAGTATTATTTGAAAGTGAAGAATCAAGACATTCCTGTGTCAGTACATTCTTTTCGATCTTTAGAAGAAACATTTCTCAACTTATGTTTCACAGTTTAGGTATTTTCATTTACTTCCCAAGAGAATCTTCAAATCTCAAGGATTAATAAAATAGAGCTATTCAACACTTACAAGATAAAATATATTGAATGCAATATACACAAAAGGTAAATGAAAGTTACCAGGATGTAAATAAGATGATTAGAAAACAGAGCTAAATGATGACAACTGATTAAAAAAGATATCTTTAAAGCAGCTAATAACAAGCTCTATAAAGTGCAAGTGAGGCGAGTAAAAGTAAAGTTTGAGGGTTAGGCTAATATTGAAGGTAATAATTACCATCAATATTAGTTAACATTTTAAATATTTGGTCTGTTGATTGATAAAAATCTCTTGCGTGCTTATTCTTTCATTAAGAATAAATGACTCTTCTTATCATATGACTCGATTAGATACAGGTGTTCCTCATCATCGCTCAAAGCAACTTCGAAGTAATTAGCTTTGCTATAGATAAGTTCTTCAATTGTTTTTGTATCAAAATTATAATAAGAGACTATACTTTTCACTGCATCACTCTTGTCGATAAAGTAGACCCCATGATTAAATACAACAAAGTCATTTACATCATTTTTATTGGCACTAAGGACTCTTGAGATGATTTTAGTATGACTTTTTGTGATTGGGTTGTAGTGGTAAATATCATTATTATCAGCCCTACTGTAAAAGAAATCCCCCGTAGGAGATTGTGCAATACTGTCTGCATTAGGTATCGCAGTAACTATGTTTAATGGGTACCCTGAGCCTCCCATTTTCATGACTCTAGAATTGCCATATATTGACTCAATAAAATGAAACTCATTACCTGAAATAGAAAACCTACCTGTATATAAATTTTCTCCATCAGGGCAAAGAGGGGTAGCCTTGCCCGTTTTTATATTTATAAGCTGGCATGTGTGATTTATCGATAGCACCGCTTTATTTGTGCCTTTTTTCCAATTAATACTAAGTGGTGAATAATATTTCGATCGCTCTTTAAACTTTGCTAGTTGATTTATATTACCTTTATCATATTGCCATAATTGCACTTTATTACTGGGGGTTACAGCAGCAAAGACTAGCCTACCACTGCCCACTTCTGCAATGCCATGGAGGGACATTTTATTTCTAACAAGAACTTTACCTACCCCATCACCACCTTTTAATGGGTTAGCATATTTAACTATTTGCCTTGCAAACGACTCATTTCTCCCCTCTTGCTGCATGACTATATACGGCTTTCCTATTATTTTAGTTGGCCAGTAGCCTAAATATGCTCTCTCTGTAATTTTGATTACTTGCTGAGTCGCAATATCATAGTTTGACAAATACCCTTCAGCATCTACAAAAAAAAGTGATTTACTATTATCACTAAAACTAAACCCTGCTCTCTCTTCATAAAGAGAAATAGGGGTCGGTATAAATTCTCTATCCATAATATTGAAAAGATTAATTGTATAACTTTGCATATTATCAGCGCGCATTACAGCCAGCCACTGCTTATCTGGTGATATAGAGGCAAACAAATCACCTTGAGACGCTAATTCAGGGGAGCTTATTTGTTCTAACTTAGCCTGAAAGATATCATATAAATAAAGCTTTAAAGGCGCTGTAGCTACTTCACTCATATTGAAGAAGAACTGCTCATCATTGAGCCAATTTATTGAAGGTGAGATATTATGAATAGGTAGAGTTATATGTAATTTAGCATTAGTTGCTCTTAGCTCTTTTGAGTCAAAATTGGCTAAATAAATGCCAGCAAATTTACTATTATACCTAACAAATGCAACCCTAGTTTTATCAGGAGATACACTAGCAAAGTTATCGTTATTGAATGAGCTACTAAAAACTTTGCTTACACTCTCTAAATCGTCTGTATAGCTTGCATAAAGCTGCCAGGCATTATGCTGGGCTGAATGATGTGAAAAGAATAAAACCTGGCCATCATCGCTTACAGAAAGACTTTGGACTCTCCCATCATTATGTGTCATTGAGGTAACTAAGCTATATTTATTAGGCTTAGCCATATATAGATAAAAAGTAAGAGCAATAATTAAGACAAGTATTACACTTAAATATATATAGCGATAATGATGCCAACTCTTAATCTCATAAATTCTTTTTGTAATGGCCCCTACAACATTACAGAGCTTATTACTTAAGCTATTAGCGACTTTATTCCTGCTTTGAAATATTGAAGCATTCAATCTGTACCCACTACCCTTTGTACCTGTTACCGTATGGATATATTTCTTATTTGCTTCTAATTGAGCCAGTGCTCGACGCAAACTATAAATGTGATTATTAATTGTATGATCACTTACTGTAGCATTCCCCCAAACATGATTTCTCAAGTCATCTCTTGTTACAAGCTGTCCTGTTCGACTCGCGAGGTGGCATAAAATCCTCATAGCCATAGATTGAATATCTATCGACTCCCCATCACAACTCAACTTATCTATCGTAGGATCAACAGTAAGCTTTTCTAGTTGGAAAGCTTTATTAAAGTCGGTCATTACATATCATTAAACTAACCATAACATATGGTATACAATATACATAAAATATGGTTTTGACTAGTACATTCAACTCACATCAGTTATTCATTTGAGTATTGGAGATTACCAAATATGCATTTATATCAAATACGCTAGATAAAGCACTTCAAAGTCTAACTGGACTTGAAAACTTTAACCTCGCTAACTAAAACTCACAAAAAAGCCGCTGTATTTTTCAATACAGCAGCTTTTAAAATCATTATTCTAAATTAATAGATTATGACTTAGGTGCACGGCCCGCACGTTTACGTTCGTTTTCTGTAAGGTGTTTCTTACGGATACGAATGTTTAGTGGAGTAACTTCAACTAGCTCGTCATCATCGATGAACTCAAGCGCTTGCTCAAGTGAGTAGTTAAGGTGCGGAGAAAGCGTTTGCGCTTCATCAGTACCAGATGCACGTACGTTAGTTAACTGCTTGCCTTTAAGGGCGTTAACTGTAAGGTCGTTATCACGGTTATGAATACCGATAACCATACCTTCGTATACTTCAACACCGTGACCGATGAATAAACGGCCGCGCTCTTGTAAGTTGAATAATGCGTTAGTAAGTGCTTTACCAGTTGCGTTTGCAATCATTACGCCGTTCTTACGAACACCGATAGCGCCACCTTTATGAGGACCGTAATGATCGAACGTATGGTACATAAGACCAGAACCCGAAGTAAGCGTCATGAAATCAGTTTGGAAACCAATTAAACCACGGCTTGGGATCATGAAGTCTAAACGCATACGGCCTTTGCCATCTGGAGTCATGTTAGTAAGTTCACCTTTACGTAGGCCAACTTGTTCCATAACAGAACCTTGATGCTCTTCTTGACAGTCAATAGTCACTGTTTCAAACGGTTCTTCTAGAACGCCATCTACAGTACGTAAGATAACTTCTGGACGAGAAACTGAAAGCTCGTAACCTTCACGACGCATGTTTTCGATTAAGATACCTAGGTGTAATTCACCACGACCAGAAACACGGAAGCTATCTGGGCTAGCAGTATCTTCAACGCGAAGTGCTACGTTGTGTACTAATTCTTTGTCTAAACGCTCACGGATATTACGTGACGTTACAAACTTACCTTCTTTACCACAGAAAGGTGAGTTATTTACAGAGAATGTCATTGTTACAGTTGGCTCATCAACACTTAGTGGTGGTAATGCTTCAACGTTTCCTGGGAAACAAACTGTATCAGAAATCTTAAGCTCACCAATACCTGTTACAGTTACGATGTTACCAGCGTAAGCTCTATCAGTTTCGATACGCTCAAGACCTAGGTAGCTTTGTACTGCACCAATTTTACCATTACGTGTAGTGCCATCAGCACTGATAATAGTAACTTGTTGGTTAGGAGCAACAGAACCACGTTTAATACGACCAATACCAACTACACCAACATAAGAGTTGTAATCTAGTTGAGAAATTTGCATTTGGAAGTCACCTTCAGGATCTGCATCCGGTGGTGATACTTCTTCAACGATCATCTTGAACATAGGTTCCATGTTGTCTGATGGTTCGTCTAAATCTAGTGTTGCCCAACCGTTGATTGCTGAAGCGTAGATTACTTTAAAGTCTAACTGTTCGTCAGTCGCGCCAAGGTTGTCGAATAAATCAAAGATTTGATCCATAACCCAATCTGGACGAGCGCCTGGCTTATCAATTTTATTGATAACGACGATTGGCTTTAAGCCTTGCGCGAATGCTTTTTGCGTAACGAAACGCGTTTGCGGCATTGGACCTTCTTGAGCATCAACAAGTAATAATACTGAGTCAGCCATCGAAAGTACGCGTTCAACTTCACCACCGAAATCGGCGTGTCCCGGGGTATCTACGATATTGATATGGTAGTCATTCCAAGAAATGGCTGTGTTTTTAGCCAAAATGGTAATACCACGTTCTTTCTCAATGTCGTTTGAGTCCATCACGCGCTCTTCGTTACCGCCGCGTGTTTCTAATGTACCTGATTGCTCAAGTAGTTTGTCAACCAGTGTTGTTTTACCATGGTCAACGTGCGCGATAATCGCTATATTTCTTAACTGTTCGATGCTCATATATTTACTCAGAGAAATTAAATTCTCATTGATCCTGCAAGATCTACGCACTCATCCACGCTTTCGCGAGATGTCCCAGCATAGGATTTAAAAGGGCGCATATTATCCCTCATTAATGACATGGATGAAAGTTTATCCAATACATATTTTAAAACTTTCTCAATACTTTTACTAAGTATCTGTTTTTTATATGACAATTATATGAATTAAATTTCAATTATTTTTCAAAAAACCCTCTTTTTGACTATTTTTCCGATCTTTTTGTTACTCTTTTGCATTTAGGTTATGCTAATTCCAGCTGATTAAATTAACAACAAATTACGCCCTGTAAATTTTGCACCGAAATGGAATATTTGCGCACCAAAAGAGTGCGTTTATATATTCCATTTTGATGCAATGATATTTTTTTAATTTATAAACAGCCAGTTACAATAATGGCACAAAAACAGCTTAGTAAATATCAAAGCAATTATGCAGCAATAACAAAACCCAATAGTTGGAGGACACATGTCACAATCGGTTTTAGATTTTATTAAAGAAAATGACGTTAAGTTCATTGATTTACGCTTTACTGACACTAAGGGTAAAGAACAGCATGTTTCTATTCCTCATCACCAAGTTGATGAAGACTTTTTTGAAGACGGTAAAATGTTCGACGGCTCTTCAATTGCAGGCTGGAAAGGCATAAACGAATCAGACATGGTATTAATGCCAGTTCCTGAGTCAATCAAACTAGACCCTTTCACTGAAGAAGCTACATTAATTTTACGTTGTGACGTAGTAGAGCCTTCTACATTACAAGGTTATGAGCGCGACCCGCGTTCTGTTGCTAAGCGCGCTGAAGATTACATGCGTTCTACAGGCATTGCAGACACTGTTTTATTTGGCCCTGAGCCAGAGTTCTTCGTATTTGACGATGTTAAATACAAATCAGATATGTCTGGTTCTATGTACAAAATTGATTCTAAGCAAGCTGCTTGGAACTCAGATAAAGAATATGCAGATGGCAACACTGGTCACCGTCCAGGTGTTAAAGGCGGTTACTTCCCAGTTGCTCCTGTTGATGACTTCCAAGATTGGCGTTCAGCTACGTGTCTAGTTCTAGAAGAAATGGGCCAAGTAGTAGAAGCACATCACCACGAAGTAGCAACAGCAGGTCAAAACGAAATCGCTACTCGCTTTAATACAATGGTATTAAAAGCGGATGAAATCCAAGAAATGAAATATGTTATCCATAACATGGCTCACTTATATGGTAAAACAGCAACGTTTATGCCTAAGCCAGTTGTTGGTGATAACGGTTCTGGTATGCATTGTCACCAGTCTTTAGCTAAAGACGGTGTTAACCTTTTTGCTGGCGATAAGTACGGCGGTCTTTCTGAAGATGCACTTTACTACATTGGCGGTATCATTAAGCATGCTAAAGCAATTAACGCTTTTGCAAACGCATCTACTAACTCGTACAAACGTTTAGTACCAGGTTTTGAAGCACCAGTTATGCTTGCATACTCTGCACGTAACCGCTCTGCATCAATCCGTATCCCAGTGGTTCCATCTGAAAAAGGTCGTCGTATTGAAGTACGCTTCCCGGATCCAACAGCTAACCCATACCTTGCTTTCTCAGCAATGCTTATGGCTGGCCTTGATGGTATCAAAAACAAGATCCACCCTGGCGATGCTATGGATAAAGATTTATACGACTTACCAGCTGAGGAAGCAGCAGAAATTCCAACTGTTGCAGCATCACTTGACGAAGCACTATCTGCACTTAGCGCAGACCGTGAATTCTTAACTCAAGGTGGCGTATTCACTGACGACTTAATCGATGCTTACATCGAACTTAAGTCTAAAGAAGTTGAAAAGCTTAACATGACAACTCACCCAGTTGAGTTTGAAATGTACTACAGCTGCTAATTAAGCTGTAAAAAATATGTGTGTTCTCAAGCCCGCTTTGCGGGCTTTTTTAATGGTAAAATTAGTTAATCTCCACTAAAGTTAAGTTACCGATAAAAATGCAGGGCTGCAGAGTGAATAACAAGATTTTATTACTATTAATTACTTTAGGATTAAGTAATTATAGTTATGCCGGTGAAACAAAAATATACGCTTGGAAAGATAAAAATGGCGTATTAGTGTTCTCAGACACCCCTCATAAAGGTGCTCAAGAGGTCAAGCTTACCAGCCAAGATCTTAATATGCCTGCAACAAATACTGACATTTTTGACGAGCAACCCCAGCCTCAACAAGCGGCCTTTAGTATTGCCATTTCCTCACCTGATCATAACCAGACTATTCGTGAAAATACCGGCACTGTTTATGTTACTAGCCGAATAAAACCACGCTTTGAAACTGGTTTTACTATACAACTTTTTATTGATGGTAAAGCACACGGCCCTGCCAGTGACAGCTCAACCTTTGCAATAAGGGATGTAGAACGTGGTCAGCACACACTACAATTAAAGCTTTTTAATAGTAAAAACCAAGTTATTGCTACAAGCGAGCCCTGTATGTTTTTTATGCACCGAAAAGGGCTAAGCCTAAGTAACTAAATTGGGGTATTACTAATCGTGCAGCAGTGTATTTTACCGTATAACTTGCTTGCAAACATCAACGCACTAAAATGGTGCAGCTATGATTAATAATAAAAACTTTAGCCCTGAGCTACTCGATGCCATTTGGCAAAATCAAACAACCGCTATCATATTACTTGATAAAAACTTTATTGTAATATATGCCAATAACAGTACCAGTGAACTGCTTGGCCTTGGTAATAAACGCCTATTAGATCAACCTTTTGATAGCCTTTTTAACTACCATTCAATCGATTTAGAGCGTATAAAACAATACTCACTAGTTGAAGGTGTAGATTGCCAGCAGCATAGAGCTGACGTGGTTTTTAGCGATTCTCGCCATGCGAAAGTAGCCGTAAGTACACGACAAATTAAATTTAATGGCTCGCTTTATATTTTATTTGAGTGGCGCCAAACCGATGACGAAATTAAGCACGACCAAGCGTCTAATCAAATGCATCAATACCAAGCTGCCCGAAACCTAATTAGAGGCTTAGCGCACGAAATTAAAAATCCTTTAGGTGGGATTCGCGGAGCGGCGCAGTTATTGCAGTATGAGGTTGATCAACAAGAAAGAGATCAATGTGCTGAGCTCATCATTGAGCAAGCCGACCGATTACGTGAATTAGTAGATAGGCTTTTGGGGCCCAATCAACTTCCACAAAAATCGTATGGCAACATACATCAATCACTTGAATCAGTTGCAAGGCTAAGTACGTTAGATAATTGTTCTAACATTAGCTTGGTTAAAGATTACGACCCAAGTATTCCTGATGTATACATTGATCAAGGCAAAGTTCAGCAAGTAGTATTAAACATTGTACGAAATGCCCAACAGGCGCTTGTAGATGGCGGTGAAATAACAATAAAAACCCGCATTAATCATCAGCATCGTCGCCCAGGTAAAGCACCTAAAAAAGCCTTGTTGATCCAAATATCTGATAACGGACCAGGAATTGATCCCAGTGTACGCGAAACACTGTTCTACCCTATGATCACCAATAAAGAAGGTGGCTCTGGATTAGGACTCTCAATAGCGCAAACGCTGATAGATCAACATGATGGCTATATAGAATGCGATAGCTGGCCTGGACATACTGAATTTAATATCTATCTGCCCTTTGCAGATTAATGTTTGGAGTTTGCATGAAAACAGTTTGGCTTGTAGATGATGATGCCTCAATTCGCTTTGTACTTGAAAAGGCACTAACCCGTTCAGGGTTTAACACGGAGAGCTTTGCTAATGCGCAAGATGTACTAAGCGCACTAAAGTTTAGCCAACCTACTGTTTTAGTTTCTGACGTTAGAATGCCAGGCATGGATGGTATGGCGTTGCTTGAACTTATTGCAGAGCAAAACCCTGGGTTGCCGGTTATTATAATGACCGCCCATTCTGATTTAGACTCAGCAGTTAATGCATTCCAAAAAGGTGCTTTTGAATACCTAGCTAAGCCGTTTGATTTAAACGAAGCAGTGGCCCTCGTCGAAAGCGCATGCAGAGCAAACTCCACTAAAAAAACTAAACGAAAGCAAGCTCCACCTAAAAGTGCTCACATAATTGGTGAAGCGCCCGCAATGCAAGAAGTGTTTAGAGCGATAGGTAAACTATCGGCTTCTAGCATGAGCGTATTAATAAATGGAGAATCTGGCACAGGTAAAGAACTTGTCGCCAGTGCGCTGCACAATCATAGTCCACGTAAAGAAAATCAATTTATTGCACTTAACATGGCAGCCATTCCAAAAGAGCTTGTTGAGTCAGAGTTATTTGGCCACGAAAAAGGCGCATTTACGGGCGCAGATAGCGTACGCAAAGGTCGTTTTGAGCAAGCCAATGGCGGCACACTGTTTTTAGATGAAATTGGTGATATGCCACTTGATGTGCAAACACGTTTATTACGCGTTCTTGCCGATGGTGAGTTTTATCGCGTTGGTGGCCATCAAAGTATAAAAGTGGACGTACGCATTATTGCAGCTACGCACCAAAACCTTGAAGATTTAGTTAAACAGGGCAAGTTTAGGGATGATTTATTTCATCGTCTTAATGTTGTGCGCCTACGTTTACCTGCTCTTCGAGAGCGCACTGAAGATATAGAAAGCTTATCGCAGCACTTTTTACATAAAAGTGCTAAAGAACTACAAGTAGAAAGCAAAGTGCTGAGCCCTAAAGCGACTGAGCAATTACGTTTATTTAATTGGCCAGGCAATGTGCGCCAATTAGAAAACACGTGTCGCTGGCTTACAGTTATGGCGCCCGGTGAGCTTGTAAGCGAGCAAGACTTACCGCCGGAGATTCTGGATGCTTCGCCGACCCAAGAAGAAGGTGATTGGCTAGATGCGTTTCAGCAATGGCTTAATCAAGAGCTTAAACAAGGCAAAGAAAATATTTGGCCTGACATTCAAGCCCAGCTAGAAACTCGTTTAATTAAAACCGCCCTGGCTAATTGTTCTGGTCATAAGCAAGATGCTGCTATAAAAATTGGTTGGGGACGCAACACGTTGACCCGAAAATTAAAAGAGCGCAATATTAGCTGATTAAACGCTTTTAACACATTTGGTTATTGATGAAGCTAATCGAACATATTCCTTTGTTTAAACAAATGGAAATTATAAACAGGCTGCACTTTTTTAAGGAATTTACGCTCAGCGAGCGCCAAGTCTTATTAGAGTCGTTCGGCCTGTTATATTTAGTAAGCCAGCATCAGTTTTTATTTAAGCAATACGATAACGACAAGCGCTTATATATTGTACTTAGCGGCGCGCTATTAGTATTTAAACATAATCATTTGCTAGAACTTGGTACTATAGAGCCCGGTGAATTTATAGGTGAAGGCGCTTTTATAAATAACCGAGAGCGCAGCACTAGCGCACGCGCCAAAACCGACAGCATAGTTCTTGCTATTACCCCTGAAGCACTCACCCGCTTACCTAATGTTATCCGTGAAAAAATTAAAGACCGAATTATAGAAGGTATGAGTTTGCGTATTGCAAAACTTAGTGAACATATAGAAACTCACGGTTAACTCTATCACTCAATCCATATAAACAATTTGCAATGAGCAATCAAGCCAACTGGGCTTATTAACGTGCGCAGTAAAAGTGTAAGTATCTGAAGGCTTGGCACCAAAGGGGGTATTTACAAGAGGTTGCGAGTGGCTGTATGTTTGCGAATAATTTTTGTAATAAATGACAACGTAACCGTATAAAAACTCCCAACCTAACCTTACAACAGCGCCACTGGGTAAGGTAAAGTCAGCATATTTATCTGTAAATGTGACAAGTAAATCATTGTACTTGTCTTCGCTGCATTGAGTTGTTCGTAACCTTTTAGGCATAACAAAGGTTGTACCCGCCACTACATTTTTTAAATAAAAACCTATGTTGCCATCACCATAAAAATGATTTGAACGCGTTGTATAGTTAACTTGTGGCTCGTAACCTAGCCCCTGCATTATAGCCGCAAGTTGCTCAGTTTCTTTAGAATAAATCTTATCACTTGATAAGAGTAATGTGGCTTCACCAAAGTCAGGTGGGATTGCCAGCTCTACATATTCATAAGAGAGCGATTGTGCTTTTAGCGCAGCATCGAGCTGGTTGCTCTGTTCATCTTGCAAGTTTTCACTAAATACATACACGGTAGGTTGTTGGCACGCAGCTAATAGTAATGCCAACACACATATTAAAATTCCATTTTTCATAGTTACCCTTTTAAATTACAATTGTAGTCTATTAAAGGTAACTATTTATAGCAATTTAATTTGTTTGGCTATCTAACCACGCATCAACACTTTTACGGGTGTATAAAACTTCTTTAAATAAACGATGGCGTTGAAATTCAAGTACCGATTTTTTTTTCATATCGCCACTCACTAAACGACTATGGTGATCGTTAAATTTTGAAATCACAGAAAAACCACGTTCAGCATTTTCCTTTTGCTCTTTTACTTGATTAGTAAGATGTGACCTAACATCATCTGCGGTCAACATATCTGAATTATCTAAGCCCATTAGCTCTTTTTTCATTGCTAATCTTACGCCCATTTTCTACTCCGTTTTATATGTATTCATTACACATTGATTAATCCGCCAGAGTTTTAGCAATTAGCGAGCCATACGTAAAAAAGATTGCAACGAAGCTTAACTTTTAATTGCTTCAGTTTTTTTAAAGACAGATAAAATACCTAAAAACTTTCATAACTAATTGTGTATTACAGCTATCTAAAGTTACTTGCTTTGGTGCAAAAGTCGCTGTAAGCCTTTATACTAAAGCCTGTGCGTTACCCCACCGAGAGCAAATATGAACGAAGAATATATAGAAATAGAGTTAGAAGAAGAGCCGATTGAGCTTTGTAAATTATTAAAAGTATTAAACTTAGTTGAAGGTGGCGGCCAAGCTAAAAACCTAATCACTGAAGGCTATGTGGGTGTTAACCATGAAATTTGTACAATAAAGCGGAAAAAATTATACGGTGGCGATGTACTAGAATTCGATGGTGAGTTTTTTCAACTTGCGTTAAGTGAAGATGCAGTTCCTGCAGAAAAACCTGCAGCACAACCTCAAGCAGAATCAAAGCAAGCTGCACCACAACCAATAAATCAGCCAGCTAAAGCTAAGCGCAAGCGCACTAAAAAGCCAAAAGTTGACGATAAAACAGGTCGTCGTCCTATTTCATTTGGTTAAGTATTTAAAAAACCCTCTTTTTATATAAAAAGGCCACCTTGTATAGTTGGCCTTTTTGCTCTTTAATTACCTAGCTAATAATAATAAAAACAAGGTAATAATATGTCACAAAACACACCAGCCACCTGGTTTAAACCCGCTGTATGGGCGGCACTTGTATGGAACTTACTTGGCGTTATTGCATTTGCTATGCACATGATGATGACACCCGAAATGATAGGTAAACTACCGCTAGATCAACAAGCTGCCTACTCTAACGTTCCTATTTGGTCAACTATTGCCTTTGCTATAGCTGTATTTGGAAGCACTTTGGGTTGTCTGTTTCTACTTACTAAAAACGCGCTGGCAATACCTACTTTTGCACTGTCGCTCGGTGCTATTTTACTACAGCAGTACTATAACTTTGTAGTTATAAACAGTATTGAGCTGCTTGGCGCAAGTGCTGTATTTATGCCTGTTTTTGTAATCATAATTGCCATTGCTCTACTTTATTTAAGTATTAAAGCTAAGCAACAAGGTTGGTTACAGTAATTAATAAAGGTCAAAATAACTTTTGACCTTACCTCGTCTTTCAAATCATCTCTTGAAATTAAATTTTTCAGCATCATCTCTACTATAATAATTGTATAAAATTCGTTCTCTAAAGACGGCTTTTTACATTGGTATGCACTTTGCAACTCAAGTACTACAGAGGTCACTCTTCAAAATATTTTTATAATTCATAAAGGGGCAAATAATGAATAATAGTTTCGATACCCAACATCAGCTCACAATAAACGGTGAGCAATATCATATTCATTCTCTAAAAGGACTTGGCGACAAAGCGAAACGATTGCCCTTCTCCTTAAAAGTATTACTTGAAAACCTTCTTCGAAACGAAGACGGCGCAAATATTAAAGAACAAGACATTCAAGCCCTCCTTAATTGGGATCCTCAAGCAAAACCTGCATCTGAAGTTGCCTTTACTCCAGCTCGCGTAGTTATGCAAGATTTCACCGGTGTACCCGCTATTGTTGATTTAGCCGCGATGCGTGACGCAATGGAAAAACTAGGTGGCGATCCTGCAAAAATAAATCCGTTATCGCCAGCTGAACTTGTTATTGACCATTCGGTACAAGTAGATGGTTATGGTAATGATGGTGCATTTGATTTAAATGCCAAGCTTGAATATGACCGAAATAAAGAACGTTACGAATTTTTACGCTGGGGACAAACCGCTTTTGATAATTTAAAAGTAGTGCCACCAGCAACCGGTATTGTTCACCAAGTGAATTTAGAGTATTTAGCCCGTGTTGTTTTTAATGAAGAGCGCGATGGCAAAAAATTCGCTTACCCAGACACCCTCGTAGGTACCGACTCTCATACAACCATGATTAATGGCTTAGGTGTACTTGGTTGGGGCGTAGGCGGCATTGAAGCCGAAGCGGCTATGCTTGGTCAGCCAATTAGTTTATTGATTCCACAAGTAGTCGGTATGAAGCTTAGCGGCAGATTACCTGAAGGTACAACCGCAACCGATTTAGTACTAACAGTAACCGAAATACTGCGTAACCATGGTGTAGTGGGTAAATTTGTAGAGTTTTATGGTGACGGCCTTGCCGACCTACCACTTGCCGATAGAGCAACCATAGCGAATATGGCACCAGAATACGGCGCTACGTGTGGTATTTTCCCGATTGATGATGAAACCATTAACTACCTTCGCTTAACAAACCGCGACGAAAAACACCTAAAGGTAATTGAAGATTATGCTAAACACCAAGGTTTATGGCGTAACGATGGCGACGAAGCGAGCTACACCGATACACTCGAACTTAAATTAGACGATGTTGTACCAAGCCTTGCAGGCCCTAAACGTCCACAAGATAGAATTGCCCTAAATAAAGCGGGTGAAGTAATTGGCGAGCATTTAAAAGGCTTTCAAGATGAGCGTATGGCTCGTCGCGATAAAAGCGATGAAGAGCAAGCTCGTATTGAAAGTGAAGGCCCAACAACAAATCCAGATGAGCCAGTAGACGAAGCACAGTTTATGGGTGCCGCTAAAGTTAAATTTAAAGGCCAAGAGTTTGAGCTAAATGATGGCGCTTGTGTTATTGCCGCAATTACCAGCTGTACCAATACCTCTAATCCAAGTGTTATTTTAGCCGCAGGCTTAGTCGCTAAAAAAGCGAAGCAATTAGGCATTAATGTAAAACCTTGGGTTAAAACATCCCTTGCACCAGGCTCTAAAGTAGTTACCGACTACCTAGAAAAAGCAGGCTTGATGGACGACCTAGAAAGCCTAGGGTTTAACTTGGTAGGCTATGGCTGTACTACGTGTATTGGCAACTCAGGTCCACTAGCGACTGAAATATCAGATGCGATTCAAAAGCATAAATTAGTGGTTAGCTCTATTTTATCGGGTAACCGTAACTTTGAAGGGCGTATTCACCAAGATGTGAAAATGAACTTTTTAGCCTCACCTCCACTTGTTGTAGCCTATGCCATTGCCGGCAGAACCGACATTGACGTATACAACGAACCCCTTGCGCAAGATGCTAATGGTAACGATATTTACCTTAAAAACATCTGGCCAAGCGTTAAAGAAGTGAGCGACCTAGTTAAAGAAACAGTAACTAAAGAAATGTTTGAAAAAAGCTACGCTAACGTTTACGAAGGCGATAGCCGCTGGCAGCAAATTCAAATACCTGATGGCAAACTTTATGATTGGGATGACGCATCTACCTACATTAAAAAAGCACCATTTTTTGATGGTATGAAAGTAGAACCTCCGGGTATTCCAACGATTGAGGGCGCACGTTGTTTAGCTAAGCTTGGGGATTCAGTAACTACTGACCATATTTCTCCAGCAGGTGCTATTAAAGCAGAAGCGCCAGCAGGTTTATACTTGCAAGAGAAAGGTGTAGAAAAATCGCAATTTAACTCGTATGGCTCACGCCGTGGTAATCACGAAGTAATGATGCGCGGCACGTTTGCCAATGTACGTCTTAAAAACTTACTTGCCCCGGGTACTGAGGGCGGTGTAACACGTACACAACCAGAAAACGATTTAGCAAGCATTTACGATGCAGCTATGGAGTATCAAAAAAATAATACGCCTCTCATTATTTTAGCGGGTAAAGAATACGGTACGGGTTCATCTCGTGACTGGGCGGCCAAAGGCTCACTTTTACTAGGCGTTAAAGCGGTTGTAGCACAAAGCTATGAGCGAATTCATCGCTCTAACTTAATTGGTATGGGTGTATTACCTCTGCAATTTAAAGAAGGTGAAAGCTACGAGTCACATGGGTTAACAGGGCAAGAACAATTTGATATTGATGGCCTGTACGATAAAACCGATGAAGTAACCGTTATTGCAACCAATGCCGAAGGTAAAAAAGTCACCTTAAGTGCAGATGTACGTATTGATACCCCTAAAGAGTGGGATTACTACAAACACGGCGGCATTTTACAATACGTACTGCGTAATATGCTCGACTAACAAAGACAGTAGTTAATACATTTAAAAGCCCAGTTTAGTAATAAGCTGGGCTTTTTTATGTGTGCTGTTTGTTGTCTTAAATCAATGCTAAGCATTTAAAGCGTGCCTACACTAAGGTAACTCTTAGTGAGGTAACTATGTCGCAAACAATGATAGTTAGGCTGCTTAAAACATCAATAGTGCTTGGGTTGTGCCTTATTGTGACTGGCCACACTTTAATTGTGTCGGGTTATTTCACTGTTAATCATGGTATTAAAGGAATAATTTTAGCAGCGGCATGTATTGCTATAGGGGTGCTATTGTCACTTCCTACTAAAATATATTTAACCATACTGCTAATGGAAGCCGAAAAACGTTATTTAAAAAACCATAAAAGCACTCACTCTAAATAATTAAAGTGCACTTAAATTATTAATTTCTTTATTACGTTTTTCTAGTTTGTCTTTTACATTTTCGGCGTCATTAAATAGCTTTTTAACAGAGTCTGGGTTCAAAATACTGATCCCCTTTGGTGCAGCCGACATTGTATTTGTACTTGGAGAGGTATTTAAAATAGACGTGTCTTCTGCAGCAATAACAGTAATGTCTTTAGGATCGAGTTTTACTTCAATACTTTTTGCATGCGGGTTAGGTGTATCAGAAAAGTGCCATTGGCCTGTTTCATCTTGCCACTTAAAAATTTTGCTGCTTGAGGTGGTACTTTCAGGCATTGGTTCATCAGAAATACTGCTCGCAATTTTATCGCCAGCTTGCTTAACGCCCTGCACTGCTTGGTCCAAAGTATTGCTAGATAGCGCGACCATTTTTTCTTTAATTTGCTGAGATTCACTGCTAATTGATGATGCAGAAAGCCATGTTTGACCATCGGGCTTTTTTAAATAAAACAAAGAGGTGACTGCAATAGCCATGATTGATATAGCTAAGTAGGTAAAGTATTTCATAGCGTTCCTGCTTTAATTAATCCTTTAATGCCTTGAGTCTAATAAAAAATACTTAATTAGGCAATTTTTTGTACCCTAATAAAAAATAAAAACGCAGCCGAAGCTGCGTTTTTATTTGCAATTTAACTACATTGTAGTGGCGTTAAATACCGTCACCATCCATGTGTAGTCCACATTCTCGGTTTAAACCAAAAAAGCGAGTTTCTTCCTCAGTCATTCCTGGTTCTAACTTACGTGTTGTATGTACGTCACCCATCGACACATAACCTTGCTCCCATAATGGGTGGTAAGGTAAATCGTGCTTAGTAAGATACTGATACACGTCGCGGTTAGACCATTCAATAATCGGGTACACTTTAACGGTACCACGGCTAATTTCTACAAACTGTTTATCAGCACGTGTAGATGATTGATCGCGGCGCAGACCACTAAACCACGTGCCCGCTTCTATTTCTTTTAACGCACGGGTCATCGGCTCTACTTTATTAAGCTGATTATATTGCTTAATGCCGTCTTCGCCTTGCTCCCATAGTTTACCAAATTTAGCCTCTTGCCATGCTGGGCTAAGCGGCGCTCTATACACCTTTAAGTTAAGTGATAAACGCTCACTCATTTGCTCAATAAACTGATACGTTTCAGGAAATAAATAGCCGGTATCGGTTAATACAACGGGAATATCTGGACGTTGTGAGGTCATTAAATGCAGCATTACTGCCGCTTGAATACCAAAGCTAGATGATAAAAAAGCCGTATTAGGCAAGTTATCAAGCGCCCATGCAACGCGCTGTTCTGCGCTCATATTCGCTAGTAAACCATTAGCATCAGCTAACATAGCCGTCTGGCTTTGTTTATCTAGCTGTAAAATGTTTTTAAATTCACTCATGGTAAATCCCAAACCTCACCAGCGCCAAAGCGCTGGTATTTAATTAAGCGTGAAAATCGGTTACTGACACTTTTACTTCAGCAACAATGCCTTTGCGTATAACAAAGTCACCAAAACACTCACCGTCATTGCGCTCGCTTGCCCATTGGCCAATTAGCTTATCGAATGCTTCTAGGTAAACGTCTTCGCCTACATTCTCAAGGTACAATTTAGGAATACGTGTGCCTTCTAAATTACCACCTAGGTAAACGTTGTACTTACCTGGGCCTTTACCCACTAAACCAGCTTCGGCTAGCATTGCGCGGCCACAGCCGTTCGGGCAACCAACAACGCGCATAATAATGCTGTCATCTGGTATACCGTGCTTAGCAAGTAATGCTTCAGTTTTTTCTACTAGGCTTGGTAAGTAACGCTCTGCTTCGGCCATTGCAAGTGGGCACGTTGGCAGTGAAACACACGCCATAGAGTTTTTACGTTGCTGCGAATCTGTGTCGTCAATTAAGCCATGGCTACGTGCAATTTCTTCAATCACGGCTTTTTGATCTGCAGGTACACCCGCAATAATTAAGTTTTGGTTTGCCGTCATACGCATGTCACCTTGGTGAACTTCTGCAATTTTACGACAACCTGTTTTAAGCGGTTTGCTTGGGTAGTCTAAAATACGACCACTTTGAATGAATAGCGTTAAGTGATGCTTACCATCAATGCCTTTAACCCAACCAATGCGATCCCCTCGGTGAGTAAACTCAAACGGACGGCTTGGTGCAAACGTAACGCCTGAGCGTTTTTCTACTTCTGCTTTAAATACATCAACACCTACACGGTCTAGTGTGTATTTAGTTTTTGCATTTTTACGGTTTGAACGATTACCCCAATCGCGCTGCACAGATACAACATGCTCTGCAATTTTTAAGGTATCTTCTAGCGTAATAAAGCCAAAGTCATCAGCCTTACGCGGATAAGTTGCTGTATCGCCGTGCGTCATGGCAAGGCCACCGCCCACTAATACGTTAAAACCAACAAGCTTGCCGTTATCAGCAATTGCCACAAAGTTTAAGTCATTCGCATGCACATCAACTTCGTTGTTAGGTGGAATAGTTACCGTTGTTTTAAATTTACGCGGTAAGTAATTAGACCCTAAAATTGGCTCTTCTGTGGTTTCTGCTTTTTCGCCATTTAACCAAATTTCGGCATACGCTTTCGTTTTTGGTAATAAATGCTCAGAAATTTTTGCAGCCCAGTCGTAAGCTTCTTGATGTAACTCAGACTCAACTGGGTTAGTAGTACAAAGCACATTACGGTTAACGTCACCCGCTGTAGCAATAGAGTCTATACCTACGCTATCAAGCATTTGGTGCATGCCTTTAATATTAGGCTTTAATACACCATGAAACTGAAACGTTTGACGCGTTGTTAAACGAATACTGCCGTAGCTTGTTTTGTCATCTGCAAACTTATCGATTGCTAGCCACTGCTCTGGCTTAATAATACCGCCAGGCATACGTGCACGTAACATTACATTATGTAGCGGCTCTAGCTTTTGCTTAGCACGCTCACCACGTATATCGCGGTCATCTTGTTGGTACATGCCATGAAAACGAATTAGCTGAAAGTTGTCGGCAGTAAAACCACCAGTAATTTCATCTTTTAAATCTTTTTCTATGGTGCCACGTAAAAAGTTACTTTCTCTTTTCAAACGTTCGTTATCAGAAAGTTTTACGTTTTTATCTTGTTCGCTCATTTTAAATCCTAAATTTGTTACAGTGACGGCTGTTAGCTGTTAAATAAAATAAGAAACGTGATTAATACACGTCTTTCTGATAGCGGTTTGCGCTACGCAAATCTTTTAAGTATTGCTCTGCGTCTTCGTTACTCTTACCTGTGTTTTCTTTAACAATATCAAGCAAGGCGTTGTGTACATCTTTTGCCATACGATTTGCATCGCCACAAATATAAAAGTGAGCGCCAGCTTCTAACCATTCAAACACGTCTTTACTGTTACTGCGTAACTTATCTTGTACATATACTTTTTCTGCTTGGTCACGGCTAAATGCAACATCTACTTTGTTAAGTAAACCCGATTTTAAATAACCCTGTATTTCTACTTGGTATAAAAAGTCTTGAGTGAAATGTGGGTTACCAAAAAACAACCAGTTTTTGCCTTGTGCTTCACGCGAATCACGCTCTTGTAAAAATGCACGGAACGGCGCAATACCGGTACCTGGGCCAACCATGATCACAGGTGTATCATCGTTTGTTGGTAGGCGGAAATTATCGTTATGTTCACTAAATACTTTAACTTTACAACCTTCTTCAGCACGACGAGTTAAGTAACCAGTACAACCACCTAAATGCTCGCTATCAAATGCATCAAACTGCACTAGAGCTAGTGTTAAATGTACTTCGTCTTCAACTTCGCTTTGGCTAGATGCAATTGAGTACAAACGCGCTTGTAGTTTACGTAAGCAATCTACTAATGTTTGCGCATCAAGCTTTGCTGGGTTTTGGCGAATCACATCAAATATTTGACGAGGCTCAATGTATGCGCGCATTGCAGTTTTATCTTCAACTAGTTTAAGCAGCTCTGGCGTGCCCGTAGCAGTTGCATATTTTTCTACAAAACCAGGGTATGACTGAGTCAGCTCTAGTTTTTCAATAAGTGCATCGCGTACGCTTAGCTCTTCATCACCTACTTTTACAATGCTTGTTGCATCTATTTGAGTAAGTGTAAGTACTTCATCAACTAATACATCGTCATTTAAAAAGTACACACCTAATGAATCACCTGGCGTGTAAGTAATGTCAGAACCTTCAAGCGAAATTTCAACATGGCGTACATCTTTAGTTGAGTCGCGACCGGTAATTTTTTGAACAGTTAATAGCTCTGCTTCAAATGGATTTTGTTTTGTATATTGGCTTGCTGCAGAGGTTGAAGCGCCAAATGGCATTGATACAACTTGACCACCAGCGGCCTCTTGTTGCGCTTTTAAATCAGGTTCGAATGCGTCAATTGCGCCCGCAATCCATGTTGCAGCTTCTTCTTCATAATCTACATCTAAATCAGCACGTTGATATATGGTCTGTGCACCTAGTTTATTTAAACGCTCTTCAAAGTCTTTTGCTGTTTGGCAGAAAAACTCATAGCTAGAATCACCCAAACCAATAACGGCTATTTTTACATCGTCTAGTTTTGGTGCTTTTTTAGTTGCTAAAAATTCATAGAGTGTTTCTGCGTCTTCTGGTGGCTCACCTTCACCGTAAGTAGATACAACGATGGTTAAAAACTTTTCTTTTTTCAGGGCTGTTGGTTTGTAATCTGACATGCTAACCAATTTAACCGCTAAGCCGCGCGACTCAGCCTGCTCTTTCATTTTGCTTGCTACGCCTTTTGCGTTACCCGTTTGCGAACCATATAAAATAGTTAGCGCTGCAGCATCTCCTGCAGCCGGTACGCCAGCAGTAGGAGCACCTAATGCAGCTGAGTTAGCATTAGCGGCTAAGTAACCACTTACCCATGCTTGTTGAATTGGATTAAGCTCAGCCACTAAACCTTGCAGCTTTTGTACTTGATCTTGCGATAGCGGGCTTGCCGCAGCATTTAGTTGACCTAACAACATGAATCGATTCCCCATAACCCTGAAAATTAAACACAACACACTTTGTGTATTGTTAAAAATGAGTTTTACCTCATCCAGAGTGTATCTGTTGAGGTTTTCTAAGTATGCAGGATAACGGGCTAAGCATAGATAAAAAAAGAATAGAATCTGCTTTGATATTCCATTTAGTTATTAATTTATAAAAATACCTTCAAAAACAGTTTAAAGAGTAATTATTGCCTTTTACTGCATTTTAAATTAACAATTTTGTAACCAAACTAATGTAGGGTATATTTTACTTTCAAAGTAAAAATAGGAACAATCATGTTACACGGGAAATATAAAAACAAATTAATTAGTACCGCTTTGTTACTGGGCTCATTACCTGTAATGGCCAATGTAACTAATGGCGACTTTGAGCAATGGTCAGGTAATACACCTGATGCATGGACAACAATAGATGGCGGAATTAGCCTTTCACAATCCACCAGCACAGTTAAAAGTGGCGGTAGCTCTGCTGCTGTAAATGTAACTACAGGGTCGCAAAGTAACACCGATTTATCACAACAAGTTACTGTAGAAGCAGGTAAAACCTATAACTTTTCGGCTGATTTATACCATACCGAAGGTAAAATTAAGGCGCGCTTATATGTAGACGGCTACCAAGGCTATTCAAATCAGGCACAAACTAACCAATGGCAAACAGTTAGCCATAGCTATACAGCAAGCAGTGATAAAACAATTAGTGTTGGACTTAGGTTTTACGATGTAAGTGGATTTGATGGCAGCGAAACCGTATACGTAGATAACTTTTTACCAAACGCTGATGGCAGCGCATCAACAAGTTGTACCGACAATAGCCTTACCCTAACGCTTAATACCGATAATTACGGCAGCGAAACTAGCTGGGCCGTAAATAACAATCAAGGTAGCGCAATCGCTAACGGCAGTGGTTACGCATCAAACACACAATATGATGAACAAATATGCCTAACTGATGGTACATACGCACTAGTTATTAGCGACAGCTACGGCGATGGCATGTGTTGTTCAACAGGTAGTGGCAGTTATGCACTTAAGCAAGGCTCTACCACACTTGCAAGTGGTGCAAGTTTTAGTAACACCGACAGCACAGCATTTACTTTAGGCGGTGGCTCTGGTGATGGCGGCGGGACTAATCCAACACCCACAGGCTACTATGTTACTGCTCAAGGGTTATCGGGTTATACACTAAAAACTGAGCTTTATAATATTATTAAAGATCATAATGCACAGGGTTACTCGGCTATTTGGAATTTTTACGACTCATCAGCACGTGATCAATACTTTGAAAACGATAACAGCATTTTAGATATGTATAGCGAAAAACCAAACGGCTCAGATAGCTACAATTATGCTGCAGTGAGCGATCAATGTGGTAATTATAGTGGAGAAGGTAATTGCTATAACCGTGAGCATTCGTTCCCTAAAAGCTGGTTTGGCGGCACTATTGAGCCAATGAACTCAGATGTGCATCATATTTACGCAACCGACGGTTATGTAAACTCAAAACGTAGTAATTTCCCATTTGGTGAAGTAGCAAGCGCTTCATTTACATCAACTAACGGAAGTAAATTAGGCTCTGCCGCAAGTTCATTAAATTACTCTGGTACTGTATTTGAGCCAATTGACGAATTTAAAGGTGACTTTGCTCGCGCTTATTTTTACATGGCAACGCGCTACGAAAATGTAATAGGCGCTTGGCAATCAAAGACGTCCTCAAGTAATGCTGTACTTAATGGTTCAAGCAATCAAGTGTTTGAAAGCTGGGTTGTAGCCATGCTGCTTAACTGGCATAACAGCGATCCTGTAAGCCAAATGGAACTTGACCGCAACCAAGCAGCGTTTGAGTTTCAAGGTAATCGTAACCCGTATATCGACCACCCTGAATTTGTAGAAATGATTTGGTAAAAGTTAGCAGTTAAAACAAAAGCCTTTGCAATTGCAAAGGCTTTACCTTTTAACGTGTAATATTTTTAGAGATATTATGGTTTAAGCTAGTTATAAGAAACAACTGCGATAAGTGACTTTTCAGCTCTGTTTTTCATCAACGTTAAAAGTGAATGATGAAAATCTTGAAATATCACCTCTCCCCATATTCGTGAATAAATACCAAAGTTTGTATTATCTTGAACGGTAGTTGTTAACGTTAAAATTGTATTGCCGCTTTTATCTTCACTTAGCTGATAGCCTCCATAAAGTGGAGAAAAGTATTCACCGCCCAATTTAACGTGTTTATCGAGTGCGTCATCAGGGATAGCATCAGGGTCTATGTCAAATCTATAAAGCATCTGTTTATTTGGTTGCCAATCCGTAATAACTTCTTTAAATATAACCCCTTTTTGCCATTTACTCGTTCTAATTGCCCCAACACCCGTAGCATTCATATTTGCCTCTAAAGGTTTAGGTACACCTATTAATTGGGTAAGCGAAAATGGCAACTCTTGTGGCTCTATTGTGCTTACATTTGCAAGCTGCTGCCATACACGATTTATAGGTGCTTCAATAACTATAGAGTTGGTGACTTCGTACGTTTTTGATAAATTTAAAAAATTAACTTCAATAGGTGAAAGTAATACAGGAAGCAAAGCAATTGAAAGTAAAGAACGGTTAGCATTTTTTGTTTGACGATTATTAACAAAACCCGCAAGTAATCCACCAATGCTGGCAAAAAACATAAAAGCAGGCAAAGCCATAGCCACACAAATACTGCCTTCAAGTAAAGTAATTACACTTACAAATAAAAAAACAAAAATAGGCTGCCAAGCAATCGTCACCATTTGCCTTTTAGTTAATGCTTTTGATTCATTGTACTCAAAGTGAATACGAATATAGCCAATAGCAACAGGCACTAAAAACATAAATGATATAGAGACTAAGCTACCTAAATTATAAGCATTGACTAGCTCTACAAATAGCCGCATAAATATGCCGTAAAGCGTACCAAGTAAAATACCAATTGATTTAGGGGAGTTGAGTTGCATCTCTATTCTTTATTGTTGATATTAACAATCAGAAAGTAACAGAAGTATTATTTCACCACAAATAAAACGAAATTAGCGGCTCCTGCAAACAAATAGCTTGAAATAAAACGGCTTTCACAACCACTAAGACTAAAGGATAATAACCTGCCATTAACACGATACAATTCGGCAAATAGCTCTCCGCCTCCTCAATTAAAAACTCAAACCATTAATTTATAACAACTTTTAATCGTTTTCTGTAATTTTATAATTTTTAACGTAAAGCTGATTGTCAGATTAACTGTATTAAAAACAACCATGCACGACCTTTTGCCTATACATCCCAGCCTAAGAGCTGATTTACCCTGCATGTTCAATATTCATTTGCTTTAACAAAAGCCGTATTTATTTGATTAAGCAACAATGTTGCAGGAGAACGCATGCAAACTACACCACCCGGTGATGCACCATCAAACACGCACAAGGATGCTCAAAGCTACGAGCAGCTTCACAAGCCGAGTTCAGAGTTTAATACTCGCGACGAGTATCTCGAACATGAATTACAAATTATGCAGCCTAAGCGCTGGCGTCCTAATTTACCATTTAGAGATTACCGATTTGAATTTGAAGACACCATTCCTGCAATGGCGGGAACTATTGGTAAAGTCGTTATGGTGGGTGCTATTGCGGCAACATTTGCAGCGCCTCTTGGATTAAGCGATGCCTTTGTTTTAGAAAACGTGCGCTACGAATTACTCATTGTTTCTATTTTTATCATTTTATTTTCAGGCTTTATTTTACCCACGGCCAACTTAGCCGGTACTCACGGCCCGCTTATTCCGTTAATTCCTATTGTAGTTGCTGCTGGCGGTCACCCTATGGCGTTTGGCTTACTCATTGGTGCCTTTGGTTTTATTTTGGCCATAACCAAGGGAGGAAGTATGCTCGCGCGCCTAACCAGTAAAGGTGTATGTGGCGGGCTACTCATTTATTTAGGTTTTATTGGTACTATTTCGCAGGTTAAAAAGCTGTTTGCCTGGGCTGAGGCCATTGATATGGCGCATATTGCGTTTATTGTTATTTTAGCCACCATTTTATTGTATGCACTGTTAGAGCACTTTAAAAAGCGTTGGTTAGCCGTGCCGTTAAGCTGCCTTATTGGTGGTGTGGTTGCCTTTGCTCTAGGTGCACCGTTTGAGTTTCATACAGCTCCCGGTTTACCAAATATGAACCCAGCGTACTGGTGGGGCGAAAACACGGGTTGGATGCTTGGCCTGCCAACGCTTGAAAGCTTTGTGGTTGTACTCCCATTTGCAGTGCTCGCCGTTGCTATGTGGTCACCTGATTTTTTAGGTCATCAAGTATTTCAAAAAATAAGCTATCCGCAACGTACTGAAAAAGTACAAATGAATATCGACGACACCATGCTGAGCGCATCGGTTAGACAAACATTTGGCTCACTTGCTGGTGGTGCTAACTTTACCTCATCGTGGGGAACCTACATTGTACCTGCTGCTATTGCTAAACGCCCTATTCCGGCTGGCGCCATTTTAACAGCCGTATTTTGTATTATTGCTGGTTTATGGGGTTACCCAATGGATTTAGCCATTTGGCAACCTGTGCTTTGTGTAGCGCTTATTGTAGGTGTGTTTATTCCGCTACTTGAAGCTGGCATGGAAATGACGCGCGAAGGCAAAACAACGCAATCAGCCGCTATTGTGGTATTTGCCTCAACCTTAGTTAATCCGGCTTTTGGTTGGTCGCTTACTATGCTACTTGATAACCTAGGGCTTATTGGCTGTAAAGAACGTAGCGCAGAGCTAACTAAAATGAGCCGCTGGGTGATTCCACTTATTATGTTTTTGCTACTTACTACTGTAATGGCAATTGTAGGCATGTTACCTGGTATACCTGCGTTAATGGCTGACTTTAGACATTAAGCCTTAGGTACTGAACCTAATATTTACCCACAAAAAAGCACGGCAATTGCCGTGCTTTTCAATACGTGATTTTACTATATACAAGTTAAACAATTACTGCCAAGGGCGCTCAGCTGCTAGTTGTTTTTCAAACGCATCAATCTGTGGGTTTAGTGTTTCGGTTACACCAATAAAATCTAAGCCACTTAATAGACGCTCTTTTACGTCTTTACGAATATCAAAACTAATTGGTGCAAACTTACTGCTTGTTAGTGTTTGATTTTCAAGGTCGATTTCAATGTTAATATCGTCGTGCTGCTCGCTAAGTACAAACAATTGCTCAAGCGTGTCGGCAGGTAACGCAATGGCTAACATTTGGTTGTTACCACAGTTATTAAAGAAAATATCTGCAAAGCTTTCAGCTAAAATAACTTCAAAACCATATTGCTTAAGTGCCCATGGCGCGTGCTCGCGAGATGAGCCACAACCAAAGTTGTCGCGCGTTAATAATATTTGCGCGCCTTGGTAGCATGGGCGATTTAAAATAAAGTCAGGGTTTGGCTCACCGTTATCTAGGTAACGCCAATCATAAAACAAGGCAGCATCAAAACCTTCGCGGCTAGTTGATGTTAAAAACTGCTTAGGAATAATTTGGTCAGTATCTACATTGTTTTTATCAAGTGGAGCCATTAAGCCACTAAAAAATACGCTCATTATGCTTCTCCTCTAATATCAACAAAGTGACCATGTATTGCAGCGGCTGCAGCCATTGCAGGGCTAACTAAATGGGTACGCCCGCCACGACCTTGGCGACCTTCAAAGTTACGATTAGAAGTAGATGCACAACGCTTGCCTGCTTCTAGGCGGTCATCGTTCATCGCTAAACACATAGAACAACCTGGTTCGCGCCATTCAAAGCCTGCGGCTTTAAAAATATCGGCTAAGCCTTCGTCTTCAGCTTGTTTTTTAACTAAGCCAGAGCCCGGTACAATTAACGCCTCTATGCCGGCTACAACTTGCTTGCCTTCAACAATTTTTGCAGCTGCGCGTAAGTCTTCAATACGGCTATTAGTACATGAGCCAATAAATACCGTGTCTACTTTTGCGCTTGATAATTTATCGCCCGCTTTTAAGCCCATGTATTTAAGTGCGCTGCGAATGGCATCGGCTTTAATTAAATCTGGCTCTTTATCTGGATCGGGTATGCACTCATCAACACCAATTACTTGCTCTGGGCTTGTGCCCCAGGTAATTTGTGGCTGAATGTCGTCAGCATTTAGCTCAACAACTAAATCAAAGTGTGCGCCTTCGTCTGTTTTTAAGGTTTCCCAATATTCAACGGCTGCATCAAAATCTGCGCCTTTAGGTGCAAACGGACGACCTTTTAAATAATCATAAGTAATTTGGTCAGATGCAATTAAACCCGCTTTTGCACCCATTTCTATGCTCATATTACATAGCGTCATACGGGCTTCCATTGAAAGCGCTTCAATGCCTGCACCACAAAACTCTGCTACATAGCCTGTGCCACCAGCAGTACCTAACTTGCCAATTACCGCCATAATTAAATCTTTAGCCGTAACTGTTGGACGCAATACACCGTTAATTTGAATTTTTAACGATTTCGCCTTTTTTTGCTGTAGCGTTTGCGTTGCTAATACGTGCTCAACCTCAGACGTACCAATACCATGCGCTAATGCGCCAAACGCACCATGTGTAGAAGTATGGCTATCGCCACATACAATGGTTGTGCCTGGCAAAGTAATGCCTTGCTCTGGGCCCATTACATGGACAATGCCTTGGTTAATTGAGTTTAAATCGTAAAGTACAATACCAAACTCTTTACAGTTTTTATCAAGCGCCATTAATTGGTTTTTAGATACTTCGCTTGCGGCATCAAGTGATCGGCTTTTAGTCGATACGTTATGATCCATCGTTGCAAAAGTTTTTTCTGGGCAACGTACAGTACGGTTTTTTTCACGTAGACCTGCAAAAGCCTGCGGAGAAGTCACCTCGTGCACTAAATGGCGGTCAATATAAAGTAAGTCGGTTTGCTCGTTTATGCTGGCAACGGTATGTGCTTGCCAAATCTTTTCGTATAACGTTTGGGCCACTTGCTAATTCCCTAATCTGTTTGAGTTGCAGCATAACGGTGCTACAACTTTACTATGTTATTAAATGCGTGAAACGATGGCTGCTGCTACATCGCTTGTGCTGTAACCTGCATTTGGATATATATCTGGTGTACCAACGCCTGCTTCTACGGCTTCTGCTACTGCTTTTTCAATTGTGCGAGCAGCTTCGTCTTGCCCTAGCGAGTAACGTAGCATTAATGCGGCACTTAATATTTGTGCTATTGGGTTTGCAACGCCTTTACCTGCAATATCTGGTGCTGAACCGCCTGCTGGCTCATACAGCCCAAAACCCGATTGATTCAAGCTTGCCGAAGGTAATAAGCCCATTGAGCCTGTGATCATCGCGCACTCATCTGACAAAATATCGCCAAATAAGTTATCGCAAAGTAGTACGTCAAATTGGCTAGGCTGTTTAACTAACTGCATCGCTGCGTTATCTACATATATATAATCTAAGCTTACTTCTGGGTAGTCTTTACTAACTTCGGTTACTACTTCGCGCCATAATACGCTTGATGCTAATACATTGGCTTTATCAACAGAGGTAACATGGTTACTACGTAGTTTTGCCGCTTCAAAAGCAAAGCGTGCAATACGTTCAATTTCTTTTCGTGAGTATGTTTGCGTATCAAATGCAAACTCTTCTGCGCCTTCACCACTGCGACCTTTTTCACCAAAATAAATGCCGCCAGTTAGTTCGCGCACACACAAAATATCAAAACCTTTTTCACTAATATCAGCGCGAAGTGGCGACGCTGCACTTAATGCAGGTAATAACTGTGCAGGGCGTAAATTACAAAACAAACCAAAGTGCTTACGAAGCGGCAATAACGATGCGCGCTCAGGCTGCTCGTTTGGTGGTAAGTTTTCCCATTTAGGACCACCTACCGAACCAAATAAAATAGCATCGGCACTTTCACAGGCACTAAGTGTTTTTGGTGGTAATGCTTCACCAAATTCATCAATGGCTGCGCCACCAATAGCATGATGCTGACGGTTTAATGTAAAACCAAACTTATTGCTCACAGCATCAAGTACTTGCTCTGCTGCTGCCATTACTTCTGGACCAATACCGTCGCCAGCTAATACTGCAACGCTGTAGTTTGTTTTACTCATCCTGCTTTCCTTTGTTGTTTTAAATCAGACACTTTTTGTGCACGATAAATTAAGTTATAAACACGGATCATGGCGCGTACCGACGCTTCAACCACATCCGCTGCAATGCCCGCACCGTGATAAGGGCGACCATCGTATTTAGCAATAATGTTTACTTGGCCTAATGAACTTGCACCTTGACCTGTTGCTTCTAAGTTATATTCAATCATTTCAACGCTCATACCGGTTAAACGCTCAATAGCTGCAAACGAGGCTTCTACTGGACCATTACCTGTTGCCGCTTCTTGTTTAGCTTCGCCATCAATTCGCATTCCAATCGTAGAGCTTGCTACCGATTGTGAGTTAGAGGCTGAGTTAACAAACTCTAATTGGTATTTTTCGTCTTTGTCGTTAATTTGATTAAAGTAAATCATGGCCTCAAGGTCGTAATCGTATACTGTGCCTTTTTGGTCAGCCAATTCGATAAAGCTTTTATATAAGCCATCCATATCGTAATCAGATTTTTGATAGCCTAACTCTTCTAAGCGATGCTCAATAACATGACGACCCGAACGCGAAGTCATATTTAATTGGTTACTTGGCACACCCACGCTTTCTGGCGACATAATTTCATAAGTATTTTGCGCTTTTAATACACCGTCTTGGTGAATGCCAGAACTATGCGCAAAGGCGTTTTCGCCAACAATCGCTTTATTTGGTTGTACTGGCATATTACAAATTTTAGCCACTTGGCGAGATGCGCGGTAAATTTCTTCACTTTTAATATCTGTGTATACTTTTAAATGGTCTTTGCGCATTTTCATGATCATCGCCACTTCTTCAAGCGAGCAGTTACCAGCCCGCTCACCAATGCCATTGATAGTACACTCAATTTGGCGTGCACCGGCTTGCACTGCAGCCACCGAGTTTGCTACTGCTAAACCTAAATCGTTGTGGCAATGCACACTTAAACGCGCTTTATCAATATTTGGCACGTTATTCATTAAATGGCGGATCATCGCGGCGTATTCGTCAGGCGTTACAAAACCAACGGTATCTGGCAAGTTAATAGTTGAAGCTCCGGCGTTAATAGCCTGCTCAACAATTTTACATAAATCCCAATGCGGCGTACGACCGGCATCTTCACACGAAAACTCAACATCATCAGTATAGTTACGCGCCAATTTAATTGATTTAACAGCCATTGCCGTTGCATCATCTAGGCTCATACGTAATTTATGTTCAAGGTGCAAAGGGCTTGTAGCAATAAAAGTATGAATACGGCTTTGTTGTGCTGTGCGAAGTGCTTCGCCACAGGCTTCAATGTCTTTAGCAACTGAGCGTGCTAAACCACAAATAATCGGACCTTTTACCTCGGTTGCAATACGTTGCACCGAGCGAAAATCAGCAGGGCTCGAAACCGGAAAACCCACTTCCATCACATCCACATTCAAGCGGCTAATTGTATGCGCTAATTGAATTTTATCATCTTCAGTAAGGCTTGCTTTAAGTGCCTGTTCGCCATCACGTAAGGTGGTATCAAAAATCCATACTTTATCTTGCTCTTGCATAACTGCCCCTCATTCCTATGTTACCCAAATTTCAATTAATCCCAGCCGCGAGATAAAAAAAACCCCGCAATTGCGGGGTTTTTAGTGTTCAACTCGATGCAAACACACTAATCCCCGCTCACTGACCATAGCAGTAAGAGGTTAAGTTTTAGTGTAATTAAACGAATAATATGCATCTTGTTTTCTTGTGTGTGTGTTCAGTGAAGCCTATTTTTAACATTACAAAGCGACGGAAGCAAGCATAAAAATTCCACAAAACACCTTTAAAACACAACCATAAAGAAAATAAAAACCAATAAACCTTAAATAACAAGATTAAAAATACCAAACACGCTTCTTGTCACCATAATCAAATCGGCTTTAAAGTGATCCCCGATTAGATAAGTTTTATTATTTTTATCTGGGCTTATAAAGTAATCCCATGTTTAATAATTAAAAAGTGTCGTTATTCACTTTATCTACAAAATAGTCAAAGTGATTTGAGCCATATTGAGCCTACTTTCATATCGATAGAATCGATTCATTCTGTTCAAAGTATCCTGTTAATAAGTAAACTACTGGGCTTGCAGATCCTTTGCTTAATTCATGCATTGTTAACGCCTCACATCTTGAACTGCTAAGTTAGTAATTGCTACTGGGACTAAAGTTCTCATGCCCCAGATTCCTTTTTCTTTAACTAACGCCTCTGTTTGCTCACCTGTTAGTATGTTTTTTGTTCTGATGACACGCTCAGAAAGATAAAACCCATTTTCATCACGTTCTTGCGAGTGCTTTATTCTATACTCTAATTGATAATCTTCCTCTGGAGAGAAAATTATCCCGCCGCCAGTTCCTTCTTCCGAATTTTCTATTTCAGGATTAGCAATATTCACCCAGTGAAAATGCGCCTTTGGTCTAGCGTGAGTCATAAACGCTAAATACTTACCATCAGGTGAAATTCGATGGTTTTTCATTCTCCATTTGCGTGGAAAACCAAAATTAACTTTGCGAACTACTTCACCATTAAACTTATGTATCCAAAAGCCATCGTGCTTTATGGCTAAAAATTCTTTATCGTCCGGGAGTAAAAACAGCTCATCTGAATAAATTATTTTGCGCTGTGTAAGTGTGGCTGTGGATACGTTGTAATTGTAATGTTTACCATTAGCATAAAAAATCACATTATCGCTATCTGAGGTCCAATTAAATGAAGGATGTCCTCCTCCACCTGACATGGTAATGAGTTTTTTTTCTTTGGTGTCGTATAACTGGCGAGTAGCTCGGTCATTTATATAGCCCGAAATAGCGATATAACGGCTATCTGGTGAGCGAGCTACCTTATGCAGCCCAACAGGCCTGAACTCTATAAATACCTCTTCTGGAATAATACGGCGCCGGTCTGAGCCATCTAACCTTGATGACCAAAGCGTATAAACCTCGCTGTATTTATATTTATTCCAGAACATTAACCGCGGGGTTGAAAATGTATCTGCATCACCATACACCTCTTCGCGTATTTCTAGTGGCCACTCAGGGTGGTTTTTATGCTCTTTAGCCCATGGGTATTTAGCAACATCAATGGCTGTTGTGTTTGTTGTACTTTGCGATGATGGCTCTGAGCAACCGCTTAGCAATAAGCTAAAAAAAACGCTGAGGGCGCAAAGCACGCTGTGATTTTTTAAAAACGTCATTAAAATTATCCTTTTACTACATGCACTTATTTACTAGGTAATACAAATAAGCGCACTCATTAAAACTTGTGTTATTGAGTCAAAGTGCTTGTGCTTGCACTTACTCTTCTACTATTTCTGTCACTTCAATCGAGAGTGTTAAATTACTGATAAGTAAACAGTGTATTTGAGCTACTGTAATTTTTTAAATTATCAACAAACTCTTTTGCCCATCCATTAGGGTTATTATTGGCAATAAGCCCTATAGACTCCATAGGCGGAATAATAATAGGCCGTTGATTATTATTGGCCGTGTAGGCATGAAAGGGCTGACGCGCCTCTAAAGATTCATTGTTTATCGTGGATAAAATACCGGCTTTATTCGTTTTTAATACAATAGGCTTTTTTACATCATAAACAGCCGAATCAGGCTGTTCAGCAACCACAAATCGGTTTGCTACTGGCGTTAATTTACTCACGGGTTTGTTGTTTTCAACATATCCAGTTAATAAATACACTATTGGGCTTGCAGATCCTTTGCTAATATCGTGCATAATCAATACTACCTTTCTTGAGCTACTAAGTTTGTAATAGCGATAGGAGTTAAAGATCTCATACCCCATATATATTTTTCTTTTATTAACGTCTCTAACTGCTCATCTGTCACAATGTTTTTTGTTTTTATGACGCGCTCTGAAAGATAGAAACCTTTTTCATCACGCTCTTTTGAATGTTTTATTGTATACTCTAATAGGTAATCTTCTTCTGGAGAGAAAATAACACCATTTCCCTCCCCTTTTTCTGAGTGCTCTATTCCAGGGTTTGCAATATTCACCCAGTGGAAGTGAAAATCATCTCTACCATGCGTCATAAATGCTAAATACTTACCATCGGGTGAAATTCGGTGATTTCTCATCTCCCACGCTCTCGGAAAACCAAAATTAACTTTGCGTACTACTTCACCATTAAACTTATGTATCCAAAAACCATCGTGCTTTATCGCTAAAAACTCTTTATCACCAGGCAGTAAAAAAGCAGCGCCACTGTGGTGAATTTGCGGTCGAGAGGTTAGCTCCCCTGTTGGTACATGGTAGTTAAAGTTTTTGCCATCTGAGTAAAAAATGACGTTTTCACTGTCTGACGTCCAATTAAACCACGGGAAGCCCCCCCCGCCTGACATGGTGATTAGCTTTTTCTCTTTAGTATCGTATAACTGGCGGGTTGCTCGGTCATTTATATAGCCCGAAATAGCAATATAACGGTTATCAGGCGAGCGTGCTGGTGGATGCAATCCCGCAGGCTCCAGCTGGTTAAATATTTCTTCAGGAATTATGCGTCGTCTGTCTGAGCCATCAAGTTTTGATGACCAAAGCGTATAAACCTCGCTATATTTATATTTATTCCAGAACATTAACCTCGGGGTTGAAAATGTATCTGCATCACCATACACCTCTTCGCGTATTTCTAGTGGCCACTCTGGATGGTTTTTGTGCTCTTTAGCCCATGGGTATTTAGCAACATCAACCTCTACTTGTGGTGAGCTTTGCGATGAAGGCTCCGAGCAACCGCTTAGTAATAAGCTAAAACAAACGCTGAGGGCGCAAAGCATGCTGTGATTTCTTAAAAACGTCATAATTAAAATCCTTTTTGCTTTTATTTAAAGAAAGGCATGCATGGTTACAACCCCTGCGCTACTAAATTTGTAACAGCTATTGGACCTAATGTATCCAGCCCCCAAATTCTCTTTTCTTTTACGAGCGCCTCAGCTTGCTCACCGGTCACTATATTTTTTGTTCTTATAATCCGCTTTGAAGGGTAGAAGCCATTTTTACCACGCTCTTTTGAAAATTTTGCTACAAACTCCAATTGATAGTCCTCTACTGGAGAAAAAATAACGCCATTACCTTCCCCTATTTCTGAATGTTTTATTTCAGGGTTAGCAATATTGACCCAATGAAAATGTGCTTTTGGCCTTAAATGAGTCATAAACGCTAAATATTTACCATCCGGTGAGATACGATGGTTTTTCATTTCCCACTTACGTGGAAAACCAAAGTTCACTTTACGCACTACTTCACCATTAAACTTATGTATCCAAAAGCCATCGTGCTTTACAGCTAAAAACTCTTTATCACCTGGAAGTAAAAAAGCAGCGCCACTGTGGTGAATTTGCGGTCGAGAGGTTAGCTCCCCTGTTGGTACATTGTAGTTAAAGTTTTTGCCATCTGAGTAAAAAATGACGTTTTCACTGTCTGAGGTCCAATTAAACCACGGGTAGCCGCCACCGCTTGACATGGTGATTAGCTTTTTCTCTTTAGTATCGTATAACTGGCGAGTCGCTCGGTCATTTATATAGCCCGAAATAGCAATATAACGGTTATCTGGTGAGCGTGCTGGTGGATGCAATCCCGCAGGCTCCAGTTGGGTAAATATTTCTTCAGGAATAATACGGCGCCTGTCTGAGCCATCTAATCGTGATGACCACAGCGTGCGTACTTCACTGCCTTTGTATTTATTCCAAAACATTAACCGCGGGGTTGAAAATGTATCCGCATCGCCATACACCTCTTCGCGTATTTCTAGTGGCCACTCTGGATGGTTTTTGTGCTCTTTAGCCCATGGGTATTTAGCAACATCAACTTCTACTTGTGGTGAACTTTGCGATGATGGCTCTGAGCAACCGCTTAGCAATAAGCTAAAACAAACGCTGAGTGCGCAAAGCACGCTGTGATTTTTTAAAAACGTCATTAAAACTATCCTTTTACTACATGCACTTATTTACGAGGTAATATAAATAAGTGCACTCATTAAAACTTGTGTTATTGAGTCAAAGTGCTTGCACTTACTCTTCTACTATTTCTGTCACTTCAATCGAGAGTGTTAAATTACTGATAAGTAAACAGTGTATTTGTACTACTGTAATTTTTTAAATTATCAACAAACTCTTGTGCCCATCCACTTGGGTTATTATTGGCAATGAGGCCAATGGATTCTATTGGCGGAATAATAATAGGCCGTTGATTATTCGCCGTGTAGGCATGAAACGGCTGACGTACTTCTAATGAATCACTGTTTATTGTCGATAAAATACCAGCATCATTTGTTTTTAATACAACAGGTTTTTTTGTATCATAATTGGCTGACTTTGGTTGTTCAGCAACCACAAATCGGTTTGCTACTGGCGTTAATTTACTCACGGGTTTGTTGTTTTCAACATATCCAGTTAATAAATACACTATTGGGCTTGCAGATCCTTTGCTAATATCGTGCATAATCAATACTACCTTTCTTGAGCTACTAAGTTTGTAATAGCGATAGGAGTTAAAGATCTCATACCCCATATATATTTTTCTTTTATTAACTTCTCTAACTGCTTACCTGTCACAATGTTTTTTGTTTTTATGACGCGCTCTGAAAGATAGAAACCTTTTTCATCACGCTCTTTTGAATGTTTTATTGTATACTCTAATAGCTAATCTTCTTCTGGAGAGAAAATAACACCATTTCCCTCCCCTTTTTCTGAGTGCTCTATTTCAGGGTTTGCAATATTCACCCAGTGGAAGTGAAAATCTTCTCTGCCATGCGTCATAAATGCTAAATACTTACCATCGGGTGAAATTCGGTGATTTCTCATCTCCCATTGACGTGGAAAACCAAAATTAACTTTGCGTACCACTTCACCATTAAACTTATGTATCCAAAAGCCATCGTGCTTTATGGCTAAAACTCTTTATCACCTGGGAGTAAAAAAGCAGCGCCACTGTGGTGAATTTGCGGCCGAGAGGTTAGCTCCCCTGTTGGTACATGGTAATTAAAGTTTTTGCCATCTGAGTAAAAAATGACGTTTTCACTGTCTGAAGTCCAATTAAACCACGGGTAACCGCCACCGCCAGACATAGTGATTAGCTTTTTTTCTTTAGTATCGTATAACTGGCGGGTTGCTCGGTCATTTATATAACCCGAAATAGCAATATAACGGTTATCTGGTGAGCGAGCTGGTGGATGCAATCCCGCAGGCTCCAGTTGGGTAAATATTTTTTCAGGAATAATACGACGCCTGTCTGAGCCGTCTAACTTTGATGACCACAGCGTGCGCACTTCACTGCCTTTATATTTATTCCAGAACATTAACCGCGGGGTTGAAAATGTGTCTGCATCACCATACACCTCTTCACGTATCTCTAGTGGCCATTCTGGGTGGTTTTTGTGCTCTTTAGCCCATGGATATTTAGCAACATCAACGGCTGTCGTGTTTGTTGTACTTTGCGATGAGGGCTCAGAGCAACCAGTTAAAAACACAATTAAACTGAAAACTAATATAAAAACACAGTGCCTTTTTGGCGAAAACATTTAAATATCCTTTTTAAAAAACTCAATAAAAAAGCCCAAATTAATGGGCTTTTTTGATATGTTGTGGCTAATCACTTATTTTACGTACATTGATTGCCTCTATACGCGCTTCATCTAAGCTTTTTGAATGTGTTTCAAACCACTCTTTAACTTCATCAACAGTCATGTCATTGGAGCTATAAAAGTCTTTTTGATAATCACTCAAGTGGGGCTCGAGTTTGTTATAGCGTTTACTATTCATTGCTTTAGCCCATGGCGCGTTACTGGTTACCGATTTAGGTAACTCTACCTCTAGGCCAAAGCCGTGACTGTATGTATCGTCTAAAAACAAACCATCAACAGTACTAAAGTCGGCAACGCTTATTCCTGAATTACCAGCCGTTCTAAATTCTTTAAAACATAGTTTAGGTGATTCATCAACCGAGCCATTAGCGTTTATATCCACGTTACCGAAAGGACGAATACCTTTTACGGTATTACCTTTAGGGGTTTTATAATCCAGTTTAAAACGTGCGACATACAAATGCTTTTTCTCAGTTTGGCCTTGCTTATCTAACTCAGCTTTTTTGTTATGCCAATTAAATAGCGAGAGTACCTCTGAAGAATCATCTCTTAAAAATGAGATAAAATCGCGAAGTTGAAATTGCTCTTTAACTTTACGTCGTCTTGTTAGTTTATAGTGATTACCACGTATTTTGCCTCTGTTAAAACCACCTGTTAAAGAACGCTCAATTTCACCAATATTAATTAAATTACTGGGATAAGTAGGCCCTTGCAACTCACTGTCTTTGAGCCAACCCGACGAAATACCCGCCATACTCAAAGAGCAAGGAATAGTATTAGGGTTAAGGTTGATCAGGTCTTTGCTGTAATTATCTTCAAGTAACTTATCAGCGGTTACCACGACAAAAACTTCAATTTCAGTATCCCAATCATATTTTTTAATTTTAAGGCTATTACCGTGGCGAGTGATTGTAAGGTTGTTTTTATTTTCACTTGCCCAAAGCTCGCGCTTATAGAGCTCTTCATTAATAGTTTTTTTGTAAGGTCCCTCTAAATACTCATTGTTTAAATTCGCTAATGAGATAAATGGCGCGCCTTTGCCCCCAATTCTAATTGCCATAGTAACGGTTTTCTCACCATCAAATAACTCAGGGTAGGCAAAGCTTGAATCATAGCTCGTTAGGTAGTCTTTAATTAACAGTGAGCTGTGTTTTTCTTTATCAACACTCACTAAAAAGTCGTCTTCAATAAAACTAAATACCCCATCAAACTCAACAGGGCCTTGTGCAGGTGTTTGTTTTAGCGGTAAATCTTCACTCTTAGTGCCAGCCACTTGGCACGTGATTCTATAGCGCATATTATTTAGCCGACCAGAGTCAGCATAGTCATCTGCGCTATTAATACCAGGCAATAAAAAAGCTCCTTGGTGTGCGGTTGGCTTTATGCCTAAATACGTTTTAGGCCCAAGTTGATAAAATGGCTGAAATACACACCCAACCATCCCTATATAGCGCGACTCATCAAAACCGTCTTGATTTATAAACAGCTCATCTTTGGTCAACGCACGTGCAAGCTCTGAATACTTAATGCTGGTCACATCCCAGCCATCTATACGCTCCACTTCAAATGTGAGTGGTGCTATATGGGCCATTTTTTCATCAAACACCACCAGTACTCTAACCGGTGTAAATGGTGTAATTGATTCATCCCCTAAATCACTCATTAAATGCCATTTTTTGGTATTAACATCTTGGTAATACATCACACTACAATGATAGTTTGCCTCACCGTATTGCATCATTAAGGGGTCAAAAGTATCAATAAAGTTGTCAAGCTCATTAGTGCCTAAAGTATGAATCGGAAAATACTTTTGATACTGTGTTTGTAAGTAACCTTGCAATGAAGACACTGGCGCTTTAGACATCATATAAAACCCAAGCGCAGGGCTAACCATGCCTATCAAACTTGATGTTGCTCTTTTATCGTCCATTACTTGTACGTGGTTTTCGTATAACGTTTTACGATTACTTGCGGCGGTTAATTTAAAGTCTTGGTTTACACCGTAGGTTAATTGATACTCCTGCTCAGCGGCACCAGAGCTTTTCATTTTATTTACGTTTTCAACTAAGTTAACCCAAAACGTATCCATTTTTATTACCGCGTTATCTATTAGCGGATATGCCCACTCATCGCCGAGTAAAAAGTTTTCAATATAGGCCTGAATCTCTAATTTTTTTGCATTGTTAATGTAGTCTTCTTTGGTGCTTGCATGCACTTGCGCTCTTAGCAGTAAACCAACCAATCCCGCAATGGCTTCGGCTCGCACTCTGTATTGCGCCGCCCATAAAGTGCTATTAGCAATAGTATGGTTACTGTTCATTTCTGTTACTAAATCACGCATTAATGCTTGGTTGGCGCTGCTTCGTTCGCTTTGCTGTTTTTGCCTATCATCAACTGCTAAATATTGTTTGCATATATTATCTGTCATTACTTCATCAGCTAAGGCAGCAACGCCGCGAGTAACAACAGGCGCGGCGTCTACCACCGCTTTAGCAAGCCCAATTGAACGTGCCACAAGCGCGGTATGAGGTATTACACTTAATACAGCAAGCGCAGTGTCAAGTGCGGCCATTAATGCTTTGTCGCCCTCTTTTGAGCGTGCGATTTTTTTCTCAACACTTAAGCTACGGTAACGTTCTAAATTATTCAGCCCCTCACGAGAAGCACTTACAGCAAGGCTACTTACAATATAAGCCTTAAGGCTTACCCGCCGATTAATTTTGCGTTGGCTTTCTGAGTCGTTATCAACCAAGTTTTCAAGCATGCCGTAACCATATACCCGCATGCGAGACTCAACTTGGTTAGAATCCATACCGCGGCTAATCATCTGCTCAGCTAAAATAGTTTTAACAGCCTCAGCGCGCCTTAAAGACAGTTTTTTATTATATTCAACGCCGCCGATATCACAGGTATACCCTGAAATATCAACCATTGCATTAGGGTTTGCGAGCAGCCCTTCAACAATAATTTGGCTACGCGATATTATTTCATTTTGGTACTGCTCACTCACAACATCACTATCAAGTTCAAACTGGCTCTGAATAACTACATCGTGGCTTACTTCGCGCTCGCTTAAACGGGCAAAATAATCATCAGCTACTCTTTTATAATGATTAACACTGGTGTTTAAAGTGTTTTTCGCTTCACCAAAATACGATATGGTCGCCTCACTAAACGCGCTAATACTCACAGCTAAATCAACGGTATTAATAGACTTATCCAATACGTTAAGTACGCTCGCAGGAACGCCTAACGCACTACCGAAGGTATTATTGAATTGCCGTTCCTGATTATCGGTTAAACCACCGTTAGCTAAACTAAAAGGTAAGAAGTTTTCCCTTAATGCAGTCCTTGTTGTCACGCCACTGGGGTTAGTTAATGCCCCCCTCATTTTAGCCCAGGCATCAACACCGCTATCAAGTGCAAAGGTAGCATCAAGCATTGCCGATACTGCAGGGTCTTGGTTAGTTTGAAAGTGGGTATGCAAGGTTTTAGCAACTAACTTGGCAAATTTCCCTCGGTTATCATGGTGTACGCCATCGGCATCAACATATTGCTGCATGTCGGCAACTAAAAAGCCCGCAGCAAGGCTGGCGCGGGTTTTAGTTAACTCCCAGTTTGTGCAGTAATCTAAAAAGCCACTGGCAATTGCCGTGGGTTTGCTATTCGGCATTTTGGCATCGGGCGAGCCATATTCAGGCAAGCCTTTTTTTGGCTCATTAGGATCAAAAGCCTCAGGAGCCGAGGCCGTGTTTTTTGCAAAGTTAATTAAGTGGGTGTAATAACTAGGAAACTGCTTAATCAGCGACTCTTCAACTGAAATTGGGTCGCAGTTAATAATATCAAACTCACCCGCTTCATTTTGAATGTCAAAATGCAACATTTCGCTGAGTTCATAATAAGGAGTGCCTCTATCATCATAGCTAAGAGCATTTTGGCTCCAACGATTTTCCTCTTTTTTTACCTCTGGTGCATTTAACTTCAATCGTATTTTATATAAGCCAGCGCTCAGTTTTTGGTCATTATTATTTATAACTGCACTATAAACTTTACTTTCTTCCCTCTTGGCTTTTGCTATATTAAAAAAACCTTTAATTGGCGTTTCAGTGCCTTTTACTATTTCAACATTACCATCGGTATCTGACAACGGAATAGAGCGATTTACACTCAGCAATAGTGCTCGTGTTTTGGGTATAACATAACCATAAATGTGGGTTACCTTGCTCTCAATAATATGTTCGTTATACCAGTCGCTGTAGGTTTTATCTTTATTATTAGTATCGGGGCGTTGTAAATCTTCAACTGCAATTTTTTTGTAGCTAAGGGTATTGGTCTTACCCTTATAACTTCCTAGTTGAGTTTTAAATGCCTCAAACCACTTACCACCTTGGCTTGCAGCTAACAAGCTTATCGCATCAACCGGCGGCACAATAATAGGTCTGTTTTTATGAGCATGAAACGGTGTCCGCGTTGTCAACTGCTTACCATCAACAGCCTCAAGCACCGCACCTTCATCACTACTTAATAGTATTGGTGTGGCTCCATCGCTATCAGCCACCACCACACGGCTAAACAACGGGGTGAGCTTACTGATTGGCTTACCTTCCTTCACATAACCAGTGAGTAAATACGCCTTATGAAAGCTACATACTCCAGCATTAAGTTGCTCTGTCATTGTTCATCCTTGATATTAAACACGCCATAAATATATATCCCTGCCATTCCCCAGATATTACTTTCCTCAGCCAATATCGTTTTCTTTTCTTTTGTAATGAGATCATATTCCTCAAAGTATGTACCATAAAAATATCCGTCTTTGGCCATAGCTTCTTCGGTCTTTTTTAGATACCAAGTCATTACTTTATTTTTTTTCCAAGAAAAGAAGTATGTATCTCTATCAAAAGGTAATATCAATCGCTTACTCGGATGAGTTAAATTAATCCAGTAATTTTGCGCTGCTCCAAGCCCTTCTGATACAAAATAAATATAGTCACCGAAAGGTGATACCTTAAAACTGCGCATAGAAAGATGGTTGTTAAAACCTAAATCAACCTTTTCTATCACGTCGCCATTAAAGTCATGTAACCAATACTCATTTTTTTTATGTGCTAAAAAGGTTTTACCGTCTGGTAATAAATACAAGCCATTGGAGTAAATAATTGGCCGCTCAGTGAGTGATTTAGTGGGTACATGGTAGTTATAATGTTTACCACTGGCGTAAAAAATTACATTTTCACTGTCTTTAGTCCAATTAAAATGGGCATAGCCATGGCCTTTACTCATAAAAATAAACTGTTGGGTTTTGGTGTCCCACAGCTCACGGGTAAAACCGTGCTCTGTTGTATCCATGGATAAGGCAATGTAGCGGTTATCTGGCGAGCGCTCAGGTTTATGTAGCCCAACCATCCATTTATCATTAAATGCAGTTTCGGGAATAATCCGGCGCCTATCAGAGCCATCCATACGTGCAGAAAATAATGTAGTTTGCTCCATCCACTCTATGTTGGCTTTAAATAAAATACGCGGGGTTGAAAACGTTTCTTTATCGCCATACACCTCATTGCGTACCTCTTTAGGCCACTCAGGATGGTAACTATGACGGTACGCTATTTTATCTTTACTAAATCGGCTTGGTTGCTCTTCAGCAACTTGTTTAGCAGGTGGATTAGGCTCATCACCACAGGCAGTTAATAGCAATGTAGCGACACTTAATAACATTATTACTGCACGGCGTGAAAATGACTTAGTTAACAGCGGCGTTAAAAACGGTTTAAATCGTGCTGTGTTTTCTGAGATTAATGACATCAATAGTCCTTGATTGTACGGTGTAAATTGGTCGTAGAGGCAACAATGCGAAGCGTGAATGGGGTAGTTTTATGGGCATGAAACGGGTTTCGTGTTGTTAACTGCTTGTCATCAACAGCCTCAAGCACGGCGCCTTCATCACTACTTAATAGTATTGGTGTCGCTTCATTACTATCAGCCACCACCACACGGTTAAACAGCGGGGTGAGCTTACTAATTGGCTTACCTTCATTTACATAACCCGTGAGTAAATACGCTTTAGGGAAGCTACAAATCCCTGTATTAAATTGCTCTGTCATTATTCATCCTTGATATTAAACACGTCAAAAATATACATATCTCCCATGCCCCAAATATTACTTTCTTTAAGCAATATTTCTTTTTCTTGCTTATTGATTAAATCCAATTCAATAAAGTAATAATCAGGGTATGGGCGGCCGTTCCCCAGCAATTCAGTAGACTTTTTTTGAAATTTTACTAACACTTTATTTTTTTTATCTGAGAAAAAATAACTCCATGTTTTTTTGGGCAATATAATGCGCTTACTGGGGTCCGATAAATTAATCCAATAATTTTGCGCGGCCCCAAGACCTTCTGATAAAAAATAAATATAATCACCAAAAGGTGATACCTTAAAACTACGCATAGAAAGGTGGTTGTTATAGCCTAAATCAACCTTTTCTATCACGTCGCCATTAAAATCATGCAACCAATACTCATTTTTTTTATGTGCTAAAAAGGTTTTACCATCTGGCAATAAATACAAGCCATTAGAGTAAATAATTGGCCGCTCAGTGAGCGTTTTAGTGGGTACATGATAGTTATAATGCTTACCACTGGCGTAAAAAATTACATTTTCACTGTCTTTAGTCCAATTAAAATGGGCATGGCCATAACCTTCACTCATTAAAATAAACTGTTGGGTTTTGGTATCCCACAGCTCGCGGGTAAAACCGTGCTCTGTTGTATCCATAGATAAAGCAATGTACCGGTTATCAGGAGAGCGCTTTGGCGTGTGGCTACCAATAAGCCCCCTACCTTCAAAGGCAGTTTCGGGGATAATGCGGCGCCTATCTGAGCCATCCATACGGGCTGAAAACAGCGTTTTCTTTTTCATCCATTCGACTTTCGCGTTAAATAAAATACGCGGGGTTGAGAATGTTTCTTCATCGCCATACACCTCGTCGCGCACCTCTTTAGGCCATTCAGGGTGGTATGTATGACGATACGCCAATTTGTCTTTACTAAATCGGCTGGGCTGTTCTTCAACAGCTTGTTTAGCAGGTGGAGCAGGCTCCTCACCACAGCCAGTTAATAGCAATGTAGCGACACTTAGTAACATTATTACTGCACTGCGTGAAAATGACTTAGTTAACAGCGGCGTTATTGGTGAGTTTTTTACTGAGATTAATGACATCAATAGTCCTTGATTGTACGGTGTAAATTGGCCGTAGAAGCAGCATTGCTGAGCTTAAGAAGCTTAAGATAAATAGTTTTATGAGTATGAAACGGTGTACGTGTTGTCAACTGCTTGTCATCAACAGCCTCAAGCACCGCACCTTCATCACTGCTTAATATTATTGGTGCAGCTCCATCACTATCAGCCACCACCACACGGTTAAACAACGGGGTGAGCTTACTGATTGGCTCGCCTTCATTCATATAACCCGTGAGTAAATATACTTTAGGGAAGCTACATATCCCTGTATTCAATTGCTCTTTCATTATTCATCCTTGATATTAAACACGCCATAGAAATTATATATTGCCCCCATACCCCATATATTACTTTCTTTAAGTCGCATTTCTCGTGTTTGCTGAGTATTTAAATCAAACTCAACCAATAATTCATCTTGATAATATTGACCATTACCCATAAGTTCCCTTGATTCTATTAACCAAAATGTTATTGCTTTATTTTTTTTATCCGAGAAAATATACGAGCTTATACTTCGTGATGTAATACGTTTACTGGGGTCTGATAAATTAATAAAGTAATGTGTACTCCCTGATTTAAAATAAATATAATCGCCGAAAGGGGATACTTCTAAACCCTGCATAGTAGAATGGTTATTAATACCTAAATCGACCTTCTCCAACACGTCGCCATTAAAATCATGCAACCAATACTCATTTTTTTTATATGCTAAAAAAGTTTTACCATCTGGTAATAAATATAAGCCATTGGAGTTAATAATTGGCCGCTCAGTAAGTGTTTTAGTGGGTACGTGGTAGTTATAATGCTTCCCATTGGCGTAAAAAATCACATTTTCACTGTCTTTAGTCCAATTAAAATGGACATAGCCATAGCCTTCGCTCATAAAAATAAACTGCTGGGTTTTAGTATCCCAAAGCTCAAGTGTTTGGCCAACCTCAGGGACATACATCAACATTGCGATGTATCGATTATCAGGAGAGCGCTCAGGTTTACGGCCGTCGATCATTCTCTTACCCGAAAATGCACTTTCTGGAATGATCCGGCGCCTATCAGAGCCATCCATACGTGCAGAAAATAATGTAGTTTGCCCTATCCACTCTATCTCAGCACTAAATAAAATACGCGGGGTTGAAAATGTTTCTTTATCGCCATACACCTCATTACGCACCTCTTTTGGCCACTCCGGATGGTATGTATGGCGATACGCTATTTTATCTTTACTAAAGTTAGATTCACCGCCACACGCAGTTAAAAACAATGTAGTAATACATAGTAATATCATGGCGCTGCTTCGCGCGCTTTTACTAAACGCCTTTATATTCGTTATGCTGTGTAAAAGCGGTTTAAATCGGGCTGTGTTTTCTGAGATTAATGACATGGGTAATCCTAGTATATGCGGTGTGAATTTATTAATGGATTTATCTTATAAATCTATGTTATTTATAATAAATTCATTCATCATCTATATTAATGCTTGGCATTAGTTCTGCCTGCGGTGTTTGACCACTGAGCTGTGCATAAGGCACTCGTTCAAAGATATAAAAAGGCTCTGCCCCGTCATTAGGATCTTGTAATAAATTAAATGTTCCTTCTGTAGGGATTTTTTTAAACGTGAGCCGAACCCAATCTGTATCTACAATACGCCGTTTTCCAACAGGGCATTCTTGACGCCAACAGCTTTCTACATGTTCCAAAATAATTTTTTCATTGAGCGGGTTTATTGGTTTGGCCGATGATTTAGTTAAATTTAACTGGTATGCAAAGGTGATTTTTGGCTCTGTAATATACTTTTTATTTATATTATTTATCTGCATGGGCGAACACTGTGAAATATTCATTTTAGCTCCCAAATACTTGCTGTAATTTTGCTTTTGTTTTTGCCCCTGCAATTCCATCTACTTCAAGATCATGCTCGTATTGAAAATCCCTTACTCCCGCTTTGGTTTTTGAGCCGTTAATTCCATCAACTGTACCGCAGTCAAAGCCTAATAAATTACAGCGAGCTTGTACGCCTGAAAGGGTATCGATAGGATCTAAATGACCAACTTGTGCGGTAAAACTTTCACTTGGTGAGCTTTGATCTTCCTTGAGGTATAAATCAACCTGCCCAGTGAGTGAATCACTTTCGTTTAACTCAACTTCTATTAAGCCATTGCTTGGTAATACAGTGTCTATTGTTTGGCTACCAATAGTAATTACGATGCGCTTACCCGTAATATCGTCACCATCTTCATGAATAATTTGCAAGCGAAAATACTCTTTTTCGTTTTGTACAACAAAGCTATTAATGCTGTTGGTACGCAGCGGTATAAACTTTTCTTTTTTTGGCGGAATCGTAATTTTATCGCCCGGGTAAATTAAGTTTGGGTCTGGGCGTAGGGCTTTAAACTCTGCATTGCTTGGGTGGTTGTAAAGCGCTTTAGATGTTTGGTAACCGTATTGCTTTGCTATGCGCAATAGCGTTTCACCTTGAGCTACGGTGTGTTGTTGGGTCATTGTATATCCTTAAACTTTGCCTACAGACCAATCTTCGCTGTCGAGTTCAAAAAAGCTTACTTTAGCGTTTTCAAAGTCGGGGCCTGATACGTTGGCATAACCGTTTTGATCAAGCTGCCCGGTAATAATGTGGCCGTTGCGTAGGCGTATTTTGTAGCCCATGTTGGCTTGTGGCTCGCCAGCTTCATCGAGTAATTCTATTTCGTAGGCTAAAGTGGGTTGTTCAACTGTAAATGTGGTGGTGTCGGTTGCACCATTGGCCGTTACCGTAACATTATAAACACCCGGTTTTACTTCAGCGTAGTGCTGCCAAAACGAGACTTCGTCGGGGCGCTTTTTTTCTAGTTGTAGCGTTATTTGCCCACTAGTTGGCCCTTGCCACTGAATAACTACGCTGCGGCTGTTACTGCATGAGCCTTCTATATTGAGCTTCCAACCATTGGGGACTGTTAAGCTTGTGCCTGCTTTAGCAGGTTTTCGCTCGCTATAACCTAGGTTGTAATCGTAAATTAAGTTGGCATTTTTATAGCCGGTATATTGCTGGGCGAGTTGCTCTACGGTTTCGGCGGCGCTAAGTACGTGGGTTGTAAAATTTTGCCTAACAGTGTGAGACGATTTTAATAGCATTGTGCTGTTTAGCTCTGGCTTATAAATGCGTACAGCCGGCGCATGCTCTTGTATAGGTTGCGATACTTTTTTAGGTTTTTGATTATAACTTTGCTGATTTATAAATTGCGGACTATTTTGCGCAGCTGATTGGCTGTTTATAAATGCAGAAGTGCTTGGCGTCATTACTGTGTTATTTATAAAAGTATTGTTTTGCAACGCTGTTTGCGATGATGTAATTGAACCATTATTAACCGCGCCCGAGTACTTTGTTGGTGCTTGAGTTTGTTTTGGGTAAACAGCTAGGCGTGTATTAGCTTGTTTAAAGAGAGAATACGGTACTTTTTTCCACTCTTTGTCTTTAGCCCAATACTGGCATTTATTATCGTCGCGTAATCGCACAGCTTGGTGTTTATCTAGCGCACCAAACAGGTTGTCTTGCAGTTGCCTTTGCAACACTTTAGGAAGTTTGCAAAGCTGAGCACGACTTAAATAAGAGAATGTAACCACAGGCTCTGAATTTTCAGGCTCATTATATGGTTGTTCAAATAGTGGGGGGTAATTTAAGTTCACCGGATCCTTGGTGAGCATTTGCATCCTCGCTTTCTCTTAATAAGAGACTTATTTATTATTTAGTTACGGCTAAAAGGTATGCCGTTATTATAGTGCGTTAATATAAAGAAATAGGCACAAAAAATCTACAATGAATTTTTAAATTTGCTAACTTTGTTCAGTGTTTTCTCTTACGTAATGTCCGGCTCCACGAGTAATATAACGCAGCTGCCAAATAACGCGCTCAATCAATTCGTCGCGTTGCAATCCTTCTATATCGAGCGCCTCTGCACCCGCATTAAATACGAGCGTTACCATAGATTCCGCCTGAATATAGGCATGCATAGCATTACATTTAGTTTCGCTTTCTAAATAATGAGCCAGCTCTAAAATAAAATGTTTTACCTCGCGGGCTACAGCGGCTCTAAATGCTTTAGAAGTCCCTGAGCGTTCTCGCAGCAACAACCTAAATTGGTTACTTGAGTTATCAATAAACTCCATAAAAGTAACCACTGAGGTATTTATAACACTGCCGCCATCGTTTGCTATTCGTCTGCGTGCTTGACGCATTAGTTGGCGAAGAGTTAAACCGGCTTCGTCTACCATGGTTAAACCTAGCTCATCCATGTCTTTAAAATGACGATAAAAAGAAGTTGGGGCAATACCAGCTTCTCGTGCTACTTCGCGTAAACTTAAATTCGAAAAACTATGATCAGCACTCAGCTGATTAAATGCCGCTTGAATTAACGCCTGTCGTGTTTTTTGTTTCTGTTGCGCTCTAACACCCGACATCAACAGCTCCCTGAATTATTTTATATGAATATTTAGTGATATTAGCTCAATTGTACAGTCTAATACTTGACGACGAGAGTTTGAAATACTATTTTAGCTTACAGTTGTACGCTGAGATTGAGAATTATGAATAAACCACCGATTATTTGGACAAACGTCCTATTTTTTAGCCTAACCTTTTTGGCGGCTGCCACACTTGTACCTTGGTACGCCATTAGCTACGGATTTACCAGCGCGCATTGGATTGCTTTTGTAGGCTGCATGTTTTATGCGGGCTTATCAATTACTGCCGGCTACCATCGATTATGGGCACATAAAACCTATAACGCACACCCTGCAGTTGAATTTATTTTTGCGCTAGGCGGTGCTTTTGCACTACAAAACAGTGCTTTGCATTGGAGTAGCGATCACCGTATACATCATGGTCAAGTTGACGACCCAATAAAAGACCCTTACGCGGCTACCAATGGTTTTTGGTATAGCCATATCGGCTGGATGTTACGTGACTACCAAGGCGATAGCTACAACGACTATAGTAATTGTCGTGATTTACAACGAAATAAAGTCGTTATGTGGCAACATAAGCACTACTTAAAACTAGCTATTGCTATGAACGTAGGTTTGCCTCTAGCACTTGGTTTATTGGTTGGTGATGTGTGGGGTATGTTAATCCTTGCAGGTTTACTACGCTTAGTACTAAGCCAACACTTTACCTTTTTTATAAATTCGGTTGCACATATTTGGGGCTCTCGCCCATACACCGAAAAAAATACGGCACGTGATAACGGCTTTTTAGCGTTATTTACATACGGTGAGGGGTATCACAACTTCCACCATATTTTTGCAAGCGACTACCGTAACGGTATTAAATGGTTTCATTACGATCCAACAAAATGGATGATTCGCTCTTTAGCAGCTGTTGGTTTAGCTAATAAATTGAAGCGTACACCTGTTGAACGTATCGAAAAAGCAAAGGCCGAAACGCTAATGAGCAAAACGCAAACGCGTCTTGCAAAATTGCCTTTAGCACAAGATAAGATTACATTATTACAACAAGAGTACGATTTACTGCTGAAAAAACTGCAAAATTATTGTTCACTACAAAAACAAGTGTTAGAAGTTAAAAAAAATAACATGGCAAAGCAGTGTGAACGCTCAGCATTAATGGCACAATACCATGAGTTGGAAGCCGCCTGGGAAAATCAAAAACAGGCATGGCTAGCACTTAATGCGAGGTTATTAAAAGCCTCTTTTAATTAATTTAGGAGTGGCTGTGGCCAAACAACCAGAACAAAAAAAAGTACCCGTGACATACCAATATGATGCAATAATTATTGGCACGGGTCCTGGCGGTGAAGGCACCGCGATGAACCTTTCAAAAAACGACAAAAAAGTAGCGGTTATTGAACGCCAAGAAGCTGTTGGTGGCGGTTGTGTACATTGGGGAACTATCCCTTCAAAAGCGCTTCGCCATTCTGTTAGCCGCTATATTGAATACAAAGCAAACCCGTTATTTAATATTGGTGAGCGCCCTAGCCGCTTAACTTTTCCTGATATTTTACGTCACGCCAGTTCGGTTATTTCTAAGCAATCTAATTTACGTAGTAGCTTTTACGACCGTAACCGCATTCATATGTTTCAAGGTGATGCGAGCTTTGTAGATAAGCACACGATTGAAGTAAAAAGAAATGACGGCTCAACCGAGCGACTAACGGCTAAAACGATTGTTATAGCAACGGGTTCACGCCCTTATCGCCCACCAGAAGTCGATTTTACGCATTCTCGTATTTACGAAAGTGATACAATACTTGGCCTTAAACACGACCCTCACCGCGTACTTATATACGGCGCTGGTGTAATTGGTTGTGAGTATGCTTCTATATTTAAAGGTTTAGGCGCTAAAGTTGATTTAGTTAATACACGCGACCGACTACTTGCTTTTATGGATGCTGAAATATCTGACGCGCTTAGCTATCACTTTTGGAACAGCGGTATTGTTATTCGTCATAACGAAGAGTTTGACCGAATAGAGACCCGTGACGACTGCGTTATTATGCATTTAAAATCAGGCAAACGCGTAAAAGCTGACTGTATTTTATTTGCTAATGGCCGTACTGGTAATACAGATACATTAAACCTTGAAGCCATTGGTTTAAAAGCCGATAGCCGTGGCCAATTAAAAGTTAACGAAACATATCAAACAGAAGTTGATAACGTTTACGCTGTAGGTGATGTAATTGGCTACCCAAGCCTTGCTAGTGCTGCGTTTGACCAAGGTCGTATAGCTGCTGATGCAATTGCATGTGGTAACTGTGACGACCGCCTGATTGTTGATATTCCGGCCGGTATTTATACCATTCCAGAAATGAGCTCAGTAGGTAAAACAGAGCAAGAACTTACAGCCGCTAAAGTACCGTATGAAGTTGGCCGTGCTCAGTTTAAGCATTTGGCTCGCGCGCAAATTGCTGGTACTGAAGTAGGTAGTTTAAAAATATTATTCCACACTGAAACCAAAGAAGTACTTGGCGTACATTGTTTTGGCGAGCGTGCATCTGAAATTGTTCACATTGGCCAAGCCATTATGGAACAAAAAAATGGTGGCAATAATATCGACTACTTTGTAAATACCACATTTAACTACCCGACCATGGCTGAAGCCTACCGTGTTGCGGCATTAAATGGTTTAAATCGCTTATTTAAGTAGGTTATTAAGTAAGGTTTTTTTAAAGCCCTTTATAAATAGATAACAAAAAGCCCGCTAATTAGCGGGCTTTTTACTTTTAAACAGTTTTTAAACCATTATTACTTATGGTACTTAGCACTTAGCTCATGTACTGCATTAATGAATACGCCAGCATTTTCAGGGTCTACATCTGGTGTAATACCGTGGCCTAAGTTAAACACGTGGCCATTGCCCGTACCAAAATCTTCTAAAATAGTGCCTACTTCTTGACGAATACGCTCTGGTGTACCGTGTAACATAGATGGGTCCATATTACCTTGTAGAGCCACTTTATCACCCACACGGCGCTTAGCGTCGCTAATATTAATAGTCCAATCAAGACCAATTGCATCACAACCTGTTGCTGCGATAGCTTCAATCCATTGACCACCATTTTTAGTAAACAAAGTAACCGGTACTTTACGACCATCGTATTCACGAATTAAGCCATCTACAATTTTATGCATATATTGTAGTGAAAACTCGTTGTAATCGCGCGGGCTTAATACACCACCCCATGAGTCAAATACCATTAGCGATTGCGCGCCTGCTTTAATTTGAGCATTTAAGTAATCGATAACTGAATCAGCTAGCTTATCTAGTAATAAATGAAGTGTTTGGGGCTCTGCAAACGCCATTTTTTTGATTTTACCAAATACTTTGCTGCTACCGCCTTCAACCATATAAGTCGCTAGTGTCCAAGGTGAACCAGAAAAACCAATAAGTGGTACTTCGCCCTTAAGCTCACGACGAATAGTGCTTACTGCATTCATTACGTAGCCAAGCTCGTCTGTAGGGTCTAGCTTTGGAATTTTTTTAACATCAGCAAGTGATGAAATAGGACGTTCAAACTTAGGGCCTTCGCCAGTTTCAAAGTACAAGCCTAAACCCATCGCATCTGGAATTGTTAAAATATCACTAAATAATATAGCGGCATCTAACGGGTAGCGACGTAATGGTTGCAGTGTTACTTCACATGCAAGTTCTGCATTACGGCACAGGCTCATAAAATCGCCCGCTTGTGCACGTGTTGCACGGTACTCTGGTAAATAGCGTCCTGCTTGGCGCATCATCCATACCGGAGTTACATCAACAGGTTGTTTTGCAAGTGCACGTAAATAACGGTCGTTTTTTAATTCGCTCATGGCGTAAATGATCCTAAGACTTGTATAAATTGTGCAAGATTGTACCACCATATTCCCCGACCCTCTATTGCTTAGGGACGAAAACAGCTTTACCTAGAGGCAGATCAATATAATGGAGTGTTTTAATCCATTTTGACTATAAAATAAGCAAAAAAGAATAACATTTAAAACTTTTTATTAATATGTTTGCAACATACTAAAAACCTTGTTATTGTTTGTCCCGCGTTAACAAAAACAACAATAAAAATCTTAAAACAATAAAAATAAAAGTTTTAAAATAATAACAATAAAAATCATCTCATAAAAATAAGAAAGCTTGTTATAACAAGTCACTGAAAGAAATTAGACCACCGTAACTGGTGGTTTTTTCTTGCCTGCAATAAAACTCCCCCATCTTAATTAATATAAAAAGATACAACTCACAACTGGGTTACTTTACTTGTTGATATACGCTCAAATTAAATATATCTTGATGTACAATGAGTTATTATATTTTTAATTAAAAACCAACCCAGCCTAGGAGAATAATTATGCTGACGCGTGTAGAAAAAGCTCAACAGAAATGGGGTGGTAGCCACACAGTAATTGATAAATGGCTAAACGAACGCCAAGACCTTATTGTACTTTATTGCAAAATTGCAGGCTTTACGCCGTACGAAAAACAAGATCAGGCATTACCAGAGCCAAAGCTAATTGAATCATTTTGCCAACTTTTAATGGATTACCTATCTGCAGGCCATTTTGAAGTGTATGACGATATAGCAAAAGCATGTGAAAAAAAGGGCTTACAAAGCCAAGAGTTAGCAAACTCTATTTACCCGCGTATTTCTAGTACAACCGACATAGCGCTTGATTTTAATGATAAATACGCTGAGGTAGACAAAGAAGACTTGTTAAAGGGCTTTGATGATGACTTATCTGTTATTGGCGAGGCATTAGAAGCACGCTTTGCACTTGAAGATGAGCTTATTGATAACTTGTTTTCTAATCACGCAAACTAATATGTTATTTACGCACATTAAAAAAGGGACCTAAGGTCCCTTTTTGCATTTACACAATAAGCTTATTATTGTGCTGGTGCTTCTTCATTTTGAATTTCAAGTAACTCAACTTCAAATACAAGTGTTGAATTAGCTGGAATCTTACCTAAGTCACGGTCGCCGTAAGCAAGTTCTGAAGGAATAGTGAACTTGTACTTAGAACCCACTGACATAAGTTGTAAACCTTCAGTCCAACCCGCAATTACGCGGTTAAGAGGGAAAGTTGTAGGTTCGTTACGTGCATATGAGCTATCAAACTCAGTACCGTCTAATAAAGTACCTTTGTAGTGTACTTTAACTACATCAGTTGCTACTGGCTTTTCGCCATCGCCTTCGCTAAGTACTTCGTACTGTAGGCCAGACTCAGTTACTGTAACGCCTTCTTTTTTAGCGTTGTCAGCTAGGTATTTAACACCCGCTTCTTTGCTTTTTTCAGACTCTACTTTTGCTTTTTCTTCTTGCTTAGTACGTACTGATGTATCTAATTCAGTTAATACTTCACGAATTTTTTCTTCGTCAAGCTTTGCATTGCCAGCAAGTGCATCTTCAAAACCACGGATTAAAAGTGCTTGGTCTAGTTCAATACCAATTTCTGTTTTGTCTGCTAGGTCTTTATTTAAAAAGTTACCTACAGATGCACCAATACCGTATGCTTGTTGCTGTTCAACAGTGTCTAATTTAACTTCAGCTTGTTCTTTTTTTGCTTCTTGATTACAAGCTGTAAGCGCTAAAACTGACGCTGCAATCAATGACAATCTAATCGTCTTTTTCATTTTAAATCTCCGACACACTTTGCAGTTGTCATTTTAATGTATTATTACTAGTTAAAGATTAACGGCCCACATGATAGGCTGCTTGTTTAATGACTAAATTCCACATTGTTAGCTAAACTAAAAACATATCCAGTGATTAGACAAACAACCTAGGCATTTAACGCGTCCTAGTCTAACCTCTCAGTCACTAAGAGTTAAGGGGAAATACCTGTAATATGTCGATATTTCGTACTTTTTTAATCGTATTTAGCTGTTTTTTAGCCATCGCCTGTACCGATAAAAAACAACACGCTGTAGCAAGTTACGAACATGCTGCACAAGGTGCGTTTTCATCAACACTGTCAAACGATGGTAAATACAGTTTGATCTCCTCTATCAACCATGGGGTCGCCCTGTGGGATAATCAACAGCAGGTACTAAAATACCAATGGTTTCAGCAGCAAGATCAAGACAGTTTGGTATACGCCGTTGCTATTGCTTTTGATAACAGCGTGGCTGTTACCGCCGAAAAAACCACGTTTGCTGTGTGGGATATAGCCACAGGCAAAAATAGAGGTTATTACAAAATACAAAAAGCCAGTATTCGCGATATTGCCATTAGCAATCAAGGCCGTAGTGTTTTATACGGCCGTAGCGACGGCGTTGTCGTATTTGTAAACCTAGAAACCGGACGTCGCATTGAGTTTTTAGGTCATCAAGATAAAGTTAACACCGTTGACCTATCACCTAACGGACGCTTTGCTTTGAGTGGCTCTAACGATTATGTTGCTTACTTTTGGGATACACGTACAGGGCAAGTAATTCATCGTTTTAATCACCCAACGCGTGTTACCCAAGTAACGCTCGATCCACAAGGTCGCTATGCGTTTACGGCCGATAGTATGGCACAAGCAAATGTATGGAAGCTGACTACAGGTGATCTTGTGAGTAAACTGAAGTATATTGCGCGTCAGAAAATTTTTACTGCTGTGCGTTTTAACGAACAAGGCACTTTGCTTGCAACCGGCTCGCCAAATAAACGCGTAGATTTGTGGCAAATACCAAGCGGTGAAAAAATTCAAACTTGGCAGGTTACCCCGCGCGAAGGCAGCAAGCCTAAATCGGCGGTGGTGCTAGATGTGACATTTACAGATAACGGTAAGTCGTTGTTAACCGAAAGCTCCAGCGGTATCGCAGAGCGATTTATTATACGAGAGAATAATGAACACAATTGAACATCGCTTAATGGAACTTGAAGCCAAAGTGGCTTTTCAAGATGAGACGATTGAAGTCTTAAATGATGAAATAAAAGTGCACCAGCAACTTTTAGCAAAAATGAAACGCCAAACTGAGCTGCTAGCAGAAAAAATTAAAGAGTCTCAGTCATCATCGTCTATGATGTCTGAAGCACCTGAGCCGCCTCCACCGCATTACTAAAACCGGTAAAAATTAGGCAATAAAAAACCGGGTTAGTCGCCCGGTTTAAATACACCAATTACTTGTTCAAATTGGCGAGTAGACGCCTGAACAGCGTTATCGGGTTGCGCCATTTTATGACCACACTCAACACACTCTACTTTTTCAACATCATGTTCTCTGTATAGCATCATAGTATCCATGGCTTTGCAGTCAGGGCACGATGCACCAGCAATAAATCGCTTCTTTTGTCTCACAACATTTTTCCTGTGGTTTGAACTACTGCTATTTTATCGTATAACTTCACTTGTTGATACGCTTGATAAGAGCATTAAGTTCTATGTTATGATAGCGCCAACTTAACAAGGGCACAGCAAAGTAACGCATTCATGATCCAAATCTCAGAAATAGAACTACTTCGTGGCGGTAAAGCCTTATTAAAAAATGCATCAGCTACGTTATTTCCAGAACATAAAGTAGGCCTTGTTGGCGCTAATGGTTGTGGAAAGTCAACGTTATTTGGTTTACTAAAATCTGAATTGCAACTCGATGCTGGTAATTGCAGTATTCCCAAAGATTGGTCTATTGCCTCGGTAAAACAAGAAACCCCCGCCCTTGAAATAAGCGCAATTGATTATGTACTTCAAGGCCACCCAGAATACTACGCAATGCGTATAGCACTGCGTGAGGCCGAGAAAAACAACGATGGCGACACACAAGCCAAAGTACATATTCAGCTTGAAAACATTAAAGGCTACAGCATTGAATCAACCGCCGGTGAGCTATTACACGGCTTAGGCTTTGCCAATAACCTTATAGAAAACCCTGTAAGCTCGTTTTCGGGTGGTTGGCGCATGCGTTTAAACCTTGCCCAAGCATTAATACGCGACGCCGATTTACTATTACTCGATGAGCCAACAAACCACCTTGATTTAGATGCTGTTTATTGGCTTGAGCGTTTTTTACGTGCTTACACTGGCACCCTTGTACTTATATCGCATGACCGTGAGTTTTTAGATGCGGTGGTTGACCAAATTTGGCATGTAGATAAGCAACTTATCAACGTGTACAAAGGTAACTACTCGCAGTTTGAACGCCAAAAAGCAGAGCGCTTGCTACAACAACAAGCAATGTTTGATAAGCAACAAGATCAAATTGCGCACCTTGAGCAGTTTATAACGCGCTTTAAAGCTAAAGCCAGTAAAGCCAAACAAGCACAAAGCCGTGTAAAAGCACTTGAACGCATGGAAAAACTAGCGCCGGCACATGCCGACTCGCCGTTTAACTTTGAGTTTGCAGAGCCAAAAGCATTACCAAACCCACTAATGACAATAGATAAAGCCAAAGCGGGTTATGGTGACGTCACTATATTAAATAATATAGAGCTAAACCTTGTGCCAGGTAGCCGAATTGCTTTACTTGGTCGAAATGGCGCGGGTAAATCAACGTTAATTAAACTGCTTTCTGGTGATTTAGAGCCGCAAGCTGGCGAAGTTATTCAGCATCACGGATTAAATATTGGTTACTTTGCGCAGCATCAGCTTGAATCCCTTGATTTAAAAGCCAGTGCAATAATGCATTTACAACGCCTCGACCCAAAAGCTACTGAGCAATCACTACGTGACTTTTTAGGTGGTTTTGCCTTTATTGGCGATAAAGCCCTTGAGCCTGTAGCCCCATTTTCAGGCGGCGAAAAAGCACGTTTAGTACTTGCTATGTTGGTATATCAAAAACCAAACTTATTACTACTCGATGAGCCAACTAACCACCTTGATTTAGAAATGCGCCATGCACTGGTTATGGCACTACAAGGCTTTGAAGGCGCTATGGTTACCGTATCGCATGATCGCCATATGCTTAAAAATACCGCCGACGAGTTTTACTTAGTAGATGACGGCAAAGTAACCCAGTTTGGTTACGACTTAGATGCGTATTATCAGTGGTTACTGAATGCCAATAAAGAAGCGGTTAAAGCGCAGCAAAACGACGAGCCTAAAGCAAACCCAGGTGTTAACCGTAAAGAGCAAAAGCGCTTAGAAGCTGAATTTAGAAAAGCCACTCAGCCACTTAAAAAGCAAATTGAAAAGCTGGAAAAGCAACTCGATAAATTTACTGCAGAGCTTAGCGAAGTTGAAGTAGCCCTTGGCGACAACGAACTCTACAACGATGATAACAAAGCCAAGCTTAAAGAGTTATTAGCTAAGCAAGCAACGCTTACACCTAAACTTAACGACATTGAAGAAGAGCTACTTATGGCACTTGAAGAAATGGAAGAAAAAGAGCAGGCATTCGCCAATGAACTTGCTCAATAGCGACCATTTTTGGCAGTTTGCGTGCACCTTGTACGCAAAGCCTGAGCAACAAAAAACCTTGCTGGCACTACAAAACCAGCAAGGAAAAAATGTTAATTTATGCTTATTACTGCTTTATTTAGATTCATTAAATTTAAGTGTTAATGCCCAACAGTTAAATGAGTTAATAAATGTAACTAGTGAGTTTGATACTCACGCATTACAGCCTCTGCGCGCCGCACGCAGCTATTTAAAAGCTAATCAGAATACAATAAGTGATTACGCCTCAATACGCGCAGAGTTGCTAAGCGCTGAGCTGAAGCTTGAAAAACAACAGCAACATGTGTTGATTGAAGCAGTAAATGAGTTTGAATTAGTCAAACATACAGAGCCAAACAATATTGAGCTATATGTGAAAGCCACTTAGGCTGCTACTTTTTGTGCCCTCTTCCACTGCTCATTCTCTTTTCTTTGTGCAAAAAACCTTTAAGTGATTTATTCACAAAGAGCTTAAGATGCGCTTCGCTTTTAGAGGAAAATAAACTAAATTACTTAGATATAAATATTGAGCGGTTGTTTAGCTGAGGAGTTTATTACCCTGTCCTAATCTTCTTCTCTTTTTCTTTTTTTTGCGCAAAGACCTTTAAGTAATTTACTCACAAAGAGGTTAAGAGGCGCTTCGCTTTTAGAGGAAAACAAACTAAATTACTTAGATATAAATATTGAGCAGTTTGTTGCTCAAGTAGTTTATAGCTCTACCCTCATTTACTTCTCATTCTTTTCTCTTTGTGCAAAAAATCTTTAAGTGGTTTGCTCAAAAAAGTCAAAAGCGCTGCGCTTTAGGGGAAGTGGAAAAGCATGAATTAAGATCAGCTCACTATTTCAAGCAAAAAACTCTCTTAGCTCTCAGTGGTAATAACTTAGTAACCCTTAAAGCATGATCTAAATCAACTTAGCTTCGCTCCTACATCTGCTTATGTAAATAACTTGATCTCGATCACGTTGCGACCTGCAAACACCGCCTATGATTAACCCATCAACAACGAGGGGAACAACTCATGAACGTATTTTTTAGAGACTTTTTTACAGATCCAGTTTTATTTATGTCTTTTGGGTTTTTAACCATCGTTGTTTCTTTGTGTATCTTTTTTGCTTTTTTCTTTTTGAAAAAAATACATGATGCAGAAATTCCCGAACAAAATTAAGCACGACGCACTAAAGCGCCTTATTAGTTTACTAGTTAGGCGCTTTTTATTTTCTGAAGCGAAAAATTTGGTACACTAGCTTTTCGTTTAATACAAAGTGCGTAGTACAAACATGATCTCTCAGTTCAAACCAGCATGGTGGATGACCAATCGTCACGTTCAAACCATAATGCCGCGTTTTTTCCGCCCATTTCACCACACTCGCTACGAACTTGAGCAACTTGATACACCTGATGGTGACTTTATTGAGCTCGCATGGTCACTTCCACATAACGAAACCGCACCACTTGCCGTTGTTTTGCATGGCCTTGAAGGCAATATAAATAGCTTTTATGCCAAAGGCATGATGAAGGCGTTAAAAAAACAAGGTTATGCAGTTGTGCTTATGCACTTTAGAAACTGCTCAACTGAAGTAAACCGCCTTCCACGTGCTTATCACAGTGGTGACACCGCCGATTTAGCCTTTTTTATAAATCATCTTAAGCAACAATACCCAGATAGAGCGATGGTTGCCGTGGGCTTTTCGCTTGGTGGTAATGTGCTTGCTAAGTACTTAGGCGAAGAGAATACAAACTGCCCACTCAATGCAGCTGCAGTGGTATCGGCGCCTTATGACTTATCATCATCAAGTGATGTTATTCGTAAAAGCTTAGGTAAAATTTATCAAAAGTATTTGCTCGATCGCATGAAAAAGTCGATGCAACGTAAATTACCGCAAATTAAGCAGCAAATTCCTATAACTACCGATCAATTAATGAATATTGATGATTTATTAGAGTTCGATAACCAACTTACAGCACCGTTACATGGCTTTGAAAATGCCCACGATTACTATCGTAAAGCCAGTGCTATGCCGTACTTAAAAGATATCGCTATACCCACACTTATTATTCATGCCAAAGACGACCCGATGCTCTCAATTAAAGCCGTACCGAGTAGGCAAGATGTAAGTGAGCATGTTACGCTGCGCATCTCTGACAAGGGCGGACACGTTGGTTTTATTAGCGGTAAAAACCCATTTAAGCCTATATTTTGGTTAGAGAAAGCCGTGCCATGCTATTTTGGGCAACATGTTTTAGGCAATGCAAACAAAGAGCAATTATGATTATTCCTTTTGAACAACTCGATAAAGACACCCTTTACAACCTAATAGAAAGCTATGTATTACGTGAAGGCACCGATTATGGCGAAGTAGAAGCAAGCATTGAATCTAAAGTTAACCAAGTTAAGCTTCAGCTTAAAAATGGCGAAGCCATGGTGTTTTTTTCAGAGCTTCATGAGTCTGTAACTATTATTTCGCAGGGCGAATTTAAAGCGCTGCAAAGTGAAGAGCATCAAGCACAGTCGTTTGATTAAGGCGTAGTACTTGTAACTTTTGAGTTGAACGTACACAATGGCTTTTTACCCAAAGAGCCAAAACATGATAAAACTCAGCACTCTAGTGGTAGCCATATCACTAGCATTAACTAGCCAAGCCCAAGCAGAACAAACAATAACAGCATCTGAAAAGGCAATTAAGCTCGCTAAAGGCACCATTTTAATTGATACCCATATCGACGTACCTTACCGAATTCATAAAAACTGGGTTGATGTAACTAAAGCGACAACTGATGGCGATTTTGACTACCCTCGCGCTGTAAAAGGCGGTTTAAACGCACCGTTTATGTCGATTTATATTCCTGCGCATTTGGAGTTTGAAGGTAAAGGTAAAAGCTATCAGCTAGCCAATCAAATGATTGATAGTATGGAAGCCATAGCCCAGCGCGCGCCCGATAAGTTTGCTATTGCTAGCTCAAGCAGTGATATAGAGGAGCAATTTAAACAAGGTAAGCTCTCTATCGCAATGGGTATGGAAAATGGCTCTCCAATCGAAGGGGATATGAAGAATCTTCAGCATTTTTACGAGCGTGGCATTCGCTACATCACGCTAGCGCACTCGCAAAGCAACCATATTTCGGATTCTTCTTACGATATACGCCGTAAATGGAAAGGCTTAAGCCCATTTGGTAAAAAGCTTGTCACTGAAATGAATAATATTGGTATGTTAATCGACGTTTCGCATATTTCTGATGATGCGTTTTATCAAGTTATGGATCTATCTAAGACACCAGTAATAGCCTCGCATTCATCACTTCGTAAATACACGCCAGGCTTTGAGCGTAATATGAATGACGATATGCTATTGGCGCTTAAAGAAAATGGCGGCGTTATTCAAATCAACTTTGGCTCAAGCTTTGTTACCGCTAAAGCAGGTAGTTGGGGCAAGCAATTAAAAAACACAAAAGAGTCTGCTAAAAAAGAAGGCACTAAGTTAAGCAACGATTTTGATGCTGCGTACCGTGCTAAAAATCCATACCCATTTGCAAGCCTTGAACAGGTGCTTGATCATATTGATCACGTAGTTGAGCTAATTGGTATTGATTATGTAGGTATTGGCTCTGATTATGATGGTGTGGGCGATTCATTACCTATCGGCTTAAAAGATGTATCTAGCTACCCTAATCTTGTTCAAGGTTTAATGGACAGAGATTACAGCGACAAAGATATTAAAAAGATTTTAAGCGGTAATTTATTAAGAGTTTTAAAACAAGCTGAAGAATATGCTAAAAAGCATTAAAGCTTTTATCATATATTAGTAATTGGCTAAAATACCAAAAGCTAACTCAATATAAGCGCGGCCTAGCCGTGCTTTTTTATATTTAAGAGCTCAGTTATTTTCAGTAACCGTTTCCCTCGAGATTCGTAAAACTCAACCCAAGCTACGACAAGAAAGTTATAACTCAAAGCTAATCACTTTTCTATAGGCATTAAAAAGGCCACCTAAGTGAGCTTTTTATAATAATTAACTTTAACGTTAATTATTACGCTTTGAACGTTACTACAACGCACCTACGCCTAAAGTAAGAGCGCCACCTTCATATGACACTTTATTTTAGACATTAAAAAACCCGAGACTAAGCTCGGGCTTTTTGGTAACAATTAGCTAGGTTAATAATTACGCTACGATAGTTGCTACAACACCAGCACCTACAGTACGACCACCTTCACGGATAGCAAAACGAAGAC